>CAMAWO010000057.1 GCA_945861925.1 Bifidobacterium breve | reverse complement strand
ACGAGTGGACAGGGTCCAGTCGGCGCCCTTGGGAGCACCCGGCGTTGCCGAGGGATCCTCGCGCGTGGACCACGTGACCACCGGCACGGTCGCCTGTTCACTCAGGCGCTGGCCCCACGCGTCATCAATGCCGATCACTGCCAATTCGCAGCGCGACGGGGTGAAGAGCGCGGCCTTCGCCGCGAAGTAGGCCTCCATGGTCCCGTGATAGTCAAGATGGTCCTGACTGAGATTCGTGAATCCTGCGACCGTGAACCTCACGCCGTCGACCCGGCCCTCCTCGAGTGCATGACTCGACACCTCAACCGCGACGGAGTCCACACCCACCTCGCGCATGAGCCCGATTATCGCGTGAAAGTGAGGAGCTTCGGGTGTGGTGCGCGTCGAGGTGAGGTGCGTGTCGCCAATTCGGATTCCAATCGTTCCGATCACACCAGTCGTTCTTCCGGCAGCGCGTAGGCCTGCCTCGAGCAGGTAGGACACCGTCGTCTTGCCGTTCGTGCCGGTGATGCCGAGGACTGTCATTTCCTCGGCTGGCCTTCCGTAGACGGTCGATGAGAGTTCTGCGAGACATGCCCGCGGGGACGTCACCTCGAGTATGGGTATCCGCTTTCGTAGATCGGCAGGCAGCAGGCTCAGGCCCTCGCTGTCGGTGAGGATCGCCGCTGCCCCACGATCGACGGCCTGTTCCGCGAAGACCGCCCCGTGCAACACATGACCCGGCAGCGCCGCGAAGAGGTCGCCCGGCCGCACCTGCCTCGAATCGAGTTCGACCCCTGTGACGCATCCACTGGCACTACCGTGCACGCGGACAAGGTCGGGGCCGATCACCAATTCCAACGCAGCTATCGACGTCTCTTGGATCGCCGGCCTCGGCAGTCGCTCCACTTGGACTACGGCTTCCCGGAGACGACGAGTGGGAGGTTCGGAGGCTTGGTGCCAGTCGGGGGAATTTGGCGCGCCTGAAGGGCATAGGTCATGACCCGCTTGAAGACCGGGCCCGCGAGTTGGCCACCGTAGCGTCCCTTCTTCGGGTTCACGAGGGCGACCGCGACGACAAGCTGAGGATCATCGATCGGTGCCATCCCGATGAATGAGGCAACCACTCCCTTACCGTAGCCGCCGTTCACGGGGTCAAACATCTGGGCGGTTCCCGTCTTTCCCCCCACCCGATATCCCCGGATTCCGGCCTTTGGAGCCGTTCCACCTTCTCCGACGACCGCCTCCAACATAAGGCGGATCTGGGCAGCTGTCCCCGGCGACACCACGCGGGTGGTTTTCGGTGCGGGAAGGGGAACCGCTGTGCCGTCCGGTTTCGTTACGGATGCAACGAGCGAGGGCTCGATGCGCACCCCATCGTTGGCGATCGTCGCGAAAATGCTCGCCGCCTGAACGCTATTGAGGCTCAGCCCTTGCCCGAAGGCGATAGTCGGGAAGGTCGTCGGAGACCAGTCCGGGTAGGAAGGAACGCTGCCGGACCCCTCTCCGGGAAAGTTCAGTCCCGTCTTCTCGCCAATGCCGAATTTCTTCAAGTAGCGGAGCAGGACGCGCCCGCCGATCCGCTCGGAGGCCATGATCGCCCCAATATTGCTCGATTTCGCCATGATCCCGGCGAGGGTCAGCACCTCGGCTCCGGGGGCATCGTGGTCACGAAAGAACTTGCCGCCACGCTCCAGCCTGCCGGGCACCTCGAACGTCGCATTGATGTTGGATGCGCCCTCGTTGATGACCGCGGCGAGGGTCATCACCTTGCTCGTCGAGCCAGGCTCGTAGACATCGCGGAGCGCGCGGTTGCCCCGTTGGTCCGCAGGCGCCTTCGAGACCTCGTTCGGGTTGAAGGTCGGCTCGGTGGCAAGGGCGAGAATGTGCCCGGTGCGCGGATCCATCACAACGACGGTCCCACTGTCTGACCGCGAACTTTTCACCTTCTCCGCGAGGACTTGCTGAGCAATGTATTGAATATCGCGATCGATCGTCAGGGTGATATCCACCCCAGCGGTCGCCTCGACCCGGGTTTTCTCCGCGGTGGGGATGGCATTCCCACCCGGCCCCCGCTCATAGGTCGTCGTACCCTCGGCCCCAGCGAGTTGCTTGTCGAACGCGAACTCAATGCCCTCCAGACCAGCCCCCTCGGCCCCCACGAAACCCACGACGTTTGCAGCGAGATCATCCGCGGGGTAGATGCGTCGCGATGAAGAGGAGCCAACGATCCCAGGGATCCGAAGGGCCTCGATTCGCCGCCAGGTCTCCGGCGTAAGGCCCTTCTCGATGACGACGAAGCGTCGATCGCCGGTGAGCTTCAAGGCAAGTACCCGAGGATCAACCCCGAGGATCGGCGCCAGTTCGCTGGCAGCGGAACGTGGGTCCACGATCATCGTCTGGTCGGCAGTGAGATCGCGGGACTCGACCGTCGCCGCCAGGATCTCCCCCTTTGCATCCATGATCGAGCCACGCAGCGCGGGGAGAATCACGGTTCGCAGCCGCTGGTCGAGTGCCTCGCCAGCGAGAGCCTCGCCCTTCACCGCCTGAAGTTCGACGAGCCGCACCGCGAATCCACCGAGCACCAGAAAGGTAATGACCATCAGGGCAATGCCGCGCTTTCGCGGGTCGCCCAGAGTGAGGAAGTCCCGACTCACCGGGCGGCGATATCCGCGTGAATCACGAAGCGGCTTGGCGCGAACTGGCGCCCGGGTCTGGGTCACAGCGTCGACTCCGTCGATGCTCCATTGGCTGGCGTCGACTCCGTCGATGCTCCATTGGCTGGCGTCGACTCCGTATCTGCAGACCCACTGCCGTTCGCCTTCTTGTTCTTTTTCTTCTCTGCGGCGGCCCCTGCGGGGGCGGGCTTACCGATGACCGTTCCCCCCGGGACGCTCAGGAAGACCGGTGAGTCGGTGGGGATCATGCCGAGGGCGCGCGCCTTGGACTCCAATGCGGTGGGCGCGGAGAGGGCACCCACCTGCTCCCGGAGCACGGCCTGCTCCTCACTGAGTTTTGTCGCGGCTTGCTGTAGGTCACCGATCTGAAACGCGCCTTGCGCCATTGACGTGTTGATGAGGAGGTTCGCGAGGAATCCGCCGCCCAGCAGCACGATGATGACGAGGATGAACAAGCCCCGGCCACCACGCTCCGAGCGAGGCGGTGCGACGACGCGCAGCGCGAGCCCCCGCCCCTTTCGGGCGTGAGCACCGCGCGTGGCGTACTCGGTTGAGGATGGCTTCGGGAGCGGCCTGCGGTCATCGAGGGTGGTGATGCTCATGCCGCCACATCCAGGCGCTCGGCCGCACGGACCCGAACCGATGCTGATCTCGGGTTCTCGGTCAGTTCGCCGTCCGTTGGCTTCTCTGCCCCCCGAGTGAGGAGTTGAAGCCAGGGCTGCATGGAGTCCGGGATGACAGGAAGTCCGTGCGGAGCCCTGACCCTTGAACCCTCCGCCAGTGCTCGCTTGACGATCCGGTCCTCAAGGGACTGGTACGCCATCACGACAATGCGACCCCCGACGGCAAGGCTGTCAAGTGCGACGGGGATCGCTCGCTCGAGGACGGAAAGTTCCTCGTTGACCTCGATCCTCAACGCCTGGAACGTGCGCTTCGCCGGATTCCCGCCGGTCCTGCGCGTAGCGGCGGGAATGGAATCCCTGACAAGGTCGACCAGTCGACCGGAATTGGTGAACGGAGCGATCGCGCGCTCCCGGACGATTCTCGAAGCGATTCGGGGTGCGAAACGCTCCTCACCAAAGTCACGCAGGATGCGAATGAGCGCCGCAGTGTCGTATGTGTTGAGCACATCTGCCGCCGTGAGGCCCAAGCCCTGGTCCATGCGCATGTCGAGCGGGGCGTCAACGGAGTAGGCGAATCCACGCCCAGCCTCGTCCAACTGCATCGATGAGACCCCGAGGTCGAAGAGGATGCCGTGAACCGTCGCGATACCCAGCGAAGCAAGCACCTCCGGCAACTCGTCATAAACGGCGTGAACGAGGGTCGCCCGGGGTCCGAAGGGTTCGAGTCGCTCCCGAGAGAGGTCAAGTGCCACCCGATCACGATCGATCCCGATGAGGTGGAGGTCGGGAAATCGTTCGAGGGCGAATGCCGCATGCCCGCCAAGGCCGAGGGTGGCATCGACGAGGACGGCTCCCTGGTGCTGGATCGCGGGAGCCAGTATCGCGAGGACGCGTTGCCGCATGACCGGCACGTGACGTTCGATGGGGGCCATAGGTCAGTTCAACTCCAGGTGCGGACCAGGATCGCGAGGGTCACCATGGTCCCGCCGGTCAGGGCGAGCGAGGCGAGCAGAGTGGCGAGGTCCCGTACCGCCTGACTGGTTGCGCGTGAGGGCGCCGTGATGATGGCCATGGCCCATCTCCTGTTCGTTTCCGGTCGTGCGATCGCGGACGACGCCGAGTCGATTCATGAGGTGATCGTTCTGCCGAATGCGTGCCTGTTCATGTCCTGCTGGGCTGGTGGTCGTGTCTCATGCCTTGGTGTTGCCTCGCCGATCGCGAGGTCAGGTCCCCGCCCGCTCCCGCATGTTTTGGTCCCTGGCGCCGGGGAAGTGCGTCAGGAACTGTGCATGGAGCGGGTGGAGACCTCACCTCGCAACGACGTCACATGAGGCCGGGGATGACCTCCTCATTGATCGATGAATATGCGTCCTCGTTGCTCGCGAGATACGCGGACCATGCAGTCGCGTCCCAGATCTCCACGGTCTGCCCGTTGCCGACGACGATGACGTCGCGGTCGAGCCCGGCGTACTCGCGAAGTGCTGGCGGCAGCGTGACACGTCCCTGCTTGTCGGGCTGCTCGTCGAAGGCGCTGGAGAAGAGCACTCGTAGATAAGCGCGGGCTCGTTCGTCGGATCGGGAAGCCTCGCCGAGTCGGGCCGCGTAGGCGGTGAATTCAGCGGCTGGCCATACGACGATCGATCGGTCCTGCCCCTTGGTGAGAACGAGGCCGGGGGCCAGAGCATCGCGGAATTTCGCCGGCAGGACGAGTCGGCCCTTGTCGTCGAGGCGCGGAGCGTGGGTGCCAAGAAACACCAGCCTCACTCACCTCTCCTGCAACAAGAACCACTCTGGTCCTGCTATGTCCCGCCACTGTACTCCACTTTGCTCCACCGTCAACCATTTCAGGTGGCATTTTGCAGACTTCCCTCCACCTCGTTGAGCCTTACTGCCCCCGGATGCATCCTGGATCTTCGATCCGGCGACGTGCCAACTGGCGACGTGCCCCGTCAGACGTCGCCAAGCGGAAGCCGACCCTGAACCTGCGCAATTCCCTCATCGGGCACGGCTGCCGGACCGGCTGGGTTAGGGTCGCGGGATGCGAGCGAGCCGAGTATCCATCGCGGCGGTGAGAAACACCGCGATCATCATCGCGCTGGTCATCGCGGTCCCGGCGATTGCCACGCTCGCCTCCTGCTCCGGCCCGGCAAGCCCGACGGCCACCGAGTCACCGTCCGGCGCGCCAGCGGCGACACCATCCCCGGTCATCACGCCAACCCCAGCACCGCTCCCTGCGTCACCGCTCACCGGACTGCCTGAGACATCACCGGGACCCGTGCTCGTCGTAAAGCTCGACAACACGCGCAATGCTCAACCGCACGCGGGCCTCGCGTACGCCGACATCGTCTACATCGAGGAGGTCGAATACGGCATCACCCGGATTGCCGCGGTGTTTTCAAGCGCGATTCCCCGCCGAATCGGGCCCGTGAGATCGGCACGCATTACCGACATCGACCTCCTCGCGCAGTATGGGAGTCCGGCGTTCGCGTACTCAGGAGCGCAGCACAAACTCCTCCCAAAGCTGGCCGCCGCATCCTTCATCGACATCTCTCCCAACAGGGGAGCCTCGAGCTATAGCCGGGACTTCGACCGGCCGGCACCGTACAACTACTTCCTTGACGGGGGAATCGGTCTCAAGCGCGCCACCGACGCCACCGTTGACCATGAGATGGGTTTCACCTTCTCGCAGGAGCCCCCCATCGGCGGCCTTCCTGCGATGAAACTGCGCGTGGAATGGAGTTATGCCAGCGCAGGCTTCACCTACGACGAGGTATCCGGCCTCTACCGAGTGCAGCTCAACGGTAAGCGCGCGCGGGCGGAGGAGCATGATCGCGGACAGAACGCCGCCACGGTCGTCGTCCAGTACGTCACCCAGACGCCCTCGGATTACTTCGACAGGGGCGGCGGCAACACGCCACACGCCGAGACGGTCGGCCGCGGGCGAGCAATCATCCTGCGTGACGGCCGTTCATGGAACGTCAACTGGGAACGTCCGGATGCAGACTCCGGCACCACCTTCACCAGGACGGACGGTTCCCCGATGCCCTTCAAGCCCGGGCAGCAGTGGATTGTCCTGCTCGATCGAGATCGGACGGCCAAGATCAGCACCCCGTCAACTGCGAGCGCTAGCTCTTCGGTGGAATCTCCTCCGGCACTGATGGGATCGACATCACCCAGTCGTGGATAACACTCGTCCGCATGAAGGAGTCCTGAAACGAGCGGTTGGACCGGCTCACCAGCACCCACAGCAGCCCTATCGGAAAGGCCAAGCAAAAAAGGGCCCGCACCGCGGCCGTTGCCCAGCCCAGGGCATCGCCCGAACGGCTCACCACCCGCAGGCCCATGATGTGGCCACCGAAGGTTCGCCCGGTGAGAGCCCAGCCCCACGTCCAACTGGTCCAGAGCAATCCCGCACCCAGCATGATCGACCACTGGAGATGCGGGATGTCCAAGCCAGATGTGCGCACAACGAGGAAGCGAATAATCGCGGCGATGGCATTCAGTGCGATGACCGTCAGTGCGACAAGCCCTAGGTCGATGAGCGCCGCAAGCGTACGTGTCACGAGCCCGGCCCGATGTCCTTGAAAGGGCCTGGCTTGCTTTGGAACCGAGGAGTCACCCACCTCGGTTCTCTGGCCCGCAGCGACGAACGCCTCGTACTCACTGAACTTCATGAGGCTTCATCCTCCTGAACGACACCTGATTGGGCGGCCTCGCCCGGAGCAGTCGTCACCCGCGCCTTCCGTCTCAACAGCACGGCATCGGTGATTCGCGTCATCATCTGGTCGACCCCGATCGACTGAATACGCACGGCGTTCATCGCGTCGGTCGCTATGCCACCGGTCGACTCGCGAATAATCCGCGGAAGGTCGACTTCATCGACGATGTAATTGGCGAGGTCAACGAGCGGTAGTCGATCGATGATCCGCTCGAGGTCCGCCTTATCGACGATGCGGTCAACGTCGACTCGATCGAGGACGAGTTGCGTGAGATCCATCTGATCCAACGTGGCCTGCACCACCCGGGTGAGATCAACCCGCTCGATCACTAACCGAGTGAGGTCAAGTCGATCAAGGACAGCGGCCAGAACCGGGGGCACCACGCGGTCAAGTGTCTCGTTCACCGTCACCGACACCACCCGGTCCACGCTCAGCGCCACTGTCGACGCGGCCCCGATCACCGCCGACCGCAGCATCTCCAGCGGGCCTCGAGCCCGACGAGGCCGCTGCTTCACTACGACGACGAGTTCCGTGCTCCCTGACATGACCCCATCATGGGCCACCGGGCCTCTGGGGGCTACCGTCACCGCCATGCGAGACGTGAAGTGGATCCTTCTGGTCATGGCACTGCTCGCCACTTCCGTCGTCATCGGCACCCTCATCTTCGTCGATCAATCTGAGAGCACGACGGCCAAGCGACAAGGCGCCCTCGCCCAGTTCTACGAGCCACCATCGCCAATGCCGCAAGAACTCGGCACCGTCGTTCGCATGGAGCCAATGGGGGTCGATGTCCCGGGTGGTACCGGATACCGCATGCTCTACGTCTCGCAGCGGCCCGATGGTGAAAGGGCCGTCTCCGGTGGCATGCTCTTCATTCCCTCGACCCCTGCTCCCGCTGGGGGCCGACCCGTCGTCGCCTGGGCCCATGGCACCCTCGGCATGGGCGATGCCTGTACCCCGTCCCGCTCGAAGAATCCCCTGCAGGACACAGACAACTGGCTGGGCGAGATGATGAACCTCGGCTGGGTCGTCGTGTCGACCGACTACGTGGGGATGGGCACTCCCGGGCCGAACCTCTATCTCGTTGCTCAGGCCGAGGCCCGCGACGTCGTGAACTCGGTGCGGGCCGCACGAAACGTGCCCGAGGCACATGCCGGCAACCGGTTCATCGCATGGGGTCACTCACAAGGCGGACACTCGTCACTGTGGACCGGGCACCTCGCGAAATCCTTGGCACCAGAACTCGACCTAATCGCGGTCGCGGCCGCAGCACCCGCTGCTGAACTCAACAGCATCATCGGGGCCCAGTGGAACACCCCGGTCGGGTGGGTCATCGGACCGGAGGTCGAGCAGTCATGGCCGGTCGTCTACCCGAACCTGCCCCGTGAAGGAGTCGTCACTACACGCGGACTGGCGAACAGCGAGCGCCTCGCGAATGAGTGCATCACGGTAGCCGCGCTCGAGGGACTAGCCCGAACGGACCTCGGTCAGGACTACTTCGTCGCCGACCCGTTGACGAACAAGGAGTGGGCTGGGGCCGGTCAGGATCAGACGCCTTTGCCCCTTCCAGCCGACATGCCGGTGATGATTGCTCAGAGCACCGCTGATGAGGTCGTGCTCGCCTGGCCCAATGCGCTACTTCAGCAGTCGTGGTGCTCCGCTGGCTCAACAATTTCGATGCTGTGGCTCGGCGAGGTCACCCATCAGGCCACCGCGGTCGTCGCCGGCCCCGCGGTTGTGGCATGGATCGCTGATAGATTCGCGGGCCGACCCGCCGGACGTACCTGCGACGTGCCGCCGCCGGTACGTGCTCCACCCCAATCGGGCTAGAGTCCACCTTCGTCGTTGCGCTTGCGCCACCGGTCCTCGAGACGGTCCATGAATCCACTGGACTTTGGATCCTGTTGCTGAGCGGCAGGGGCCTGAGCGCCAGGCTCCTGATCAACTGTGGCCGATGGAACGCGGAACGCGGAGTAGGCAATGACTGCGCCGATAAGCATGAGGGCAAAGCCGCCGACCCCGAGTGCGATCATGGTGCTGCTCACGCCCGCCAGGATGAGCCCGAGCCCGACAAGGACTCCGAGTACCCCGAGGGCAGCACGGCCACGGGATGCACGTACCCCGTTTGCCGATATCAGGCTGGTCGCGAACTTCGGATCCTCCGCGTAGAGAGCGCGCTCCATTTGGTCGAGCAGGCGCTGCTCATGCTCAGATAGCGGCATGGCCAAACCCCTTCCGTGGTGGAACGGAACAAACATTACGCCCCGTGGGGACGCTACATTCCCTAAGGATATGCCTGAGCGCCGTCGAGCGAAACCTGAGTGGTCGAATCTGGTACGTCATGGCCGCATTCCTCTCCGACTCAAGGGCGCTTGCGCAACATTCCACCACGATTTCGACAGAATTGTGGGCGATTTCGACCGATCGATCACTGGTGCCTGCCTCGTCATCGCGAATGCTCCTCACCCGGCGGTAGCTCGACGAGTCGCGCGGGCCGCACCGATGTCGACCCAAAGCGGGCCCGAATGGAGTCCACTGCTATCTCAGCCTCGCGGCGACCTTGCTCAGGCGCTCCGAGCGTGAGCTGGCGCGCGGCACCCTGCGCCGGCTGAAGGCCCTCAACGCGGATACCGACGAGGCGGATTCTCGCCCGCTGGAGCCCGAGTGCATCGAAGAGGCCTCGTGCTGTGTCATAGAGGTCCTGCGTCACATCGATCGGCCCGGACATCGTCTTGGATCTCGTGATGGTCGTGAAGTCGGCGAATCGAACCTTCAGCTGGACCGTGCGACCCACCTGCTCTGTCGAGCGCAGTCTTGCTCCCACCTGGTCGGCGAGCTTCAGCAGATGCGCGTGAATGGCCACGGCGTCGTCAATATCGTCATCGAAGGTCTCCTCGGCGCCGATGCTCTTCTCCGGCTCGCCAGGGCTCACCCTCCGGGAGTCCCTACCCCAGGACAGTTCATGAAGGTGCCGACCGGTCGCCTGACCCAGTGCTCGCTGAAGGGTTGCTACCGGGGTACTCGCGATGTCGCCCACCGTGCGCAGGCCAAGCCGCTCAAGTTGCTCCTCGGTCTTCTCTCCGACCCCCCATAGCGACCCCACCGGAAGGGGATGCAGGAACTCGATGACCTGCTCGGCCGGAACGACGAGAATACCGTCCGGCTTGCTGCGGGTCGAGGCCAATTTCGCGACGAACTTCGTCGATGCCACACCAACCGAGCAGGTGATGCGCTGCTCGTCAAAGACTCGGGAGCGAATGAGCTCGCCGATCGCGGTCGGTGAGCCGAGTCGGCGCAGGGCTCCTGCTATGTCAAGAAAGGCCTCATCGAGGCTTAGTGGCTCAACGAGCGGAGTGACAGAGTGAAAGAGCGACATGACGCCCCGACTGACCTCGGCGTAGGCCCGGTGGTCTGGGGGGATGATGACGGCGTCGGGCGCGAGCCGGCGAGCCCTTGATATGGGCATAGCCGAGTGCACACCCATGGCCCGTGCCTCGTACGTGGCCGAGAGCACGACGCCGCGGCCACCAGCGCCACCAACGATGACGGGCGTACCGTGCAGCTCTGGCCTGCTGCGTAGTTCGACGGATGCGTAGAAGGCGTCCATGTCGACATGAAGAATCGTGCAGCCGCCATCGTCAACACCGAGGCCCGTGGGGCCACTCGACCGCCGGACCTGGCTTCGACTCACAGTTGCCATCTTCTACCAGCCATTGCTCTTTTACCATCCACTGCTGCTCCCAGGGCTCGCGTGCCACAGTCTCCTGTCGGGAAGGCTGGCCCCTCTCGCCGGAAGCGGGGAACTGCCGAGCTCTGGCCCGGCCGGCCGCACATCCGCGTACGGCGACTGGCGGAAGCCGCTCGCATGGACGAGTACTCGCTTGCTCATCGGGCCGTCGTCGACGAAGCGGTCGGCGTCGAGGATCCCAAGGAGTGCCTCGGCCCCGTTCGAGAGCCATAGATCGCGCACCCACCCCAATTCCCAGGCACCGGTCGCCCGGACCGATACACCTCGTGGGCCGGTCCGACGGACCTCACCTCGAACGAGAAGCAGCCAGGATCCGAACACCGTTCGCGCGTACGGGCCCTGGGCATCCTCGAAGAAGGTGGCGTCGATTGGCCCGGTGGAGTCGTCGAGCGTCAGGAACACGACACGCCGGCCCGAGCGGATCGGCGGGGTCTGCGTGGCAACCTTCACGCCAGCGATGAGCACCTCCTGGTGTGATCGGCAGGAGAGCATCCGGTTGGCCCGTGTCACGCCGAGTTGTCGGAGCAGTTCCGAATGGAAATCCATGACATGGTGGCTGACATCAAGTCCGAGAACGTCGAGCTCAGCTCGGACGAGCTCGGACGCGCTCATCTCTGGAAGCCCTGACGGCTTCAACTCATCGTCACCGAGCGCGAATGACAACTGGGCAGTGCAGTCATTCATGCTTCGACTACTCCGCGCTAGGTCTGAGATCTGCAGGAGCAGGTCACGCCGGGTGATGCGGCCGCGTTGGCGAACCTGTCGGTCCGAGTTGAAGCCGTAGACCGTGTCGAATGCTCCGGCGATAACGAGCCGCTCGATGGTCGGGCGGGCTAGGCCCGCGCGGTGCCAAGCATCGACGAGCGAAGAGTAGGGCTGGCCGATCGCGATACTTGTCACCTCCTCATCGGAGATTCCCTTCACATCGGTGAACGGGAGTCGAATCCCCCAGGTGGCGTCCGGCCCGGACTCGACCCGGTAGGCCTCGGATGACCGATTGATGTCCAGACCGAGAATCCGCACGCCGTGATTGCGGGCATCGTCAAGGATGAGCCGTTTCGGATACATGCCGGGATCGTGCGTGAGGATCCCGGCATAGAAGGGGGCCGGGTAATGAGCCTTCAACCATGCCGACTGATAGGTCGGCATGGCGAAAGCTGCGGCATGCGCCTTGCAGAAGCCGAATGAGGCGAACGACCGAAGCACGTCCCACACCTTCTCGACTATGCCGAGCGAATAACCCCGGCGAATCGCAGCAGGGTAAAACCAGACCCGGACCTCGTCGATGCCTGCTGGCGAGTTCATCGAACGCCTGCTCTCATCGGCCTCTGCCAATGAGCACCCGGTCATGATCTCGACGATGCGCATGACCTGCTCATGGAAGACCACGACACCGTAGGTCTCCTCGAGCACCGGCCGCAGGTCCTGATGGAGGTACTGCGGCGCATTCCAGCCCTGGCGCGCCCGCAGGAACGGTGTGATCATGTCTGACTTCACCGGCCCGGGCCGGAACAGCGAGATATCGATGATGAGGTCACCGAAGGTCTCCGGCGCGAACTTGCCGATGAGCTCACGCTGGCCCGGCGACTCGATCTGAAAACAGCCGAGCGTTCGGGTGGACCGGATGAGGTCGAAGGTCCGCTCATCGTCAAGTGCCGATGTGTCGAGTTCGATTCGCTCCCCCGTGGTCCTCTCGATCTCGTCGATCGCGTGGGCCATCGACGATTGCATTCGTACGCCGAGCACATCAAGTTTGAGCAGGCCCATCTCTTCGGCATCGACCTTGTCGAACTGGCTCATCGGATAGCCTGCGGCGCTCGGCTCGACCGGTGTCCGGTTGAGCAGTGAGGCATCTGAGAGCAGCACCCCGCACGGATGCAGGGCGACGTGCCGAGGCAGCCCATCAAGGGATTCGACGAGGCTGAGGAATGAATCGAGGTCGCCCCGCGCAGCGAGCCTGCCAAAGCTGGAGTTGCGCAGTTCGGGCAGATCAGCGAGTGCCGCGCGGGCGTCGCGCGCACGAATATGCGGAAAAGCCTTAGCAAATGAGCCGATATCACCGGGTGGCATGCCTAATGCAGCGCCGACATCGCGGACCGCATGCCGCACCCTATAGGTCTCCATCATCGACACACACGCCACACGTTCGGCCCCGAAGCGCTCGAAGATGAGGTCGTAGGCCTCCAGACGGCGGGCGGCCTCCACGTCAATATCAATGTCGGGCAGCACTCGGCGCAATGGCGACAAAAAGCGTTCCATAAGTAATCCGTGCCTGATCGGATCAACGCCCGAGATACCGAGGAGGTGATTGACGAGGCTTCCCGCTCCTGATCCGCGGGCCGCGACCCTGATCCCCCGAGCCCTGACCAGCCTGACGACCTCGGCGACGGTGAGGAAGTACCCGGCGAAGCCCAGCTTCGTGATGGTCTGCAGTTCATCGGTGAGCCTGACACGCGCAGAACTGCGGTCTGCAGCCCTCGGGTAGGCCCCATCGATCGCATGGACACACTGCCGCTGCAGGATCCGGTCGGCTTCGCAGATCGACGAAGCTGGATCACTCGACACCCGCCGGTTGAGCAGCACATCGAGTTCGGGGACGAAGACCTCGCCGAGCCCAAGGTCGCCAGCCGGATCGATCACGCACTCCTGCGCCAGATCGAGCGTGCCGCGTAGCAGATCGCTCGGATCGCACCCAGCAACCGCCGCGATCTCATCAGCCACCACTGCGAGTTCAGCGGGCGACTTCAGGTGCGCCTCGCCATTGTTGAGTGAGAAGCGGCGTGAGCCGAGCGGTACGAGAAGTCGCGCCGAATCGAGTACATCGGCAACTCGTGCATCACTTCGGTCAAGGTGCCGGACAGCGTTCGTGAGCACGACGGGGATCCGCCATCCATTCGCCCACTGCCACATCCGGGCGGCCGACACGGTCGACGCTGGATGGCCGGCTGCGGTTCGATGACTGGTGACCGCGACCCGAAGATCAAGATCAGCGATCGAGCGCAGAGCCCGCAGCGAATCATCGGCGCGGTTCGCCCGGCCACCCGCGAGATGCACAGCGAACTCCGATGTCCACCCGAGGAGTACGACCAGGTCCTCCCCGTGCTCTTCGAGCACCTTCCATGGCAGCCAAGGCATCCCCCGCTCTGTATGGGCACCGCCGTGGGCGATCGACACGACTCGGCACAGGGAGGCCCACCCGCGCCGGCCCTTCGCGAGAAGAACGACCCTCGGCCGATGCTCATCAATCCACTGCCCGCCACGGGCCGGGGTGCGACGGCCAGCGCTCAGCGTGTGATCCGGGACCAGCTTGGTATCCGAAAGTAGCGACTCGACGGCAAGGTCGACACCGAGCACTGTCGCGATCGCCCCTCGTTCACATGCCCGAACCCATTGCACCGCGCCATACAACCCATCACGGTCTGCGAGGCCGATGATGCTGTGCCCATCGGCGACCGCCCTGTCGATGAGCCGCTGGGGCGTCGACGTTCCGTATTGCAGCGAGTAGCTCGATGCCACCTGCAGATGCGGCCATGCGTATTCCATGAGTGATCAGATCCTTCGTGCATCGCCTCGGCTGAACCACGAGACGTCATGGGAAGTCAGATAAGAAGGAGCAGCGGCCGCCAGCTCAACAAGACACGGGGGGTCGCCGAACTGGCGACCGCTGCGGACCGGCTGCCGGGGGAACCAGCCGGGGCACAGGCCGATCAGCCGGTATGCCGGAGGCCGGCGATCAGCATGGTCTGATGGGGCAGGCCGAGCGTCCCGGTGACACGGGCCAAGAATGCATCGGCATCCCGGACAAGGTCATCTGCCTCACGGGCGGTGACGCATGGCACGCCCGCCTCCGCCGCGGAACGCTTGCGTGCACTGGCGGCAAAGAAGATGGCCCACTCCGTGAACTCAATTGCCACCTCGGGCAGCACCACCCAAACGCTGCGGACCTGCCGCCGACGCTTGCCGGTTGGCTGGCTCCGGGCTGCGAGCACTGCCGCCGCCGCGCGCAGTGCGGCCAGATGCGCAGCCGCGTAACGCTCACACGGCGTACTCGCGATCACAGCCTCGGTCAGGCTCCTGCGCGCAGAGGCCACGAGATCTCGGGCTGCTGCGGGCAGCGGCGCACGTGCCGGCGACCCGGTGCTGGCCGCACGCGGCAGGCAAACCGTCGCTACGGTGCTCGTCAGGGTGATCATGTCGCTCTCCTCGTCAATGCTGGATGTTCGACCCGGCTAATCACTGATCCTGAGGAGTTGCCATGCATCGGCAACCACCGCCAGGTCATACACACCAGAGGTTCCGGTGCGCGATACCGCTTCGACCCGCCAGACATCGCGATGCGCTGCCCGACCATTCGACCCTGCTGAACCCAGTTCCCGCCACCACAATGTCGCCTCGACCCAGCATGCAAGCACTTCCTGCACCTCGTAGCGCCGACCCCTCCAGCGAAACCCCGACGGAGCCCCGCTCTCATGCACGGTCACCCGAACCGCCTGGGCGGTGGGTGACCTGAAACGGCGACTCACCGGTGGCGGCCTTTCAGGTCGACCCGTCTGCCGGGCCCGGGGTCGAGGCGAGCCCGGCAGACGGGTACGTGACCGTTCGACCTCAGCCGCGAATCCGAGATCGAACCGTATTCGAACATTTGTTCGAATACGGGATACGCTAGCCCCCGCCCCTGACATCCGTCAATCCCTGTGTTCTTTGATTCGGTTTCGATGAGGGTGCCGGGCGATGGATACTAGGACCACAATCGAGAGTGTCGAAGGAGTCGCCATGAGTGAGAAGAACAGCCAAGCCGACTGGCGAGGGGTCGGCGACTCAATCAAGGACCTCGGAAAGAAGCTCAAAGAGCACGCTGACGACGCGCAGGATGCCATCAAGTCCAGCAGCGCTCCGCTCACTGGTGTCGCAGAGCAGGTCGGTGCAGTGTTCAAGACCGGGATCGCAAAACTCGATGAGGCAGCGACCGATCCTGCCGTTGGCGCAGCAGCGCGTGGCGCAACCGGCAAGTTCCTCGACGCGCTTAAGGCACAGCTCGGTGCTGACAAACCCAGCGCAGACAAACCCAGCACCGACAAACCGGCGCCAGTAACCGGAGAGGACACGGCGCGCGACACGACCGGGCCAGCAACTGAGCAGCCCACCGACCCGCAACCCGATCCCAAGGCACCGTCTGGGACGTGACCGTGTTCGGCTCGCCAAGGACCCGATCACCTTCGGTCCCGCCGCCGGCGCCATCGTGTCACGTCCCCTGCAGGCAATCCTGATGCGTTATCGAATGCTCTCGTCATCCCGGTTGACGCTCTCCGTCGCCATTGTCGCAACGGCTTTTCTCACCCTTCGGCTCTCCCTTGAGGACTCACAGGTGACGATGCTCGTCGGACTCCTGCAGCCGGTAACCCTCATCATCGGACTGGCCCTGTCCGTCATCGCAACGGTGAGTTCGATCGCATCCTTTCCACTCTCAGCCCTGTCCACTCCGGCGGACGACGACACGCCATAGGGGGAAATTGTGTCTACTTCTGGACACTTATAACTGTCTATGTATAGACTAGTGACTTCAATATTTAGGAGGTCATTATGAACATCAGGTTCTCCGCGCGCAGTGGTCACGGCCAGCCGCAGATACGGGTCAGCAGGCAACTGCCGTCACACCATGTGACGTCAGGCTTCTCCTATGCCCTGTGCCGATTCACCCTCGACTGCAGCTGTGGTGCGCACACTGACACCCCTTACATCGACGAAGCCCTCGAGTGGCACGAGATGCATGAGCTTCTCGCCCCACTCGCCGACGAGTTAGGAACCTGAGCATGTCCAAGCCAAATAACTCAAAGAGTTCGACCACCAAGGCCCTCGAGAAGGCCACGAAGGACTGGCGCTCGGCCAAGAAGCGTGAGCGGGCCGCTCGCAATGCACTCGCCGCGATCGTTAATGAGGCCGTGGGCAGTGGGGTCATGTCGGAGAACAAGGTCGCCTCCATCACAGCCATTCCTCGGATGACGATCCGCAAGATGCTCGGCAAGGACGATCTCCCAGCCGAGGCTGCCGCCACGGATGAGACGACTATCAACGAACAATCCTTCGGCGAAGAAGCCCCAGCGGTCGAGCTTGCCGTGATCGTCACCGGTGAGGTAGCAGTCCACGAGACAGACGACGACGTGACAGATGCGGACGAGACAGCCGCGGTCGAGACAGATGCGAACGAGGCGGACGACGAGCCCGCGGGGACCGATCCCTCAGTGGCGGCACCCGTCTTCGCACTCCCGATCACACCGACCTGGGCCAGCCCGCCCTCGTCGACTTTCACGACCTGAGCGCTCGACTGCGAGCGATTCACCACCGTGGCTGACCTAGTCGTCAGACCCTGAAGTCCGACATTGACCTTCGGTTCATCGCAACCCGCGAGCATTCGTGAGTGCGAGAACATCGATTGTCGTCTGCATCCGATTGTCGTCACCGCGAGAAGCCGTATTGGCTTACCCGTGGATGCGGATAACCTGATACGGCTTTGCCGTGCAGACCACGATCGAACTGCCTGATGACCTCGCCGCGAAAGCTCGCCATTGCGCTGCAGATTCCTGTACCACCGTGCGCAGTGTGATCGAGGAGGCACTGCGAAGTGAGTTGGCCAGGCGCCAGCGCCCCGTCGAATGGAAGTCCGATCACGACCTAGCTTTTGAGTCGCCCACCCACCTGCAGACGCTCCGATCTCTCGTGAACGCCGGGTGGCCGGCGGTGCGCTTCACCACGCGAGGATCGCTGCCCTGTGTCTTGATCACGGAGTGAGCGAACTCCTCACCCCAGATCGAGACTTCTCTCGATTTCCGACTCTACGGGTGCAGGTAGGTGCCCGGGGCCTGCAAATAATGAACACAGTCACGTCCGTCAGCCCAGTCAGCCGTCAGGCGGCGCCGCGACGAATTTCGCATCTCAGTTTGGATACAGACGTGCCTATCCTGTGAGGTCTACTGACCTCGCAGCACTGTCGCCTCGATGACCATCCAGCTTGCAAGCAGCACGAGGAGACATGCGAATGCACGTTCGAGAAGTCGTTGCGAAATAGCGAGATTCGCCCGCGAAGCCACCACTGACCCGACGAGACCCCCGACGATGACGATGAGCGGCACCCGCCATTCAATGTCGTGCCAGGTGTCAGTCCTAAACATGAGGGCGGTCATGCTGTTCAGCGCAACGATAACGAGCGATGTGCCCGCTGCCACACCGAATGGAAACCCGAAAACAAGGACGAGGGCTGGCACGATAAGGAATCCTCCGCCAACGCCAAAGACACCCGTAAGCAGCCCAATCCCGGTGGCAACAACCAGGATCAGCCACAGGCTCGAGGACTTAATGCCCTCCGGTTCAGGTCGAGATCCCTTGCGCCACATAGCCATTGCCGCACCAACCATCACGAGGGAAAACCCCGCAATCAGGGCAGCCTCGGGGATGACAGGCGCAATTCGCGTGCCTGCGAATGTGCCGGCCAGACCCAGGACCCAGAACAGCACTGCCTGCCGCGTGCGCACCTGGCCGAGTTGGAACCGCGGAACAGCCCCGAATGCGGCCGATGCGGCGACAACTGCCAAGGAGGCGGTCGTCGCCTGAAGGGCCGTGAAATTGAAGAGAAAGAGAAACGCCGGTACCGCCAGCACTGCACCACC
>CAMAWO010000056.1 GCA_945861925.1 Bifidobacterium breve | reverse complement strand
AACCACACGCGCCAACACATGATGGTGGGCCCGGTGCGTGGAGGAAATCTGATCCTGGCGCTGCAGCGCGGCGATCGCCCCCACCGCCACCGCCTCCTGACCGATACTCGAATGCAACGGGCCATGCACCAAGGTCTCGTTGTCCACCAGCCACTGCTCAAAAGCCCGAATCAACAACAACTGGTACAGCATCAAGGCCGCATCGTTGGGAGTCAGGCCGTCAAGTGAGGCAGTGGCCGCACTCAGATTCGGATAGGACCCCCACGGCAGGTTTTGCTGCGCGATCAAGCCTGCTACGTCCGTATTCATCCGACACCTTCCCTGCTGCCCGCGAACCAGATCCGGTTGGCCACGTTCCCCTGGATTTCCGCGATGGCTGAGGGATCAAGCCCCCACACGTTGTCCTGCAGCAGACGCAGGTCCGCCGCGACGGCTACCGCATCACCGGTGACGGGGAAGTTCGACGCCCACAGCACCCGATCCGCACCAAACTCCGATACGACCGAACGGACCAACGGGTGCAGGGGCGCATGCGGACTAAAGCACGCCATCCCGGCTCCGGACAGGGTGACGAGAACTCGGGGATCGGATGCCAGGGCGAGGACCTCCGCCCCCCTCGTCATCACGTCGCCGGCGACCTGCGGGGAACCCAGGTGGGTCACGATGATGCGGCCGGGTCCAGCGGCCAGATCGCCGAGGGCAGCCGCGATCACTTCGGTCCCATCCGGACAGTAGAGCACCAGGTGCAGGCCCTGCTCCAGAGCAGCCGAGGCGATCGCCGGCGCACTCACCAGCATCTCCGCCGTTATACGCAATCCCCGGAACGCCCCGGACTCTAGGACTTTGTCCAGAGCCGACCGCGCGTTCGAACCCGCGGCATCGATCATCGCCACACCCACCAACGTCTGTGGGGTGCTGCGAACGCAGGATTCGATGTAGGAGTTGTCGAATTGGCCCAGATGCTGGGCCAGGACAGCCTTCGAGATCCCGACGGTGCGCATCATCGCTTGGACATCCGGCAACGGTTGGAACTTCTCCACACCACAATGGGTGTACGCGTCAATGATCATCGATTGCCTGCTTCCTCGAGGAGGTGGAGCGCGCGCATTGTCGGCAATACATCGCGTGCCTCGAAATCGGTTGGCTGTCCCGAGCGCAGACCGTCGAGAATTTGGGCATCCTGGAAACCCAGGTCACGAATCGATGCGCCCTCGACTAGTAACTCCCCGCCGGTGCCGAAAAGCTTGCCCGAGTCGAAGAGGTAATCACCATGCGTTCCGCAAAAACGCATCTGCCAGGACAGTGCGGATGCGTTATAGGTGAGCGAGTGGCTGGCAATGCACCACGCGTCGTCGCCCATGCCGAAAGACATAGTTACCTCCATCGTCATGCCGAACTCCGGGTGGTCGGTCCCGCGCAACAGCGTGGGGGAAGCGATGTCGTCGTTACTGGTCACCCAGAGGGTGGCATCGACAAGGTGGCAGGCGTGGTGCCAGAGCAGATCATCGACCCAGGTCCGTGTTCCCGCGAAGCCCTCGTTGTTCCGTCGCGGTATCGCGAAGAAGCCCGCCACTTGGGAGATGACCTCTGCACCGGATGCGACGAGGTCGTGCATATGGCGGATGGACGCGAAGGAGCGCATGGTGTGGCAGGCGAAGACCCGGCGGCCTCGATCTCGTGCCACCCGCACGATTTGCTGCGAATCAAATTGACTCAACGCGATCGGGATTTCGAGGATGACGTCCTTCCCGGCCTCCAAAGCATAGATCGCCTGGGCGGCGTGGAGCCGGTTCGGTGAGCAGATAAGTGCCACATCCACATCCGGATCCGCCAAAGCGTGCTCGACTTCGACTCCAGCTCGCTCGATTCCCCACTGCCGAGCGAAGCCCGCCGTGCGATCGGGGTCGCGCCCCACCGCCCACACCGGTCGGGTTCCCCCCAGTGCGGCGAACGCGGTCAGGTGTGCCTCGGCGATCGCCCCGGGACCGATGACCGCGATCCCGAGATCACTCACTGCTGCTCAAGCACTGCAATGACCTGACCGACCCTAATCTGATCGTCCGGCTGCACATCGAGGCGAAGCACCCGCCCGGCAGCCGGGGCCAAGATCTCCAGTTGCGCCTTGTCCGCCTCGACGAGTGCAAGCGGAGCACCCTCGGCCACCTCAGCACCCGCGGACACCAGCCACTCGCTGAAATAGATCTCCGCAGGCTCGCCTTGGATCGCCGGGACGGTCACGTTAATGCTCATGCTTTACTTCGCCGCATCGGGAAGGCTCACACCGGTCATGGCACCACCGTCGATGAAGAACTCCGAACCGGTCGAATACGTGGCATCCAGCACCAGATACCTGATCAGTCGTCCCGCCTCAGCTGGGTCACCGATGCGCTGCACCGGCTGGGACTTCACAAGTTCGGTCAACACACCGTGGAAGGGCGCCGTCATCGGGGTTGCGAAAGGCCCGGGCACCACGACATGTACGCGGATGCCATGGGGTGCCAGGTCGATGGCGGCGGCCTTGGTGAGTCCGCGGGTCGCCCATTTGCTGGCCACATAAGCCGCTTGGTCGCCATAGCCGATGATCCCGCAGGTCGAAGAGATGTTGATGATCACCCCGCCCTGACCCGCCGCAACCATGGCTGGAGCCACCGTGTTGATTCCAAGGAACGGACCGTTGAGATTGATGTCCTGCACCCGCCGCCAGTTCGTGTACGTGTCTTCCAGCACGGTCCCGAAGGAGTGCACCCCTGCGTTGTTTATCAAGATGTAGGGAGCGCCATGATTCGTCACGACATCCGCTAGGAGTGCGCGCCATTGCCCTTGGTCGGTTACCTCGAGACGGACGAAGCTCGCTTGCCCAACTAGGTCGGCAGCCAGAGCCCGCCCCTCGTCCTCAAGCACGTCGGCGATCACCACATGGGCGCCCTCCTCAGCGAGGACGCGCACGTACGCCTCCCCCAAGCCCCGCGCACCACCGGTCACGATGGCTGTCTTGCCCGCCAGTCTCATGCTCAACTCCCAGCGCGTAGCCTTCCTGAATCGATCACTCTCACTATGTCGAAGGGACCAGGTGATGTCAATGACTTTCGAGAATTAATTGTAAGCAAAGGTTGGTATTCGGCCACAATTCATGCACCACAAGTTCATGCAGCCCCTTAACTTCATGTAGACTGTAAACATTGCTTGACCAACGCCGGGAGCGCCCATGGACTTTATCGATCGCGTCGCAGCCGCGCCCATTACTTGGGGCATCGACCCTTCACCGGGCTGGGGGTATGTCATCCCGCGCGACCGGTATCTCGAGGAAATGACCTCCCTCGGGCTGTGCGCAACTGAACTAGGGCCGGACGGTTATCTCCCCGCCGAACCGGATGAACTCGGCCGCTTCCTCTACGAGCGCAACCTCAAGGTAATCGGTGGCTGGGTTCCGCTCGCCCTCGCCACAGCCGCCCTCTTCGAAGAAAAGCGTGACTACCTAATCCGAGCCTGCCAGCAGTTCCAGCGCGTGGGAGCGGACGTCGTCGTGCTCGGCCCAGTCTGGAACTATCAGGGGTACGACGCGAAGAACACGCTAACGGACTCCGAGTGGGCGACATTCCTGGCAAACCTCGCCGAGACCGACACGATAGCGAAGGACCACGGGCTGCGAGTCGCGCTCCACCAGCATGTTGGAACGGTGATCGAGACCCAGAACGACCTCGACCGGCTGCTCCACGAAAGCGACGTGGCACTGTGCGTGGACACCGGGCACATGCTGTCCGCGGGCATCGATCCGGTTGAGGTGGTGCGCTCGCACTCCGATCGCGTCGCCCATATGCACCTGAAGGATATTTCCACCGCCCAGGCCGCAAAAGTCGCGAGCGGGGAGGTCGGATTCCGGGACGCGGTCAAGGGTGGGCTCTTCCGACCCCTCGGCGCAGGAGATGTCGATCTGCCCGCAGTAATCGAGACACTCGAGTCTTCGGGCTACACCGGCTGGTATGCGATCGAGCAGGACTGCTCGCTCATTGAGGAACCAGCGCCCGGCCAGGGCCCGATCAATGATTGTCGGACTAGCCTTCAGTACCTACGCGACCTCGCCACGACCAACGGCTGGTAATCCGGTGGTCGGTAACGCCGGTGACACATCTAGATCCTTCGGCCACCGGATCACCAGCGAGGCGATCGAAATGGCCACCGCCGCAACGGCAGTGACGCCGACGAGCACCGTGGCACTGTTATCTTGAAATACCACAAAGACGATTGGCCCGAAGGCGGCCGTGGCCATCGTGATAGCGCCGAAGGTACCCCGGATCTCTCCCACGTGCTTGGTTCCGAAGTATTTCGGGAGTGCAGCAAGGGCGTAGCCGAAGAATACACCGGTTGTCATGCCGAAGCAGATACCGAACAGCCACAACGAGTCGATTGCCTTGAGATGGAAGCCCCACCAAATGCTGAAGACCAGCTGCCCCATGGCGATAGGCACGATCCACCGCATGCGATAACGATCCACCAGGGCGCTCACAATCAAGATGAAGATCCCGTTGCCGATCATCTGCGGCAGCAGATTTCGCGCGGCAGCGGCGGCCGTCTCACCCTGCTCGATGAAGATCACCGCCTCGTGGAACAGGTACCCCGTGGTGCCCAGTGCGACCAACGCGGCCCCGATGGTGATCACCCACGCGAAGCCGGTGCGGTATGCCTCGGCGACCGTGAATCCCGTGAGCTCCTCAGGCACCGGCCCCTCGGGTTCGTGCTCCACCGTCGGTAGCTCTCCATCTGGGTACTGACCGATCTGCTCCGGATGGTCCACCACGCCCCAGATCACCACCGGAAGCAAGACCACCAAGACCAGTGCCGCGAGGATCATAAATCCCGAGGCAATTCCTGATCGCTCTATCGCCACACTAAAGCCGTAGGCCTGGAGCGACATCAGAGCCGAGCCCAGGCCCACCAGCACGCCAAGTGCCAGACCCCGCCTGCGGGTGAACCACCAGGTCACCAGCACCGAAGCTCCCAGCCACAACACGACGCTTCCGATCAGCCGGACCGCCAGCAAGGAGACGATGGCTACGTACTTGTTAGGGGACAAAGCGAGCACGCAGAAAGCCGCCGCGTACCCAATCGTCGATGCGATCAGGATCCGGCGCGCGCCGCGGCCGTCTAGAAGGCGGCCTACAAAGGGCATCAGGAAGGCTCCGCCGAAAGCTCCAACGAGGAAGATAAGTGACACATCCCGCGCGCTGAAGTCCATCTGTTGGGCCAGCGGAAGAAGCAGGACTGAGAACCCCTGAGTCTGCCCGATCGCGGTCCAACCAAAGATGATGACGGCCATGGCGAGGATCCACCAGCCATAGAAGCCACCTGGGCTCCGCACTCCCCGACTTATACGTAACCGTCCTCGTGATTGTTCAACGGTCACGGGGAGCAGATCACCGGCACCTTCTCCGTCGCCTGACCAGTGGCCTCCGGGCCTGCCCCGAGATAGCCGCCGTCCACGTTGAGCTCGGCGCCGGTGATGAACGACGCCCGCTCGGAGAGCAGGAAGATGATCGCATCAGCTATCTCCTTGGGATCGGCCATCCGGCCCCAGTACTGGAACTCCGCGGCAAAAGCATCCGCGCGCTCGCGAGTTCCGTAGCGTCTTTCGATATTGCGGCTCCACGTCCAGCCCGGGAGCACCGCGTTAACGCGGGTCCGGTCGGCGGCGAGCGCCTGCGCGGAGTTTCGTGAAAGCCCCAACAACGCCGCCTTCGTGGTGGGATAGAGCACGCGGCCGGGTTGTGATCGGTGCCCGCTGATGGACGACACGATGACGATGGCGCCACCTCCTCGGGACTTCAGGTGGGGAGCGCAGAGATTGATGAGTCGGGCGACCGAGACGACGTTCACGTCCAAGATACGTCGCCAATCATCTTGGGTGGCCAGCACACCCGGGTCGGCAAAAATCGCAGCCGCGGTCACGAGCATGTCCACCCCGCCGAACGTCTGCCTAGCGGTGTCCACGGCCCGCACGAGGTAGTCGTCATCAGCGACATCCCCGGGGAGCACCAAGAGCCGACCATCATTTTCGAGGTCGGTGAGGTAGTGCGCATTCTCCTCGGTATCACATGCGAGGACGCTCGCCCCCGCGTCCAGAAGTTGCCGAGCGGTTTCGACGCCGATCAGCGATGCAGCGCCCGTGACGATCGCAACCTTCCGCGCGAAGGCGCCAGCCCCCGTGCCCTCACTCCCACTCATCGGCACTCATTTCTAATTCCACCTCTGGTGCTTCTTCTCCGCCTCGAACTCCCCGCGCGCCACACGCACGTCCGGCCGCACGCTGACCTCCGGAACCCCAACCTCCCACCAGGCACTTCCCTCGAGCCAGGAATATGCTTGGACGGGGATGACGAGTCCGTAGCTGCGGTCGCAGGCACGCGCGCGGGCGAATGCGGCCGGCAGTTCGGCAATGGAACTCACCAATTCGGCCTCTGCACCCATGGCACTGATGTGTTGCACGAAATCAACCCTTGCATCTCGAACGCGTCGGCTCGACGAATACAGGTTGTTGAACTCCGCTCCGCCCGTACTGACTTGGAGGCGGTTGATCACGGCGAACCCGCCGTTGTCGCACACGATGAATATCACCTTATGGCCCGTGAGCACTGTGCTGAAGACATCAGAGTTGGCCATCAGGTACGAGCCGTCACCCATGAAAGTAAGGACCTCGCCCCCGGCTTTCCGTGCGGATGTGGCCAGCGCCATGCTGGCGCCCCACGCCCCTGAGACTTCGTAGCCCATGGTGGAAAAGCCCCACTCAGAGTCGAAGGTGTTGGATGCCAGCGAATTCCAGGCCATCGTGAGTTCCCCGAGGATGCCGCCGGCCGCGCACACCACGTAGTCATCAGGCAAAGCGAGTGCGTTGCACGCCAGGATCACTTGGCCGTACGAGGGTGGATCAAGATCCGACTGTTCGCGCAAGCCCTGGAGGTAGGAAGACCAATCCGCGTTGTGTTCATGGGCCTTCGCCAACCACGAGGGGTCGGCCTGATAAGAAGCTAGGCCGGCGTCGATCGCCTCTAGGCTCACCAGCGCATCACCGATGACCGCGCAGTCGGTGCGTTTCATCGCGTCCCAGCGGTTGGTATTGACGAGGATGAATCGAGCTTCTGGCTGACGGAAGAGGGTCCACGACCCGGTGGTGAAGTCCTGGAGCCTGGTACCCACGGCGACGATGACATCGGCCTCCTCCGCGACCTTGTTCGCCGATGCCGCGCCGATGACACCGATCGTGCCGACGAGGTTCGGGTTGCTGGCCACCACGGTCGCCTTGCCAGCGGCCGTCTCAGCGATGGGGATGCCCCGACGTGCCGCGAAGTCAGCAAGCAGCGCATTCGCCTTTGAGTATCGAACTCCGCCGCCGCTGATGATTAGCGGTCGCTTGGCCTTAGCCAGGATTGAGATCGCCTCGGTAATGTCACGCGGGTCGGGTGCAGGCCTACGGATGTAGTGGACCCTCGGCTCAAATAAAGTGACCGGGTAGTTGAAAGCCTCGGCTTGGACATCTTGGGGAAGGGCGAAGAATGCTGGCCCGCAATCTGCTGGGTCCAGCATTGTCGCCAACGCCTGGGGTAGCGATCGGATGATCTGCTCCGGCCGGTTGATGCGATCCCAATACCGCACAACGGGCTTGAACGCATCACAGATGGAGACCGTCGGATCGACGAATGTCTCTATCTGCTGCAGTACCGGATCGACAGCCCGGTGCGCGAAATAGTCCCCGCACAGCATTAGCAGCGGAATACGATTAACGCTGGCTACCGCCGCCGCCGTCATGAGGTTGCTGCAGCCGGGGCCGACGGAGGTGGTGGCGATCATGATCTGCTGGCGTAGCTTCGCCTTCGAGTAGGCGATGCCCGCCAATGCCATGTACTGCTCGTTCTGCCCCCGCCAAGTGGGGAGTTGGTCCTGCACCGGTTCGAGCGCCTCCGCCAACGAGGTAACGTTCCCGTGACCGAAGATTCCAAAGGCCCCGGCGAACACCGGGCTCTCGACCCCGTCCACCTCGATGCGTTGGGCAAGCAGCCACCGAACGATGGCCTGGTCGGTCGTCAGTCGAACCGTTTCCATTTCTTACTCCTCCACCCCGATTACCTCTGAGTTGTCAGTACAGGCCGCCAGCGACCTCGGATACCTGCTCGCGCGCGAGTGCAACCTGCTGGTTGTAGCCCGAACCCAGCCAGACCGAGTCGCTACCGATAGAGCACATGCGGTAGCCCAAGGCCACCTTGGCCCGGGCGTCGGCACCCGAGAGGGAATGGATCGCCGGGATTCGCGAACTCGAGCGGCATGCCGCCACGATGCGTGACAGCAATGCATCGAGTTCCGCAGACGGTTTTCCCGGGGGCATGCCATGGCTCAGTGCCAGATCCGCGGGTCCCACATAAACGCCGTCGATACCGGGAACGGCGAGGATCCCGTCTAGGTTCGACATCGCCTCCTTCGTCTCGATCTGGACGAGGCAAAGGACCTGCGAATTGACCCACTCGGTGTCGATGTCGATGTGCAGCCTCGCGCGGATCGGGCCGTAGCTGCGTTCACCCAGAGGTGGGTAGCGACATGAGTGAACGGCCACTTCGGCGAGGGCGACCGTGTTCACCATCGGGAAGATCAGCCCCATGGAGCCAGCATCCAGCGCGCGCTGGGCGATCCCGTGATCACCGAAGGGGATGCGCACCATTGGCACGGCACCGGCCAAGCTGATGGCCTGCAGCATGGACACTAGGTCTGAATAGCCGGTCAGACCGTGCTGCATGTCCACGACGGCGTAGTCAACACCGCTGTTGCCAACAAGTTCCGCGGCAAAGGACGTGGGTAGGGTGCACCAGCCGCCAAACAGGGGTTCGGAGGATTCCAGCCGAGACCGCAGGGGGTTTCCCTTGGGAGATGACATTAGCGGCCACGCTCCTTATGTATCTGTGTGGAACTGGTATCTAGGTATCAAACTAGGAAGGATCGTCCCAAGGCCCGGACGCATTGTCAACAGTCGACACTAACTCGAGGCCCGGCGAGTGCGCTTGGGAACCGATGTCGTCGGCACTTTCTCAACGAACGGCTCCGAGGCACGCCAGCGAGCATGGCGGTAGTGCTCAGTAATTGCTTCCCGGACCGCCTGCTCATCACCGGCAACAACCGCGTCGAAGATCGCGTAATGCAGTGCCCGCATGTCCGTCCACCCCACGAGCGGCCAGCGAGCCGGGTCGATTGCGCGCACATGATGGCGGTTCTGGGACAGCATCTGACGGTAAATCCCGGAGAACCGCGAGTTGGCCGCGAGATCGACCAAGGCCTGATGAAAGTCCAGGTCATGGTTGCGTGCAGCCTCATGATGTCCTTCTTCCTTTTCCACCTCGATCTGCTTGAGCAGGGCACCCAACTTGCGCAGATCCGCTTGGGAGATCTCGTCTCCAAGCTTGCACACATCGACGGCGGCAAAAGTCTCGATCGCCTCTCGGACGCTGAGCACTTCTTCGAGGTCCACGATGGAGGCGGTACCGACCACGGTCCCGTGCCGACGGGTACTTACCACAATCCCCTCGTTCTCGAGGGCCATGAGCGCCTCACGGACCGGGCCGCGGCTCACGCCCCAACGTTCGGCGAGATCAGCGGTTATCAGA
Organism: Bifidobacterium breve; assembly: GCA_945861925.1. GTDB lineage: Bacteria > Actinomycetota > Actinomycetes > S36-B12 > S36-B12 > WLND01. Next base: position 9,325 of record CAMAWO010000056.1, on the reverse strand, counting down.
CGGGTTCCGGGAGTGGTTGCCCCGGAGAGAATTGCAGATCGTAACTCATCAGCTATCTGTTCCCAAAGATGCCGCTGGCTAATCGGGATCACGCTAGGTACTTCGGACACAACCTCTCCCATCGATCTACCGGAGCCGGGAAAATCTCAGGCCCCAAAGCGCCAAGTATGGCCGTCTCCCCGACGTGCACCAAGGGACCCCCGGAAATAATTAGAGGTGCTCGGGAAGCACTCGGTAATCGGGGGGATCGCCGGCTAGGACCCGTCCGGTGTTGGCAGCGGTCATTTGGGCACGACGGATCATGGTGGCTCGCGTCGCAGCCGCCCAGTGGGGAGTGACCGCCACATTCGGCATCTCCAAGAGTGGGCTGCCCAGCGGGAGGGGTTCGACTTCGAAGACGTCTAGCCCGGCTCCGGCGACTTGGCCGGCACGCAGCGCGTCGATCAACGCCGCCTCATCGATCAGCGGTCCGCGAGCAACATTGATCACGATGGCACCGGACTTGAGCTGTGCCAGTGTTGTGGCATTTAGCGTATGCCTCGTTTTCGAGGTCAGGGGAAGATGCAGCGAGACCACGTCCGCCTGGCTTAAAGCCTCCGCAAGCCGATCGATCGGCAGGTAGGCATCCAGCCCTAATGCATCGAGATCGGTGTTCGACGGATCCATGATGTCGACGCCCACGACGCGCATACCGAACCCACGCGCCATGCCAGCAAGTTCACGCCCGCTCGCCCCGACTCCGACTATGGCCATGGTCTTGTCCCGAAGCTCGCTGGCGTTTCCGTCGAAGAAGTGCTGGCTGAGCAACTCTGGCCGCGCGAGATTCGCCTGCTTCACGACGGAGAGCAGCAGGAACATTGCATGTTCGGCTAGGGGAATCGCCGTCGAATTTCCGGGGATGCGCGCAAGAGGAATCCCCGATGCCATGACCTCGCTCAGGGCCAGGTGATCGAGCCCATAGCCGACGACCTGCCAAAGTTGAACGCCCGCTGCGCGACCTGCCTCGATGTGCTCCGGCCGACCCCAGCCCCCTATGTCGATCACAACCTTCTTCCCCCCGAATTGCGGCTCCAAGGGTTGGTCGGCCTGAAAGAAGTCTGACTCGATTCCGCGCTCTCCCAACGCCGCGAGGATCTCCGAATAGAACGGCTCCAGGGCCGAATCGGCAACATGGAGGACCAGAACTTTACTCATGTAAATCAACCCTTCTTCGCATTGGCGAGTTCGGCCTCGCCCCCAGCCTGCAGGAATGCTGTGTCGCCACCTATCCCCACGTAGTCGAATCCAGCCGATGCCGCCTGCACTGCCGCGTGACCCGTCCCTACCTGAATCCCGGCGTACTTCCCATTGGCATGGGCCGTGCTGGCGATGGTGGTCAGGGCCTGCTGGAAGGCGGCCGACACAGGAGCCTGGCCCCCGCCCAACGCATAGAGGTTCGCCATGACCGGGCCGCCCCCGAGACTGATGGACAGATCGTTCGGCCCCACGAACACACCATCGACGCCCGGAGTTCGAGTGATTGCGTCGACGTTCTCGAGACCGCCCACCGACTCGATCATCACGAGACAGAGCAGGTCCTTATTTGCGAGGGGCAGATCCGCACCATAGGGAGCGCGATACGGCCCGAAGCTGCGGATCCCCTCCGGTGGGTACCTGCAGGAGATGGCCGCGGCGTGAGCGGCTTCAGTGTCCTCAATGTATGGGAAGATGATGCCCTCGGCCCCGGCATCTAGGGCCCGCTGGGCACCAGAGTTGTCCTCGAACGGAACTCGCACCAGCGGCGTGACGCCGTGGTGGCGCAGGATCATACATAGTTCGGGTAGGTCTCGGTAGGTGGAAAGACCATGCTGCATGTCGATGAAAACCCAGTCGAATCCGGACTTGGCCACCTGTTCCATGGCGAAGGGATTCGGCAACGCGGTCGCTGTTCCAAAAGCTGTAGTGCCAGCTTCTAGGAGCGCACGAAGGCGGCCGTGATGCTGCGCTGTCATGATCTTGCCTGATGCACTTCGCGGCCCGGAATCGATGCGATCAGTTGCTTCGTATATTCCTGCTGAGGATTATCGAACACTTCGATGGTGGGACCGCTCTCGACGAACTCACCGTCCTTCATCACGTACACCCGCTGAGTGAGATAGCGGATGACGCCGAGGTCATGGGAGACGAAGGCGATGGAAAGTCCTCCATCCAGGAGTCCCCTGAAGAGGTTCAATAGTTGCGCCTGGGCGCTCTGGTCGATTGCTGATGTGGGCTCATCTGCCAAGAGGACAGCGGGCTGGGCGGAGAGAGCCCGAGCGACACTGACGCGCTGCCGCTGCCCTCCCGATAATTGACGTGGCTTTTTACCAGCATCCCGCTCGGTGATGCCCATCTGGCCGAGCAACTCGAGACTTTTCGCGATCGCGTCTGCACTGGATCCTACGCCGTGCACTCGCACTGCCTCGGATACCGCTGACAGCGCGGTGATGCGCGGGTTCAAACTGCCGTACGGATCCTGAAAAACCATCTGGACAAGGCGCCGCTTGTCACCGCGATACGCCTTCCCGCGTTGATAAATCGATTCTCCCGCGAAGCGTACTTCTCCGGAATCGGGTCGCTGCAGGCCCGCCAGCATGCGCGCCAGCGTGGATTTACCACTACCCGACTCACCCACGATGCCGACGGCTTCGCCCTTATCGATATAGAGAGACACCCCGCGTACCGCGCGGACCGCCCGTGACCCCGAGCCAAAGGTCACCGAGACATCGCGGGCCTCGATCAGCGCGTCACTCACTTGTGCCTCCCAACCGTTCCGTATGGAGACAGGCGCTCCAGTGATCGGGCCTGACTTCGACCAGCGCGGGATCGCGACCCACAGTGCAATCTTGTTGAACGAAATCGCAGCGCTCGTTGAACCTGCATCCAGCGGGCCACTCCCCAACGGCGGGCGGATTGCCCTTGATGGTGACCAGCGTAGCACCGGGCGTAGCAATATCGATGCGCGAGCGATTCAGGGCGATGGTGTACGGGTGCAATGGTGTGCGCGCCACATCGGAAACCGCTCCAACCTCGACGCAGGTGCCGGCATGCATAACGACGAGTCGGTCGCACACCTCGTCAATTAGTGCTAGATCATGGGAGACCAGAATTACTGACATTCTTAACTCGGAGCGGATCTCCTTGAGCAGCTTCATGATCTCCGCCTGCACCGTTACGTCCAAACCAGTGGTCGGCTCATCCGCAACCACTATGTCGGGATCTTGGGAGATCGCAGCAGCGATCATGACACGCTGACGCATACCGCCTGACAACTGGAATGGGTGCTGGTCGTATACCACCTCGGGCCGTCGAATATGAACGAGATCCAGCAATTCCATCGCTCGCTTACGCACATCCTTTTCTTTGCGCTTGCGGTTACGACGAATCGCCTCGCAAAGTTGCTTGCCCACCGTCATCACCGGGTTGGCACCGGTAAGTGCGCTCTGCGGGACATATCCGATTCGGTTGCCGCGCACTGCACGCCATTGCTTCTCCTCAATTTTCGCAAGGTCCATGCCGTCGAACTTGATAGTGCCCGCAAAGATCGATGCACTCCGACGCTTTAACGTGCCAATCAGGCTGCGGCAGACCATCGTCTTTCCCGATCCAGATTCCCCAACCAAGCCCAGAATTTCCGCCCGGCGGATGTCGAAGTTTGCGCTGTCGACAATAAGTAACCGATCCTTTCGGGTGCGCTGGATACCGATGACCAGGTCTCGGATCTCAACTAGGACATCAGAAGACTCGCTCGCCATTGCGCTTACGCTCATGACTTCACATCCCGCTCACGCCGAGTTAGGCCCTCCGCTATAAAGGACAAAGACACACCGGCCCAGCACAGGGCCAAGCCCGGGAAGATTACCGGCCACCAAGCAACCTGAAAATTCGGGCGACCGTCGCTGATCATTGCTCCCCACTCCGGTGTCGGCGGTTGCGCACCCAAGCCTAGAAAGGAAAGTCCCGCGATGAGCAAGATAACTAGGATCAGGTCACTCAGAGCGTAGGCCGTAGTCTCTGATGAGACGTTCGGCACCAGATGCTTGAAAAGGGTCCGCGGTTTCGAATACCCCAGAGTCTGGGTCGCCTCGATGTATCCCTGTTGCTTCACCACTAGTGCTCGCGTGCGCGCAAGACGTGCGTAGCGAGCCCAGTTGGTCAAGGACAGCGCAACGACTACGCTCTGCAAACCCGGGCCTAGCAGCGCGATCAGGGCGATGGCGAGCACTAGCAGCGGGAATGCGTTGATGCCGTCAATGATTGACCCCACTACCGAATTGAGCGTCTTACTCCGGCTTACGGCCAAGCCGATGCCGACGATCGTTCCGACGGAAAAGGGGATAATCACCCCGATAAGGGCGACACCGAGATCTAGATAGACCGCCGAGAACACCCGAACGAAGACATCCCGGCCGAGTCCATCCGTGCCGAACCAGTAGGTCCCCGAGGGCGGCAGGAATGGGGTATCGATAGAAATCTCAATCTCGAATGGCGACAGCAGAGGTACCAGAATGCCGAGCACTAGTAGTGCCACTAACAAGAACAAGCCGGTGAACAGGCCGATCGTTCCGTCCTTGAGGCGCCTAGCCTTCTTCGGAGTCGGCACCGTACCCTTGACATCGAACCAATCAGCCGTTCCGGCTCCCACGATGGTCATGTGAGCTTCACTCTAGGGTCGAGCAGACTAGCGACGATGTCACCCAGCAGGCTGAGGAAAACCACCAATATTCCAAAGACGAGGATGATTCCTTGCACTACCGGGTAATCGCGCATCGTCACCGCGGTGACCAACTCGCGACCAATCCCCGGCAAAGCGAAAATAATCTCCAAAATGACGGTCGATCCCACCATCACGCCCATCATGTAGCTCAATAGTACGACGGTCGGTGCAAGGGAGGGTCGCAGCACGTAGAACCAGTAAAAGCGGGTCCACCGAACGCCGCGAACAACACCGGTCTCGACAAACTCTTCCTCGAGGGTATCTAGGATCGAACTGTAAAGTACCCGGGATAGAACCGGTACAAGAACCACACAGTTGACCAGTGACGGAAGCCACAGGTACTGCAGATTTGCCGGAAATGTCGGATCGTAGCCGAAGATTGGGGCGATTTGCCATATCAAGCCGAACTGGTAGAGCAGCAGCAAGGCAACCAGAAAGGAGGGCAGCGCGAGCCCGATGGCCGTCAGGGTGCGAAACAGGTACGGCAGCCCGGGGATACGTGCCAGCGAAATGAACATCGCAAGTGGAAGCGAGATAACAAGCGTCATCGTCACCGAAGTAAATATCAGCCAAAGCGTGACAGGCAGATTCGTTCGCAGCATTACGGTGACCGGTACTCCGGAGATCAAGGAAGCGCCCAGATCTCCTTGGAAGAGACCGGTGAAATAGTTCCAGAACTGTGTTAAGGGATCGACATCGAGGCCCAAGGCCTTACGTGCCGCCGCAACCGTATCCGGTGCCGCATCGCCGCCCAGTGCAGCCGACACTGGATCGCCAGGGGACAGGCGAATAAGCATGAACGCGACAACCATGACCCAGAAAGCCACAATGATCGCGCGCCCAGTACGGCGGAGGATCTTCTCCCACGTAGGCTGCGGCCGCGGGCCGTCTCCGCCCTCATGATCGCGCACCGCGGATTCGACTCCCGGCCCAAGGGGTGAGGCAGTCATGACGGTACTTCCATGTTCAAAAGACTTCCCCTCAGCTACTCAAGAACTTCAAACTAAGCCGGAGCATCTGCCCACACCCGGCACGAAGTTAGTGGGCGGACCGACCCGAAGATCGATCCGCCCACCACTACGAACTCCCCAGCTACCTTCCCTTCGCTCCCAGGTTGAATCCGGTCGGACCCCTTTGGGTGTTCAACAGCGGGGTCGTGGCCACGTAAAGCCACTCACCCGGAATCGTCGCACTGACCAGACCGGCCGGGAGCCGGGTGCCGCTGATGACCGCGCGGTCGGCAACCGGGATGTGCGCCGAACTCGCGTAAGCAAGCCGATTAGCCGCGGCCAGCGCCGCCTTGGCGGCAACTGGGGTCAAGGCTGAGCCCAGAACATCGATCGCCGCGATCAACGCTGGATCGTTGACTTTCGACCAGTTTTGCCAGGCACCTCCGATGCCGTAGTACCCGGACAACTGGAGATACGGTGTCGGGGCGTTGTTGCCCGAGAACTGCATCTCGTAGCTGCCGGAGTTGAGATCGGCGATCGCCACGGTGTCCTGCTTAACCGTGATGTTCATTGTGATGCCGACCTTGGCCAAATCCTGAGCTATCAGTTGCGCCGCCTCAGGCCATGCCGGGCGTGCCCAGACGGTTAAGTCAAAACTGAACCCGCTCGGATTGCCCGCCTCGGCGAGGAGCTTCTTTGCCAAGGCCAGATCCTGCTTGCCATCGTTTGGCAGCACGCACTGGTGATACGGGTTGCCCTTAATAAATGTCTGCGCACACGACGGAAGTACGGTGCCGAAAAATGCCACCTTAGCTACCTTCGCGCGGTCAATCGCTGCCGAGATCGCCTGGCGGTTCTTGACATTGAGCAGTGCTGAGCCAGTCTTTGCCAAGTTCGCCGTCAACTGATAAGTGCCGGGCAACGCATGAGCCCACCACCTAATGCTGTTCTTGTCGAGATCCAGCACACCCTGATAGGCGAGGTCGAAAACATAGTCCACCTGACCGGCCTGCATGGCGAGCTTGCGGGTGGCGGCGTCAGGGATCGCCTGATAGGTGATCTGCTGAACCTTAGGCTTGGCCCAGTAATTCGGGTTTACTACCTGAACCATGGTGTCCGAACCAGGGGTCCACGACGCAATCTTCATGGGGCCCGCACTTACCGGCGCGCTCCAGTAGGTCGCACTCTTCATGCTTTCTGTCGGATTCAGGAACATAGCCTGATTCGCCTGCATCCAGTTGAAGTCCGGCATCGGGGTCTTAAGGGTCCACGTGGCCGTGGTCGGGCTCGTCGCCACCACGTTGGCTACCTTCGCGAAGAATGAAGAGGATTGCTTGGCCTCAATTTGTTTTTGCCAAGCTGTAACAATGTCCTGCGCCACCAACGGCGTGCCGTCGGAGTACTTGAGGCCGGGCTTCAGTTGCTGGTAGATCGTTAGACCGTCCTTGGACACATCCTGCTTGAGCAGCAGATCCATGCGCGGAATCAGATTTTCGTCGAACCTCCACGTCAGGCCCTGCATCGGGTACGCAACCTGGTAGTCCGTCACCGCACGTGACTTCATCGGATTAAGGTTATTAATTTTCGAGACGGTCGCCATCACAATCGCCTGACAATTAGACTTTGCCAACTGGTTCTTGATGCTGCAATTAGTTCCCACGGCCGCTGTCGCCGCTGTCTGCGGTAGCACCGCGCCGACCACGGCGAGGGCTGCTCCAACCACCGCAAGATTAAACATGCGTTTTCTCATCCGATTTACCTCTCCTATGTGGGGTGTTAAGCAGTTAGACCTTAGTCAACTGTCAGCAATAGACTCTGTCAAGTGATTTCGCTAATCTGGACGCTTTATTCCCGTTGTCAGTCGGTCGACCCGGTCCCGGGGCTCCCTACCAGCAGCTATGAGGTCGAGGTTCTCCGCGGAGCCTTCAGCACGTCGTCGAGCAGTGCCATATGTGACCCCAGCAGTGTGGGGGGTAACCACGATTCCGGGTGTGGTTAGGAGAGGGGACCCTTCGCTCGGCGGTTCCTCAGTGGCGACGTCCGTGCCGGCCCCAGCTATGCGCCCCTCGCGGACTGCCGCGATCATCGCGTCCTCATCCACGAGTGCACCCCTAGCCACGTTGACGATGATGGCGGTCGGTTTCATCATCGCGATCCGTCGAGCGTCGAGAATATGTCGGGTTTCGGGAGTGACATGCAAGTGCAGCGAAATCACGTCGGCCTGGGGAATGAGTTCATCGAGTCGATCGGCCGGGTAAACCGCCTCTGCTCCCCACTCGTCGCGGGTCGCGTCGTCTACCTCCAGCACGTCGGTGGCAATGACACCCATACCGAAAGCTTTGGCCCGCTTGGACAACTCTCGTGCGCTCGCCCCAAATCCAATACACAGCAGAGTCTGGCCCACCAACTCAAACCCCAGCGGTTGGTACATGAGCCCGTTCGCCAGGTTGGCCAGCTGCTGGGGATAGTTCCGGCGCACTAGCATCATCAGCAGGATCGCGTGCTCAGCCAACGGGATCGCGCTCATTGGACCCGGGCAGTTGGAGATTATCACGGGCCGCGTGGACCAGTAGTCGAAGTCGAAGTGCTCCATCCCGGTGCCCATGATCTGCCAGAACTTCACCTTGAGGGCGGCATCGAGCATCTCCCGGGTCCCACAAGAACCACCGAGGTCGACTACCGCATCAACGTCGGCGAATTGCGGTGCCAAAGGTTTGGACTCGTCGTAGCTGGTCAGGTTGTGCCGGGGGCCGATTGCCGCCACCACCTCCCGCTCCCACGCGGGATCAGCCCCTCGGCCCGGGAGGTAGATCACATTGAGTCGATTTGTCATGAACCGCCCTTTCTCGTGCCGTGGCAACGCTAGGATTGTTTATTGTTTACAAGACTCTAGCCATGGCCGTCTTGATTGTCAGCCCGAAGGAGGAAATATGTTGCGAGCACTCGATAAGGCGAAGCGCTTAAAAGACCGCATCTACGCCGGTGAGCCGGTGTTAGGCACCCAAATCGCCCTCCAAGACCCGGCATCGATGGAGATCTTTGGTCGTGCTGGATTCGACTGGGCATCGGTGGACACCGAGCACTCTGCCCAGAGTCTGATCTCCGTCCAAGCCATGATGCAGGCTGCGCTCGGGTGGGACGTGGTTCCCTTCGTCCGCCCACTAATCTTCGACCACGACGAGATCCGGCGCTTCCTCGACATCGGTGCCAGTGGCCTGCTGTGTCCCTTTATAGAGACCGCGGAGGATGCCAAGAGACTTGTGGAGGCATGCCGCTACCCACCGCGCGGCAAGCGCGGATGGAATCCCCTTCGCGCCAGCGCGTACCACATGGCGGACGACGAATACATGGCCGCGTACGAGGAATCTCTGATTGTGCTGATCATCATCGAATCCAAGAAAGGTGCAGAAAACGCGGAAGATATCCTCGCCGTGGACGGTATCGACGGCGTCACCGTTGGCCCTATGGACCTGTCCATGGACCTCGGAGTCTTCCGTAACTGGGATGACCCGTCTTATCTCAAAGCCGTGGAACAGATCCGCGCCGGCGCGCTGGCAAATGGCAAGCGCTACGGATCAGGCGTATACGACGAGGAGAGTGCCAAGCGCGCCATCGCGAACAAGGAAACGATCCTGCTGTC
>CAMAWO010000055.1 GCA_945861925.1 Bifidobacterium breve | reverse complement strand
CGTCAACAAGGGAGCACGCTCAGTCGCCCAAAGCAGGCTTAGCCGGCCCAAGGGAAGAGCGCATTTCAGGAAGCAGACGGTCCGACAGATCGGGATCTACAAGCCTGCGTCTACGAGACGGCCACGACAACGCTCACACCGTTCGCCGCCTTGGACTGAGCCGAGTCCTCACGAATGGCCTTCAGAGCGGTCGCACGGCATACCCCGAGCGTGCGTGCGACCTTCTGTACGCTCATTCCCGTATTCCTGAGGTCTCTGGCCGCTTGACGCTGCTTAGCATCGAGTGCTGGTGGTCGACCACCGAACCGGCCCCGCGCCCGTGCCGCAGCCAGCCCATCTCGGGTCCGCTCGCGCAAGGTCTCGACCTCCCAGGCCGCCAATATCCCCAACAAGCCGAGGAGCATCCGGGATGTCGCGGAATCCGTGGAGATTGTCGGCTCCGTCGCACTCTTGAAGATGATGTTCCTCGAAGTCATTTCTTCTACGGTCTCGTGAAGGTGCCGGCTGTTTCGGCTCCATCTACTGACGGAATAGCAGTAGACGGTGTCCCCTGCCTGCGCATTCGCGAGCAGTTCACTTTGACGAGGGCGGTCAGCACGTGTGCCACTGCCTCGCTCCGTGACGATGTGGGACTTCGGGATGCCCAATTGGCGGGCGCAGTCCAGTTGAAGGTCAAGGCTCTGCTTCCCACTCGCCTCAGAGGTGGAAACGCGAGCGTAAAACCATGTCTGCGAGTGCCGAGCGACCTCAGGGTTGTTCACCAATGTTGATGCTTGCTTGCGTGTCGCCATTTCGGTCCCCTTCATTAAACGGTCGTTTGATTGTGACTCTTGCCCCTGACATCGGCCGCTCCCGTCTAGGGTCACAACCTGTGAGGGGCTTCGTCAGCGACGCGCGGGAGATGCTTCGGCATCATGCCCAGTCGCTACGCCGCCCGGTCGGGTCCCTCCCCCGCGCCCACAGTGGCCGTGCCGACTCATCGCGAGTGTCTGCGCCTGTTCGTCCTCAACCCGACTGGGTCGTGCTCCGCCGCCGGCTTCACGGCGGTCCCCGAGACCTCGCCAACGTCGCCCGGTACGACGAGGCAGACCTCCCGCTCGACGACTTGAACTACATCACCGACGACACGATGGTGGTCTTCGGCTGGCTGGCATCCCGAGCGTTCCACGTGTGGCAGCAGACCGTCCTCGCCGGCAACCCCCGCGCCACCACCTTGCAGGCATACAACACGTTCCCTGCACCGAGGCTGGGCAAGAGGGATCGCGCGACGCTCGAAGGGGCTGCCCGCACCGTCCTGGTGTCCCGCTCCCACCTGATGGCTGGGTCGCTCGTCGACCTGTACGCCGATCTGCCGGAGCAACTCGCGTGGGCGCACGCGGAACTCGACACGGCTGCCGACCGACTGCTGGGCATCGCGGACGACGCAGACGACGAACATGCCGCCGCCGTCCTGGTCAGCGCTTTCGCGGCACTCGCGGCCTGACCTCCTGGGGTTCCTACCTTGGTCCCCTGAAGGCGATGACTTTGCCAAACGCCTCCATCGGGGCTCGGACGCGGCCCTCGTTCACGTGCGCGTAGTAGACGCTCATCGCTTCACTGGAGTGCCCCAAAATCGCCATCACCGTACTCATGGGAACGGCTGGCTCCATTTCCGCAAGAAGGATTGCGGTGATGTGCCGTGTGAGATGGGCTCGCCACGGCGTGATGTCGAGACTGATGAGTAGTGAATGCCAATCATTGTTGTCGTCATTCAGTGTGATGACGTTCCCGTTCGGGCGAACGAAGACAAGGTCGGCGTACTCGGGCTTTCGGAACTCGAATCCCGGCTCGCCGGTCATTGACTCCCATCGCTCACGTTGAAGGCGTAGAGCCGTCACCCACGGCTCACTGAGCGGGATTGTCCTGGGCTTACGGTTCTTTGGCCACGCCTTGACGTGAAGGCCAGGCCCGACATCCCACGCTAATTGCTGGTCGATGACGATTTTCGCGTCGTCGGTATTCAAGCCGCGCACGTTTCGCCACGGCAGGCCCAACCGCTCCCCGCGACGCAGGCCGAGGAAGGCGAGCAGCCAGCGGGCTGCGTCAGGGTGGTCGGCGGCCTGCACCGCCTGCATCACCCGCCGTCCCTCGACGAGCACGGAGTCGATGTTGTCCTTCGGGACCTCCTTGCGGGGTGGCTTCACCGCCTCCAACGGATTGACTGCGATGTAATGCTGCCGAAGCCCGTATTTCAAGCAACCCGAGAGGCACATATAGATGTTGCGCCGAGCCTTGGCTTGGAGGACGAGTTTGCCCTGGGCGTCGGTCTTTTGGGCGAGGGTGTGATTGAACAGCGTGAGAAGGTCCTCTTCACGTAAGGAATCCAGCCTGCGGTCGCCTATGTAGGGCAGGAGGTGCTGCTCAAACATTCGCCGGTACTTCCGCGCCATCGTCGCAGAGACGGCCCCGGCCTCGTTGTTGGCGTTCCATTCGGCGAACAGGGTCCGAACTGTGGCCTTCCCAGACAGCCTGGTTTTTCCGCGATTGGATTCGCCTTTCTGGAATGCCTCCCAGTTCTCCGCGAGTCGCGCCAGTGCCTTTGTCTTGGATTCCGCGCTCCCAGTCACCCGCTTGCGGCTCAGGCCCCTGGGGAGCATTTCAGCGGGCACCTCGCGACTCGCCTGCCAGTAGCCGTAGTCGACCCGCCGGCCGTCCGAGTCAAGGTAGTACCCCCACTTCTTGGACAGACCGCCGCCACCCGAGGTGCGCTTCGCCACCATTGACATACCCCCTTTAGGGGCAACTTACATTACTACAACGCATTACTACATCGTGAGGCGAAAAAGAGCCCCGCTTCCTCACAAATCGTGAGGGAACGGGGCAAATTGTGGAGGTTAGGAGACTCGAACTCCTGACTTCTGCCTTGCAAAGGCAGCGCTCTACCAGCTGAGCTAAACCCCCTCGGTATTTCGAGGCCGTGCTTGTTGCCGATATTCAGATGCCTTGCCTTCAACGCAGATCTGGCTCCGAGGTGGCCTCGGACCACAGGTCCTGCTCCGCCTTCTTTGCGGTGACCTGTCGGTACACGACGTATCCAACACCAGCTAGGGCAGCGAGGAGCAGCAGTTTCTTCACGTGGGCCTAGGTGGACTTGAACCACCGACCTCTTCCTTATCAGGGAAGCGCTCTAACCAAGCTGAGCTATAGGCCCGTTCCGAGGGTGCGGCTAATCAGATTACCGGACAAAGGAGGGCGAGCACCAATCCCCCTCTGTCTGCGACCCTTTGGCCGTCATTGGTGGTCGGTGAGGATGACTTCGACGCCACCCGTGAGACCGACGGTGAGGTTGTACATGAACGCAAATATGGTGGCGAGAATCGAGACGAGAATAACCTCAACCGAAGCCACCACGATCGTTACTCCGAGCACTCGGGAGAAGTCCAGCACACTCATGAGGTCGAAGTTTGCTTGAGAATTGCCGACCACCTCGTTCACGTTGCGCGACAGGGTTTCGAACACACCCAGTGAACTGAGGGCAAACCACAGCACTGAGACTGAGACCACAATGATGATTCCGACGGCGATCGCGAGCATGAAGGCTGCCTTCGCTACCGACCAAGGGTCAACCCTCGATAGGTAGAGGCGGGCCTGCCGGTTGCCGGATGTGGACTTCTGGGTCACGCTGACTCCTCACTCACGGTGACCTCCTCATCTTCGTGCTCCTCTTCGTGCTCGGCCCCGCGAGCCACCGCAACGACGGTGTCTTCGCCGGTGAGATTCATGAGGGTGACACCCATGGTGTCGCGGCCAGATGGGCGAATCTCCTCTACCTTGGTACGGATCACCACGCCATTCGAGGCGATGGCGAAGATTTGGTCACTGGCCAGACACACCATCGCCCCCACGAGGGACCCACGTGCCTCACTGAGCCGCATGGCACGAACTCCGAGGATGCCTCGGCCCTTGGTTGCCCACTCACTCACAGGTGTGCGCTTGGCGAAGCCGCCATCGGTAATCGTGACAACGAACGTGTCGGGTTGGACAACCTCCATGGAGAGCAGTGCATCGCCGGCGCGGAATCTCATGCCGATCACGCCACTCGTGGCACGGCCCATTGGCCGTAGGGTGTCGTCGTTCCCTGAGAATCTCGCTGACATGCCCTTGCGGGACACGAGGAGGAGTTCGTCCTGATCTGAAACGAGGCGGGCTGAGATGAGCTCGTCATCATCCCCGAGGTTGATGGCGATGATCCCGCCCTGCCGGTTCGTGTCGTAGTCGGACAGCTTCGTCTTCTTGACCATGCCATTTCGTGTCGCAAGAACGAGATTTTCACCCGCCTCATAGTTGTCGATCGCAAGGACCTGAGTGATGGCCTCATCAGGCTGGAATGCCAGCAGGTTGGCAACATGTTGCCCGCGTGCATCGCGGCCTGAATCCGGCAGTTGGTAGGCCTTCGCCCGGTAGACCCGGCCCTTATTTGTGAAGAAGAGAATCCAGTGATGGGTGGTCGCGACGAACAGGTGCTCGACAACATCGTCTTGGCGCAGCGCTGCACCCTTCACCCCTCGGCCACCACGACGCTGAGCGCGGTACAGTTCCGCCTTCGTTCGCTTGGCGTATCCGCCGGAGGTAATCGTCACGACGACGTCCTCCACGGCAATGAGGTCCTCGTCATTAACATCGCCATCCCAGGAGATGAACTGGCTTCGACGCTCGTCACCGAACTTGGTCGTGACCTCTGCGAGTTCCTCAGAGATGATCGACCGCTGCCGGGCCTCGTCCGCGAGGATGTCGTTATAGTCGGCGATTTTTACGGTGAGCTCATCGAACTCATCGATAATCTTCTGGCGCTCGAGGGCCGCAAGTCGACGAAGTTGCATGTCAAGGATCGCTGTCGCCTGGATCTCGTCGAGTTCGAGCAGGCCCATGAGGCCACTCCGAGCATCGTCGACCGTTGCTGAGGCGCGAATGAGGGCAATGACCTCGTCGAGGGAATCGAGGGCCTTGAGGTAGCCGCGCAGAATATGGGCACGTTCCTCGGCCTTGCGTAGGCGGTATCTCGTACGTCGCTGAAGCACTTCGATTTGGTGGCTAATCCAGTAACGAATGAACTGCTCAAGGGTGAGGGTCCTTGGGACACCATCGACCAGGGCGAGCATGTTCGCGCCGAAGTTGTCCTGTAGTTGAGTGTGCTTGTAGAGCTGGTTTAGGACGACCTGCGCCACGGCATCGCGTTTGAGATCGATGATGAGCCGCATGCCGGTGCGGGATGAGGAATCGTCGCGAATATCGGCGATCCCGGTGAGTTTGCCCTCGCCCACGAGTTCAGCAATGCGGAGGAGCAGGTTGTCAGGGTTGACCTGATACGGCAGTTCGGTGACCACAAGGACCTGCCGGCCTCGCGCATCCTCGTCGACTGTGACAACTGCCCGCATCGTGACAGAGCCACGACCGGTTCGAAAGTAGTCGTCGATCCCCTTGCGTCCGACGATGAGTGCTCCGGTCGGAAAATCCGGTCCTTTCACGATATTCACCAGCGCGTCCTGACGAGTCTCGCGGTCGGCCTCCGGATTCGCGAGCAGCCATTGGGCACCCTCAGCGACCTCGCGCAGGTTATGTGGGGGGATGTTCGTAGCCATCCCCACGGCGATTCCAGAACTGCCATTCACGAGCAGGTTCGGGAACCTCGCCGGCAATACCTTCGGCTCCTGGGTCCGACCGTCGTAGTTCGGCCCGAAATCGACGGTATCTTCGTCGATATCGCGCACCATCTCCATCGCCAACGGCGCCATCCGGCACTCGGTATAGCGCTGGGCCGCGGGCGGGTCGTTGCCGGGGGAGCCGAAATTCCCCTGACCTTGCACGAGCGGGTAACGCAAGGACCACGGTTGGGCGAGTCGCACGAGGGCGTCGTAGATGGCGGTGTCGCCGTGCGGGTGGTAGCTGCCCATGACATCTCCGACGACGCGGGCGCTCTTGGAAAAGTTGCGGTCGGGTCGATAGCCGCCGTCATACATGGCATACAAGACCCGTCGATGGACGGGCTTCAGACCATCTCGAACATCGGGCAACGCTCTCGACACGATGACGGACATCGAGTAGTCAAGGTACGAGCGTTGCATTTCTGTCTGGAGGTCAACAGGCTCGATTCGACCGTGAGGACCTGGGCCCGTCTCTTCGACGGTCGAGGTGTCGTCAGCCACTGGAATCTCCGTTGGTCAAGGTGCTAGATGTCGAGGAAGCGAACGTCGCGAGCGTTCTGCTGGATGAAGTTGCGTCGGGATTCGACGTCCTCGCCCATGAGGACGCTGAACATCTCGTCGGCCTGGGCAGCGTCATCGAGGGTCACCTGAAGCAGGACCCGGTGCTCCGGGTCCATCGTGGTGTCCCAGAGTTCATCGGCATTCATCTCACCAAGGCCCTTATAGCGTTGGATTGCTTCATCCTTCGGCAGGCGTCGGCCGGCCGCAAAGCCCGCCTCGACGATCGCATCGCGCTCGCGGTCGGTGTAGGCGAACTCCGCTGTCTCACGCGACCACTTGATTTTGTACAGCGGTGGCTGGGCCAAGAACACGTGGCCCTGGTCAACAAGGGGCCTCATGAACCGGAAGAGTAGTGTCAAAAGCAGAGTACGGATGTGTTGGCCATCGACGTCGGCATCGGCCATGAGTACGACCTTGTGGTACCTGAGTCGATTAATATCGAACTCGTCTTGGACTCCAGTGCCAAAGGCCGACACCAATGCTTGGACCTCGTTGTTCTGCAAGACCTTGTCGATCCGGGCCTTCTCGACGTTGAGGATCTTGCCACGAATCGGGAGGATCGCCTGTCTGCGTGGATCACGGCCTTGGCGCGCGGAGCCGCCGGCTGAGTCGCCCTCGACGATGAAGACCTCGCACTCCTCCGGGTCACGACTCGAGCAGTCGATGAGTTTGCCGGGCATGCCGGCGCCGCCGAGGAGGCCTTTTCGATTTCTGGCCAGGTCGCGTGCCTTGCGTGCGGCTATCCGTGCGGTGGCCGCGTTGACTGACTTGCGGGCGATTTCCTTACCCTCTGCCGGATTCTTCTCAAACCACTCGCCAAGTTGCTCGTTGACGACCTTCTGCACGAATGTCTTCATCTCAGTGTTGCCGAGTTTGGCCTTTGTCTGCCCCTCGAACTGAGGCTCGGTCATCTTCACACTGATGATCGCGGTGAGACCTTCTCGAATATCCTCGCCGCTGAGGTTCGGGTCCTTCTCCTTGAGGATGTTCCACTCGCGCGCGAACTTGTTCACAAGCGTGGTCATCGCGGAGCGAAAGCCCTCCTCGTGAGTGCCACCCTCCGTGGTGTTGATGGTGTTGGCAAAGGTGTAGACCGACTCTGAGTAACTGGTGTTCCACTGCATGGCGATCTCAGCGCTCATGCGGTGGTCCTCGGTCTCCGTCTCAAAGGAGATGACGCTCGGGTTCGCGACGCCCTTGCTGGCATTGATATGACGAACGAAGTCCGCAATGCCCCCCTCGTAGCAATAGCGCGCTGAACGCGCTGCCTCGACCGGGTCCTCACCATCCTCGCCGACGATGACGACCTCCTCACGCTCATCGACGATCTCGAGAACCAGACCTCTATTCAGAAAGGCCATTTCCTGGAAACGGCGGGCAAGTGTGGTGAAGTCGTATTGGGTGGTCTCGAAGATGTCAGCATCGGCCCAGAAGGTGATCGTGGTACCTGTCTCAGTCGTTGCCGCCCCTTTCTCAAGGGCCGCCTCAGGCACACCGTAGCGATACACCTGCCGGTGGACGAAGCCGTCGCGGCGGACCTCAACATCGAGTCGATGTGAAAGTGCGTTGACGACCGAGACACCAACACCGTGGAGGCCGCCGGAAACCGAATACCCACTGCCACCGAACTTGCCGCCGGCATGAAGCACAGTGAGGACGACTTCGAGTGCGGGTTTCTTCTCGATGGGGTGCTCGTCGACCGGAATCCCGCGGCCATCATCAATGACCCGAACGCCACCGTTGGCGAGGAGTGTGATCAAGATGCTTGTTGCGTATCCTGCGAGCGCTTCGTCGACGGAGTTGTCGACCACCTCGTATACGAGGTGGTGAAGGCCCCGCTCACCTGTCGAACCGATGTACATGCCTGGGCGCTTACGGACGGCGTCGAGGCCTTCTAGAACGGTGATCGCGCTAGCGTCGTATGACACAGGCGTCGGGCCTCCTCGATCACGTGGGGCGCACTCGGTGAGTCCCCGGGGTTTTCCCTGAGTCTATCTTCTTAGACTGACACCGAGGTTCCTGATACAGGCGTGAACGGGTCGAGATCGAATTATCTGACCAAAGGTCGTGTCCTGATATTCACCATCGCTTTTCGCTCGTTCTCGTGGCCCTCACGTGATCGGTGGTGCTACCCGTACGTGTCACGTGGGCCACGGCCCATGACCCGGCGTGGGCCGGCGACCCAGGAGGGTGCCTGCGGCCCGAGAACGGAGATGTCGGCCACCAATCCGGTGCCCACCGCCCGGTCGATCACTATGCGTAATTGTGGGAGCAGGAGCCTCACTTGGGTAGCCCACGCAGTTGAGTCAGCCCGCAGAAGGAGTCGCCCATCCGTGAAGGATTCCGGGGTTACGTGGTCGGCAAGATCTGCCCCAACAACGTCGGGCCATCTAGCGATAAGGCCGGCAACAGCGTTCGCGGTCGCCCATCCCTGTTCGGCCAGGAGTGCATCAACCGCGTCGGTGAGCCGTTTGGGGTCACGGCCATCGGAGTGTGCACCGGAAAGTCTTGGCCGCCTCGCCGCCGATTGAGCGCGGCGTGGTCCGCCACTCGTGGCTCGACGCAGTGCCCTATTCGCTGCGTCACCAGCCGACGCGTCGCTCCCCGTATTTGTTTCGTCAGTCATTCGGGTGACACCCCCTCTCGTGACACCCGAATAGTTGCCCCCTGCAGCGCTGGTGGGACATCGGCCTCAACTGCGGCTGTCACCAACACCTGCTGAGCCGTCCTCACCCGCTCACCGAGCCGCTCGCGGCGCGTGGCATCGAGCTCGGCGAACACGTCGTCAAGCATGAGAACCGGGTCCACGCCATCAGCGCGAAGGAGTGCGTATGAGCCCAGTCGTAGCGCGAGAGCGATCGACCATGCCTCGCCGTGGGATGCATATCCCTTCGCCGGTATATCTGCAAGGGTCAGGAGCAGGTCATCGCGGTGCGGACCAACGAGGGTGAGCCCCCGGTTCAACTCATCACTGCGCCGCCGAAGGAGCTCGTCGAGAATGCGTGCTTGCCATGAGTCCTTGTCGCCCGGGAACTCGGTTAGGTCGTTTATTGATGAGACGTAACGCAGGCCGAGGGGTGATCCATGCGCGCCGGCAAGTAAACCGTACTCGTCTGCGGCAAGGTCAAATAAATCCTGGACGAGGCAGATGCGCTCGTGAATAAGTTGCGCACCGATGGTGGCCAACTGGTCGTCCCACACCTCAAGTGTTCGAATCATCTCGTCCTCAGCGCGGCGTCGGGCCACGTTTGCTGATTTGAGGAGTGCATTTCTTTGTTTCAGGACCCGCTCGTAATCAGATCGTGTCCCGGCCAAGCGTGGTGATCGTTGGATGAGGAGATCGTCAAGGAATCGACGGCGCTCGCTTGGATCACCTTTGACGAGGCTGAGGTCCTCGGGTGCGAAGAGGACCGTGCGGAGAAGTCCTAGGACATCGCGCGTCCTCGGGACGGGTGATCTGTTGATGCGGGCCTTGTTCGCGCGGCCAGGGGTGATCGCGAGATCAACGGTGATCTCACGATCGTCTGCGGTGATGCCACACCGGATAAACGCGATCTGTGCCCCATGGCGCACTAGCGGTGCATCAGCGGCGACGCGGTGACTTGACAGCGATGACACGTAGCCAATTGCTTCGATAAGGTTCGTCTTCCCTTGGCCATTGAGACCGATAAAGGTGGTGACTCCCGGGGAGAACTCGAGGTCCACCTGCCCGTGGGACCTGAAGTCCGTGAGGCTCAAAGAGTGGACCCACATAACATCAGCCGGTGAGGCGAACCGGCATCAACAGGTAGCGGTATTCATCACTGGGCGTGGCCGATACGTCAGCGAGGCCGGTGAGCACTGCGGGCCGTGTTGCTTGAGTGAACGAGAACCGGGCAATCGGAGAGTCAATTGCGGCGAGGCCGTCGAGTAGGTAATTCGGGTTGAATGCGATCTCGAGTGCATCACCATCGACGGTTGCCTCAACCGCCTCATTCGCTTGAGCATCATCACCCACACCGGCGCGCAGAACTACCTCGGAACCATCGAAGTTCAGGCGCACTGGAGTGTTGCGCTCGGCGACGAGTGACACGCGCTTCACCGCGTCGGCAAGCATCGCGGTCTCGACGAGCGCGATCGATGCAGCCTCATTCGGAAGAAGCGTGCGGTACTTCGGGAACTCACCGTCGAGAAGACGCGTTGTTGTACGCCGGCCGTTTCCCTCGAATCCGATGAGACCCTCACCGGCACCTGGCGGAGCGAGGGCGATACTCATGATGTCTGATGAAGCCAGCGCCTTCGCGGTGTCGGCCAGAGTCCGAGCCGGAATGAGTGCGTGAGCCGTGAGTCCAGTGGAAAGCGGGTTCCACTCAAACTCGCGAACCGCGAGTCGGTAACGGTCGGTGGCCGCCAGAACCAGACGGGTGCCCTCGATCTCTAAGCGAATGCCCGTGAGTGTGGGCAGGGTGTCATCCCTGCCAGCAGCGATGGCGACCTGCCCCACGGCGGTTGCAAAGAGTGAGCCCTTGATCTCCCCAGACGCTTGGGGCATGTCCGGGAGTTGTGGATAATCCTCAACCGGAAGCGTGGGAAGGGTGAACGATGAGCGCCCACACGTGATAACTACCCGGGTTCCCTCAACGCTCAGCGTGACCGGTTGGGCGGGTAGGGAGCGGGCGATATCTGACAGGAGCCGGCCGGAGACAAGGGCAACTCCTGGAGCGTCAACATCGCAGGCGACCTCGACGCGGGCAGACACCTCATAGTCAAAACTGCTGATGGTAAGGACCTCATCAGTCACACTCAGAACGAGGCCTGCCAGCACAGGCAGCGAGGGACGTGCCGGAAGGGTGCGAGCAGCCCACGCGACGGCGTCGGCAAGGACGTCTCGTTCGACTCGAAACTTCACAGCACCACCCTTCCGTAGACCATGCTGAGTATGTCGCGTGCTCGGGCGCGCTCGAACACGGGGATAAAGGGTGAGTCTGGCATGAAAAGAGGTATACGCGTGACCTGCGTCCACAGTGGGTTGCGTGATGGTGGTTGGTCTCATCAGGGAAGTAGATGTGTAGTCGTCGTCGTAGGGGCTGTGGAAAGTGTGGACGAGGTCGGATTCACGTGGTGAGGCCGCGTGTCGCGCTGCTGTCTAGGTGTGGACAGCACCTTGTTGGCTGTGGATGGCTGTGGAGAAACGCTATGACGGGGCGAATCAGGACTGGTTGCGGCTCACATCATCCACAGGTACGTGCAGCCATGGGTTATTCGCACGAGTTATCCACAGTTGTGGGGAACATGGGGACGGTTGGGAAACGTGAGGTGTCTGGTGTGGTTGTGACGTGGGGAGCGTTACATCGTCCGAGGCTGAGATTTGATTCGGCCGGTGAGATCGGTGACCTGATTGAACAGACTTCGACGCTCTGCCATTAATTGGCGAATTTTACGATCGGCGTGCATGACAGTCGTGTGGTCCCGACCGCCGAATGCCTGCCCGATTTTCGGGAGTGATAGGTCGGTGAGCTCACGACATAGGTACATGGCGATCTGTCGGGCGGTGACGAGAACTCGGGACCGACTTGCCCCACAAAGGTCATCGATGGTGACACCGAAGTACGAGGCGGTAGCAGCCATGATCTGGGCGGCTGTGATCTCCGGCCCAGTCTCTGAAGGAAAGAGGTCCTTCAGGACGATTTCTGTGATCGCGAGGTCAACGGGTTGACGATTGAGTGACGCGAAAGCCGTGACCCGGATCAGCGCGCCCTCAAGTTCACGAATGTTGCTAGAGATTTTGGAGGCGATGAATTCAAGCACCTCGGCGGGAGCATCAAGTCGTTCTTGGTCAGTCTTCTTACGCAGGATGGCGATTCGTGTCTCAAGGTCCGGTGGTTGCACATCGGTCATCAGGCCCCACTCGAAGCGAGAACGCATGCGGTCCTCAAAGTCGGGTAGTTGCTTCGGTGGTTGATCCGACGTCACCACGATTTGCTTATCGGCATTGTGGAGGGTGTTAAAGGTGTGGAAGAACTCCTCTTGGGTCTGGACCTTGCCACTGAGGAACTGGATATCGTCGACGAGGAGGACGTCGACATCACGGTAGCGACGCTGGAAGACAGCTGCCTTATCGTCACGGATGCTGTTGATGAACTCGTTTGTGAACTCCTCAGAACTCACGTATCGGACACGGGTGCCGTTGTAGAGGGTTCGGGTGTAATGGCCGATGGCGTGGAGGAGGTGAGTTTTGCCGAGTCCGGATCCCCCGTAGATGAACAGGGGGTTGTACGCAGCGGCGGGGCGCTCAGCCACGGCCACCGCTGCGGCGTGTGCAAAGCGGTTACTCGATCCGATGACGAAGGTATCGAAGGTGTATTTGGCGTTAAGCCGGCCATCCTGTGGTCGGGTAGTGGGCGAGCCAGTGCCGGGACGCGGGCCATCGTCGAGCCGAGTGACTGCTGGCACCCGTGTGGTACGTGATTCATCTCCTGTGTATGTTGCATCGGCGACCGCATCAGTTGTTGCCTCATCGAGGGACGGGGCAATCGAAGAATCGACGGTGACAGCCAACCGAATCTCCCGTCCGAGTGTTGCAGACAGGGCACTCACGACGAATGGACGTAACCGAGTCTCGAGGACATCTTTAGTGAATTCATTGGGGGCGGCGATCAGTGCGGTGTCCTCGACGATTGCAAGTGGCCTGGTGAGTGCGACGAACGCGCGTTGTTGTGGCGTGAGCGCTCCGTCGGCGAGCGTGGCTAGAGCCTGTGCCCACACGATGGTCAGATCCGATGGGTCGTCCATGCGCGCCTCCTCTCCTCGTCACACGGACCTTCCACAACCTTGTCCACAGGTATAGATCATCTTGGTGAGACAAACCCAAACTTAGTGATGGCAGGCGAGTCCGACAAGTACGAGCGGCAACGGTGGTGATAGTGGCGGTCAGTTTGACCACATGCTCGGTTCCTGCCTAGGCTCAGCGGGTTATCTGACTTCCCCAACTGTTCGCCCAGGAGCCTGACCATGAAGCGCACCTTCCAGCCCAACAACCGCCGTCGGGCGAAGACGCACGGTTTTCGGCTGCGGATGCGCACACGCGCTGGCCGCGCGATCCTCGCCGGACGTCGAGCCAAGGGTCGCACTCGTATCTCGGCCTAGGTTCAGCCGCAAATTATGCTCCCACGCGGGAACAGACTGCGGAGGTCAACCGACTTTCCTGACACGACCCGGCGCGGCGTTCGTGCAGCACGGTCCCTGCTAGTCGTGCACGTTGCACCGCCCGGCGCTGACGCTGATTTACTTACGCGGATGGGACTGTCGGTGGGCAAGGGAGTCGGCGGGTCGGTGGTTCGCCATAAGGTGTCTCGTCGCCTTAGGGCGGAGATACGAGGCCGACTCTGGATCGTGCCGATCGGAAGCACAATAGTGGTGCGGGCACTCCCAAGGGCGGCGTCCGCCTCCAGCGCTACCTTGGGCCGGGAGTTGGAATCAGCTCTGATGAGTGCCGCCTCGAAATTAGCTCGATGAGGGGCCTTGGGCCTGTGCTCACCAAAACCCACTGGTGTTGGGAGCACTCCGTCGGCTGGCTACTGAAGTGGTTGCTCATCATCGTCATCAGGGCCTACCAACTCAGCCTGTCGAAACTCCTCATGCCGAGTTGCCGTTTTTATCCGAGTTGTTCGGAATACGGGCTGAGATCGATTGAACAACACGGCGCCGTTAAAGGGGTGGGCTTAACCATCTGGCGGCTACTCCGCTGCAACCCATGGAATGCTGGTGGTATTGACCCCGTACCATCAGGACGACACTGGCGTCCAGAGATACTTCCAGACGGTAGTCCACGCGCACAACACCTGACCTGACACGACTCGCAAGGGAACTCATGTTCATTCTCGATTGGCTTCGCACCGGTGTGAGTTGGATCCTCGTCCAGTTCCACCAACTGCTGAGCACGTTCATGGACCCTGCGAGCGGATGGACCTGGGCGCTGTCGATCGTCGGCCTCGTCATCGTCATCCGGATCGTGCTCATCCCGCTCTTCGTCAAGCAGATCAAGTCGCAGCGCAACCTGCAGCTGATCCAGCCGCAGATGAAGGAGATTCAGAAGAAGTATGCCGGCGACCGTGAGAAGCAGTCGCAAGAGATGATGAAGTTGTACAAGGAGACGGGTACGAACCCGTTGTCCTCGTGCCTGCCAATTCTTCTTCAGGCACCAATCTTCTTCGCACTCTTCAGCGTCCTACAGGGAATCGCGATGAGCGTGCCGGAGGGCGTGTTCAAGTGGAGTCAGTACGAAGGTCTCCTCGCCCAGGCACATGAAGCATCAATCTTTGGGGCTCCGTTGTACGGTACTTTCATGGGCGCCGACGAGGTGCTCAAGGACGGATTCGCCCCGCTCAACACGAAGATTCTCGCCTTTATCCTCATCATTGCGATGACGACCACCACCTTCCTGACCCAGCGCCAGATGATCGTGAAGAACACGGCAGCGGACAACCCAGTCGTCCGTCAGCAGAAGATCCTGCTGTACGTCTTCCCGCTCGTCTTTGCCATCGGCGGCATCAACTTCCCGATCGGCGTCCTCATCTACTGGTTCACCACGAACCTATGGTCGATGGGCCAGCAGTTCTGGGTCATCCGCAACAACCCGCAACCCGGTACGCCGGCATTCGACGCTCATGAGGCTCGTAAGGCCCAGCGTGCGAAGAGAAAAGCGGCTGCGAGTAGCGCTTCAGACCAAACCTCAGGCTCCGAGCCTGAGGTCACAGATGACACACCGCCAGCCAGAGTGCAGCCGAAGAAGACCCCGCGCAGTAAGCGCAAGGGCACTTCGTAACTACTCGACAGCATCATGGGAGACAACATGACGGACGATCAGGTGAAGAGCGACACTGGAGTTGGCTCAATCGATTCCACTGAGCACGCCAGCAAAGGTGGTTCACTCTTGGAGCGCGAGGGCGACGCGGCAGCCGACTATCTCGAGGGCCTCCTCGATATTGCCGACCTCGACGGCGACATCGATATCGATGTTGAAGGGAACCGAGCGATGGTCTCAGTGGTCGAGGTGCGCGCGGGAGACCTCGGCCACCTTGTTGGGACGAATGGTGAGGTCCTCGACGCCCTGCAGGAGCTGACCCGGTTGGCGGCGACTCGGGAGACCGGCGAGCGGTCACGGCTCATGCTTGACGTTGCAGGGTTTCGAGCCGCGCGGCGAGCGGCGCTCACCGAGCTCGCGAAGGCAGGGATCGCCGAGGCCCAAGCCACGAGGGCGCCAGTGTCGATGGAACCAATGACGCCGTTTGAGCGCAAGGTCGTGCACGATACGGTGGCTGAGGCCGGTCTGGTGAGTGAGTCAGAGGGTGAAGAGCCGCGCCGATGTGTCGTCATCAGGGTGAGCTGAAACCCGGCCGTTTCACGTGAAACATACCGACCCCGTAGAACTGCCAGCATGGCTCGATCCGTTTGACGAGCCGTTGCGCGCGTACGCGTCCGTCTTAAGCACTGCTGGTGTTGAGATGGGCCTCATTGGGCCACGTGAAGTGCCCCGACTGTGGTCCCGGCACCTGTTGAATTGCGCTGTCGTGGTCGGACCAGGTGAGCCATTCGTTGGCCGTGGGTCGGCAGTTGCCGATGTGGGGTCGGGGGCGGGTCTACCGGGGCTAGTGTGGGCGATCACCCGACCAGACCTGTCGATCACCCTCGTTGAGCCATTGCTAAGACGAGCCACATTCCTGCAGTCAGTGGTGGCCGACCTTGGCCTGGCGGATCGGGTGATCATTCGTCGTGGTCGAGCCGAGGATTGCTACGCCGACCCAGATTGGCACGGCGTCGATGTCGTGACAGCGCGGGCGGTGGCACCACTCGAGCGATTACTTGGTTGGACCATCCCACTACTACGGGTCGGTGGCCGACTCGTCGCACTCAAGGGCAGCGGTGCACAGGACGAGGTGGTCGCAGCGCAGGGGGTGGCCGCGGCACTCAACGTGGTCGACCTTGAGGTTCGGCAGTGCGGCGCCGGGGTTGTGGAGCCCGTGACCACGGTGGTCACCGGGGTCCGAGGTACGGCACAATGACCGACGTGCATCCGTCACCTTCCCCCGACCACCCACCCGCAGACCTGACTGCCACAGACTCCCCGACGAGCGGTCTCGGGTGGCCAACATCGTTGGCCACCGCGACAGGTATTGATGTTTCACGTGAAACATCAATGACCCCCGCGGGACTTGGGTGGCCCGAATGACTCGTGTCGTGAGTGTCGCGAACCAGAAGGGTGGGGTAGGCAAGACGACGACGACAGTGAACGTTGCGGCCTCCCTAGCTCAACGCGGCCACACCGTCCTCGTGATCGACCTCGACCCACAAGGGAACGCATCGACCGCCCTAGGCATCGACCACCACGAGGGGGTCAAGGGTGTCTACGAGGTTCTCAGTGGCGAACTTAGTCTGAGTGACATTGCCCGCCCATGCCCAGATGTGGAAGGCCTGTGGGGAGCGCCAGCGACAATCGATCTCGCAGGCGCTGAAATTGAACTTGTGTCTCAGGTGGCGCGTGAATACCGATTGAGTCGGGCAGTAGAGGCGTACGTCCCTGACTTTAAGCTGGCGCAAGGCCGGCCACTTGATTTTATTCTCATGGATTGCCCACCGTCGCTGGGTCTGCTCACCTTGAACGGCTTGGTGGCGGCGCGTGAACTCCTCCTCCCTATTCAGTGTGAGTACTACGCGCTCGAGGGGCTCTCACAACTTCTCCGCACCGTCGAGATGGTGAAAACTCACCTCAATCCGAAACTCGAGGTGAGCGCGATCCTTCTCACGATGTACGACGGTCGGACCCGCCTGGCTTCGCAGGTTGTCGACGAGGTTCGAACGCACTTCGGTACCCGGGTCCTCAACACGGTGATTCCCCGAGCGGTGCGCGTGTCAGAGGCACCATCCTTCGGCCAGACGATCATGACCTACGACGCCTCATCCCCTGGAGCGCTCACCTATCGCGAGGCTAGCGATGAGTTCGCGGCAATCGTCCCACTTGGGCAGGTCACGACATGATCACCCTTGATCGCAATCAGGTGGGAGGGTAGCGACCATGGCGAAGGCGTCCGCGCCACAGCGAGGGCTGGGCAAGGGGTTAGGTGCACTCATCCCACGGGAGGCAGCGCCACAGTCGCCGTCGGGCCCGTCCATCACAGTGGTCGGGGGAACTGAGCGCGAGCCCGCGGCGATGGGTGCGGTGTACGCAGAGTTGCCAATCGGTCTCATCGCACCGAATCCGCGGCAACCACGCACCGTCTTCGATGAAGAGGCGCTCACCGAACTAGTCTTCTCCATTAAGGAGATCGGGCTCCTACAGCCCGTGGTTGTGCGACGGTCACCGGATGGCTATGAGCTCATCGCCGGCGAGCGGCGGCTGCGGGCCAGCAAGCTGGCGGGTCTCCTGGAGATTCCCGCAATTATTCGCGATACCGATGACATCGATCTCCTGCGCGATGCCCTGCTTGAGAACCTGCACCGGGCCAATCTCAATGCACTCGAGGAGGCGGCCGCCTACGAGCAACTACTCGCTGACTTCGGTTGCACACAGGAAGAGTTGGCGCGTCGCATCGGACGCTCACGCCCACAGGTGACGAACACCCTTCGACTCCTGAGACTGCCCGCAACCGTGCAACGTCGGGTTGCCGCTGGGGTGCTGAGTGCGGGGCACGCCCGCGCACTCCTGTCACTCGCCAGCCCCGACGCCATGGACGCCTTAGCGCAACGCATCGTGGCGGAGGGCCTGAGTGTGCGATCCGTCGAGGAATTGATCCTCCTTGGGGAGGGCGACGGTAACAAGCGTGAGCGTAAGGCGCGAGCACCTAAACCACGTGCGGACTCGCTAGCTGACATCATTGATGAGGTGCAACGGCGGTTAGGTGAGGGGCTTGACACCCGGGTGCACGTTGAGGGACTACCGCGCGCGAACTCCCGGGGCAAGATTGTCATCGAGGTAGCCGATGTAGAGGATCTGAGACGCATAGCCGACCTCATTGCCCGAACCCGACGAGGCTAAGCCCCACGCTCGATTGCGGTGCGCACGAGTTGGTCGGTCAACTCACCGAGTGAAATACCTGCCGCGGTCAGCGCCTGGGGGAATAGTGACGTCTCAGTCATCCCCGGGGCGGCGTTGACCTCAAGGAACCACGGGGTGCCACCAGTATCGACGATGAGGTCGGTCCGCGACCAGTCGCGAAGTCCGAGACTTTCATGTGCGAGCAGGGCGACCGAAGCGCACTCGTCGAGCACAGCTTGTGAAAGGCGGGCCGGAATGAAGAACTCAGTCAAGCCGGCCGTGTAACGGGCGTTGTAGTGGTAGATCCCATCGGGTGGAACAATCTCCACCGGTGGCAATGAAATCGCGACTCCGTGGCTCTCATAGACGCTGACAGCGATCTCAGTGCCGGTGACGAGGCGCTCCATGAGTGTGACATCGCTGTAGGCGAAGGCGCCGACCATGGCGGCGGGAAGTTCAGCCGCCTCCCGGACAACCGCGGCGCCGAGCGCGGATCCCCCTTTCGTTGGCTTGATGATTAGCGGGAGCCCAAGGCTGCTCACGACGGCCTCAAGAACTCCGGTGGCACCAAGTTCACGGAACGTGGAGTGGGGCAGGGCGATGGCCCGAGGCGTGGCGATCCCGACTTTCCCAACAATGGTCTTAGCAATTGGCTTGTCGAAGGCGAGTCGAGCCGCGGCCGCTAGCGATCCAATGAATGGCAGCCCGAGGGCTTGCAAGACATCACGGAGG
>CAMAWO010000054.1 GCA_945861925.1 Bifidobacterium breve | reverse complement strand
TACCAGTGGGCTTCGGCGATCTCCTCGCCATCCACCGTGATCTCCGTCTGGGAGGCCCACGCGTGGTAGCCGAGCATGAGGGAGCACGGGAATGGCCATGGCTGGCTCCCGAGGTACTCGACGTCGTCGGGCTCCGGACCGATCACCACACCCGTCTCCTCCGTCAACTCCCTGCGAACCGCGGCCTCCGCGGACTCCCCGGCCTCGACGAATCCGGCAAATGTCGACATTCGTCCCACCGGCCAGTTCACGTGGCGGCCGAGCAGCGCGCGGTCATCTTGATCGCGGACGAGAACAATCACGGCAGGGTCCGTCCGCGGAAAGTGCTCGATGCCGTCGGCCTCGCAGCCTAGGGACCAACCGGCATTTCGAAGCACGAGCGCGCTTCCGCACGCCGAGCACCAACGGGTGCGGGCCCGCCAGTTGTCGAGCGCTACAGCGGTCACCGTCAGGCCCGCATCCAGATCCGAAAGCCCGCCGCCAATTGTTCGCAACGACGACCATTCGATGTCTGTCGGCAGCGCCGCATGCTCACGTCCCACCGGATGCGCAGCAAAGAAGGCGCGGTCATTGAGGCCGACCCCGAGAAATGACAGCCCTGACGGGTCATCGAGTTCCGTAACTGGCGTGAAATGAAGGGCCGGTGCTCCTGCACCAGACGCGACCGCGGTCGCGCTGCCTTCAACCCAGACGACGAGCGAGCGAGGGTCGGCCGTGCGCGAGCGTTGCCAATCTCCGTCGGCACGCAGGTGCGCCGCGCGCTCAATTGCCGCACGTGACAGGAGGAGGTCATCAAGGAGCCGGGGGTTCGTCACATGGCAAGAGTAATTGCGTGACACGATGCCCACGTGAACGTGTTCATTCGGCAGTTGACCGGAGTCCGATTCGTTGCGGCGGCCTGGGTGCTCCTTTACCACTTGCAAGGCCCCCTCGACAGGGTCGGGCTCCTCGACATTCCCGTCCTGCCCGACGTCCTCAACGTCGGGCGCCTCGGGGTCGACCTGTTCTTCGCACTCTCCGGATTCATCCTCACCCACACCTACCTGAGCCGCATGGGGCAAAGCGCACGTCTCCGCGAGACCTTGAATTTCTGGTGGCTCCGCCTCGCGCGCGTCTACCCCGTCCATCTCGTCATGCTCGTCGTCGCCGGCGTCGCCTTGTTCGCCCAGGCCAAGGTCACCGGCGACTCAGTCGATCGAGACTGGCTGAATCCGCTGGACTTCATCCGTAACCTCCTCCTCATCCAGGAGTGGGGGCCCCAGCCGCAGCGGGGCTGGAATTTTGTGGCGTGGTCACTCTCCATGGAGTGGCTGGCCTACCTCATTTTCCCAATTCTCATCCTCGTGATCTGGCGCTGCCATAAGCGACTAGGCCTCCCAATGCTCATCGCCTTGTGGATCGCCTGCATCGCTCCGCTCATCGGCTACGGCCTGTCGCGAACTGATTCGTACTACACCGACAACTGGGGTTCAACCATCCGAATCCTCACCGAGTTCACCGCAGGTGCCGTGACCTACCTCATCATTCGACGACTTCTCCCCGAGGGTTCCGACGATCCCAGCCGACGCACCCTTCGGGCGGCCAATGCCCTCTCGTGGCTGCTCCCACTCGCCGTCATAGCGGGTGCTGTCCTTCTCGCACACCTCGCGATCGCCCAGCCTCCAGTCAACCTCAATGCCTCCGGTGACGCCGAGCCGATGCCCCCCTACTTCCACCTGCTTCTCGTGCCATTCCTCATCGCCTGGCTCGGTGCACTCGCCCTGGCCCGCGGACGCGTGTCGCGCGGCCTCGCCACGAAAACCCTCGTCCTCGGCGGCTTCATCTCATACTCCCTCTACATGACCCACCTAGTGGTGTTCGGGCTGTGGCGAGCCGGCATGCGCGCCGCCGGTATCGATGGTGGCCTCCTGTACGCCGCAGGGCTCATCCTGCTCGTCGCTGCTGCCCTAGTGATTGCCTGGCTCATGTGGCGATTCGTCGAGGAACCGGCGCGCGAGTGGATGCGCGGTCTCGCTGGGGTCCGGCGAACGCCGACGGAAGAGGCCGGCGAGGCCATCGCCGAACGCAAAAGGAGCGGTCCCGAGCCGGTCACCATGCCGAGCGAATTCCCAACGCCCTAGCCGAAACCCCTGTGCGGCACGCCGTACCGCTAGAACTTGAGGGCTCCGGCGAGTCCTTCGAGATCTAGGTCTGCCTCTGGCCGGATGAGTTCTCCCGTGGACACCATGAAGAACCCGGCATCGATAACACTGATCGGCACGTTCTTCAGTTGGGACCACGCTAGGCAGTAGATCGCCAATTGATACGGATCAGTTCCGCTCGAGCCCCCAGTCTTCCAGTCAATGACGTCGTAGCGGCCATTTCGCTCGAAGACCGCATCGATACGCCCTCGAACCACTCGTCCGCCGAGGACAAGTGCGAACGGTTCCTCAATTGCGACCGGCGATAGTCCCGCAAATGCAGAGGACTCGAATGCGACTTTCAGTGCGGTGAGTTGCTCATCGCTCGTGATGTTTTCGTCGCCCGCACCAGGGAGGTCATCTGGGTCGAGGAGCGATTGCTGGCCGTAGCGACTTTCGACCCAAGCATGAAAGGCCGTTCCTCGGCGGGCAGCCGGGGCCGGCTGGCGGGGCATCGGCCGAGCAAGATCGATTGCCAGACCCTCTGGGTCCCGTAACGCTCGGATGAGGGCACTAGCCGAAAGCGAGTTCGGCAGCGGGACGACAACCTGCTCACGATGACGGCGTACCTCCTCGGCAAGGAGCGACGCTGCGTCAGCGTCCCACTGCTCGATGATTTCGATATCCACGGCCGAGAGTCCTGCGGGCACAAGATCATGCCCGGTGCCCGCCATCGCACTTCGAACCCGGTTCGCGACGGCAGCGATCGCACCGGCTGATTCAATCGGTGCTGGCCAGCAGAACTCAATCTCGGCTGCGCCGGCCGAGGGATTGGTGGCGTCATCATCAGGCCTCGGGTGCCAGGCCACGACCGTACCCATGCCGTCGAGCACGGTCTCCCTGATCACCGAGAGGTACGGCTCGGGACCGCGCAGAGTTGACTGGGTCGGACCCCACCAGTGCCCCGTGACGATAAGCGTGCGCTCCGCCCGAGTGAGTGCCACGTAGGCGAGTCGTTCATCATCAGCCATCTTGAGATCCGCAAGGAGCGCCTTGTACGCCTTATGGTCCTTGTCACGCGGCGACTCCTCGGGGTTCGGAAAGGAGTCGAGTTCGTCATTGGTGTCAGCCCGCAGGGCCCAGGGCACACTCGCAGCGGATGTCGGCCACTCCGAGCGCGCGGGGGCCCCAGGAAAGGCAGACCGAGCAACCGATGGCACGAACACGTGCGGGAACTCAAGGCCCTTCGCCTTGTGGATGGTCATGAGTTGGACGGCATTCCCCAGCACTGCGAGGTCGAGGGGAAGTTCGACGTCGAATCGCTCAGCATCCCGCAACCGGCCAAGGAAGGCCCCGAGGGAGGAGGTCCCATCGAAATCGGTGAAGTCGGCCGCAAGATCAAGGAATGATGACCACGCGTACTGCTGCTGCTCTGCCTCGGCCGCCAAGGTGCACTCCACGTCTAGACCGGTGACCCGACCGATCCGTGAGATCAGTTCGGTCATCGGCTCCCCGACGTGGCGCCGCAGTTCCCGGATCTCATCGGCGAATTCAGTGAGGCGCCGCACCGCATCGGGTGAGTAGCGGCTCGGGTTGCCGAGATCGAACAGGGCATCGCTCAGCGAGACCGCCTCGACCGGGTCGGCACCCGCCACGGCCTCGTCAAGGGCATCCTCAACGTCGTCGGTTTCGAATCGGTGGCCACCCCCAGCGAGTTCGGCGGCGCGCGCACCCAATGCCGCGATATCACGAAGACCCAGACGCAGGCGCGGGCCTGCGAGCACGCGAACCATCTCTGGATTCGCGATGGGGTTGTACAGAATCTCCAGCATGCTTCGCAGTTCGACGACGACCGGTTGGCGCATGAGACCGGCCGCACCATAGAGCTGAGTGGGAACACCCGCCGCACGGAGAAGTCGATCAAACTCTGCGAGGTCCTTTCCCGTCGCCGCGAGAATGGCGATGTCGCTCCACTGATCATCGGTGAACGATGACTCCACCCGCGACCGCCAGCCGGCAATCTGCTCGACGACCCACTCCTTTTCCGCTGCGGCTGTCTCGAAGAGTCCCACTCGGACGTCGCCGGTCCCCTTGATGTCCAGGTCGCCCGCCTTGAGTCGATCAAGGCCCGCATGGCGGCGGCGCAGGCCTCGCGAGAGATCATTCGCGACGTCGAGGATGCTCGGACCTGATCTGCGGTTGAACGTCAGCGCATAGCGGGCGGAGGACTCAGCCACCCCTGACCGCATCACCTGGAAGTGATCTGGGAACCGCTCGATATTGTCAACGCTCGCCCCGCGCCAGCCATAGATCGCCTGACACGGATCACCCACTGCAGTCACCGGATGCCCATCGCTGAACAGCGCCTGGAGCAGGTGCCGCTGGGCGATCGAGGTGTCCTGGTACTCGTCGAGGAGCACCACCCCATGCCTGGCACGGACCGCCGCGGCGACCTCCGGAAACCCGCGAACGATCTCGAGGGCCAGTCTCGTCTGGTCAGTGAAGTCAAGGAGATCGCGGGATTGCTTCTCCGCCCGCCATTCTGTGACGAGCATTGCGAGCACGCGCCTCGCACGCGCCGTCGCCCGCATGCTGACCCCGATCTTCTGCAGTGACCCATGCGCATCGAGCTCAGCGATGAGGGCGTCGTCGAACTCAATAACCGCAGATGGGTCGATGTCGAGCTCACTCAATTGATCGTCGAGTGCGAGAACATCGCTCGTCAGGGATATCGGAGAGGCGCCAAGGCCGGCGAGTGGCAACGAGGTTCGGCACACAACCCGGTAGGCAAGCTGGTGCCGAGCACCTGCACCTAGGATCTCCGCTCCCGGTTCACGGCCCAGGCGAATGCAATGCTCGCTCAGGAGTCGCGCGGCGAACGCGTTGTAGGTGAGCACCTGAGGCTCCCCCGGCGCCTCCTCCTCGTCATCAGTCACCCCCAATTGCCCAGAGAGGTCAATATCGGAGAATCGAGCCATCGGGTCAGGCATGAGCCCGGCCCGCTCCAGGCTGCGCATACCCGTACGCATTGATCCGAGCAGTTGCGCCGCCGCCTTTGTCGTGAAGGTGAGACCGATGACCGAATCCGGTCGCACCATTCCGCTGCCGACCAGCCACGCGATCCGCACCGCCATCGAGGTGGTCTTGCCCGAGCCTGCGCCAGCCACGACAACGGCTGGCTCGAGTGGGGCCGACACCACTTCCCACTGCTCATCGCTCAGCTGAAAGCCGATCGCTCGATCCAGATCAGCGCGATTGATCTGCTGCCCGTCCTTCATCACACCACCACCTGCTCGCCCTGACGTTGGGATGGGCACACGAGTTGGTACGCGCAGAATCGGCATCCCGAGTTGGGCTTCGCCACGAATCCCTCGCCACGGAGGAGCTCTGCCGCCTCACCCAACTCAATCTCGACCCAGGTCGGGGATTCGGAACCGAGCGGCTCTTGGAACTGAACCTTCGGATCTAAAGCACCCGCGGTGGCCGGCACACGCAACTGCACGAGGGCAGCGCCACCCACCTGCGCACCGTTCTCTCGGAGAAGAAGTTGGTACACGCCGAGTTGCGCATGAGACGGCAGGGTGGTGTCGGACGCGGGCTTACGGATGTTCTTCAGGTCGATCGCTACCGTGCGACCCAGACTGTCCTGCTCGATGCGGTCTAGGAACCCCCGCAATCGCACGGCCTCTGATCCACCTCCCGTTGTGGGCACGGTGATCTCGGCGCGGTACTCACGCTCGGTCCCAAGGAGGACACGATCGCTGCGCAGGTGGTACACGAGAAAGCGCGACAAAGCGTCCCGGGCCTCGGCCCGCTCACTCGTTGACTGCCACGCCGCCTCGAATCGAAGATCGCGCCACACTCGGTCGACGAGGGCATCCATACTCTCGAGGTCCGCGGGAACCTCACCCTTGGCCACGTAGTCGGCAACCGCGTGGATGACACTGCCAAACTTCGTCGACGAAGGCCGTGGAACATCCGCATGGGCGTCGTGCTCGAGAAACCACTTCAGCGGACAGGTGAGGATCGACTCAAGCCCGCTGCCCGAGAGCGCGATCGGCGAATCTGATGGGCGCACAGACCGCTCGCTCACGGTTTCATCGCGCACCCCCCACCAGTGGTCAGGGTCTGCCACCCTCACCAGTGGCTCCCCCTCGTCACTCGTCGCACTCGCGAGTCGCGCCAGCCTCTCGATCGCGGCGCTGCGCAGGCCTTCCGAGGCACTCGGGTCTGCTGCAACGACTCGCAGGTGCGCCACGAGGCCATGGGTCGTCGCAGCGAAGGTCGGCCGGCCGTGGACTCGATCCGGCTCGATGCCTAGGTCATCGACGAACCGACTCGGCTGGGGACCGCCACCGGAATCCGAGGCCAGGCTGGCAACGGTGACTCGACGCCGGGCCCGGGTAATCGCCACGAAGAAGAGTCGGCGCTCTTCAGCGAGTAGGTCAGCAGGTCGAACGGATTCACCCACGCCGGCGCGGGTGAGTCTGTCCGGTTCGAGTACCGACCCTCTGGTGCGCAGGTCCGGCCAGACACCCTCCTCCGCCCCCACGATCCAGCAGGCATCCCACTCCAGGCCCTTGGCTCGGTGGGCCGTGATGATGCGAACGGCGTCGATGCCTACCGATCGCTCGGCAATCGGCTCCGCAGGAATCTGCTGGTCACGAAGGGAGATGAGCAGATTTTTCATGCCGACGAAGCCGCGAAATCGCGCCGACGAGCGCTCTGCCGTCTCGAACAGGGCGAGCACGGCATCGATATTGTGATGGGCTGAGGACGAGCCGCCAAGCGCTGCCTGGCGGAGGCGTTCAGACCAGCCGTGAAGGGTCGATCCACCGACGCGTCCTGTCCACAGGGTCCACAGCACCTCAGCGGGCGAGGCGCCTCGCGCAACCTGCCCACTGGCGGCCTTGATGAGCAGTCGTATGCGATCGACACTCGTGAACAGGCCTGAATCGTCGTCGACGTGTTCGACCGTGAGGGTGCCCCGAAGCAGGTCTCGAATGAGTACGTCCGAGGAAACGGGCGTGACCGATGGATCCGTTTCGCGAGCCTGGTTGCGTAGGAGTCTGCCCAGTCGTCTGAGTTGCCATGAGTCGAGGTCGCCAAGTGGCGGCCGCAGGAGGTCAATCGCCGCCGCGGCGCTCATCTGGCCCGGATCGCAGGCGACCTCGAGAGCGCTCAGGAGCACGGCCACCGCCGGTTCGAGCCTCAGCGGTATCTCATCGGCGGCAACCGCGGCTGGGACCCCCGCTTGGGTCATCGCCCGCTGTACGAGGGGAATCGACTGGGAGGACCGGACGATGACCGCCATGCTCGACCAGGCACGGCCCTCACGGAGGTGGGCGTGCTGAACCTGCTGAGCAATGTGCGCCGCGCGTGTCGATTCGCTGTCGAAGCAGCCAACGACGACCTCCCCCTCGCATGACGGATCACACACCGGGTTGCGATGCGCATGGGCGATCGCAGGTTCGAGTTGGCGGAGGGGTCGCTTTCCGATGACCCGGGATGCCGCTTCTCGGATATCGGGGCCGAATCGCCTCGTCAGGCGCAGTACGACAGTAGGAGCGGGCTCACCGCCCGCGGCGCGGAACCTGTGGGGGAAGTCGAAGATCCCGGTGACGTCGGCCCCACGGAACGCGTAGATCGACTGATCTGGATCGCCAACCGCGACGATGGACGTCCGCGGACCCACGAGGGCCTCGAGCAAGGCCACCTGAAGCGGATCGGTGTCCTGATACTCATCGACGAACACCGCCCGGAACTGACCATGCAGGGCGAGCCGGCCCTGCGGCGACCTGGCCCAGATCACCGCGCGATGGAGGAGTTCTGCATAGTCCACAACATTCTCGAGGACCATGACCTCGCTCTCCTGCCGGGCGAGGATGCCGAGGGCCTCCCACGCGGGCCGACCCGACTTGGCGCCGATGCGCTGCAGTTGGAGCGGCTCGAGGCCGAGTTCCTTCGCGCGAGCAAGAACCGCACGCACCTCATTCGCTAGGCCGAGCGTGTGCAAGGCCCCTGATAGGTCCTCCGGCCAGACGACAGCGCCATCCTCGACCGCCCCCAGCAGCAGGTCACGAATCCGGACATCCTCCTCGGCTCCGGAGAGCAGTCGGGGTGGCTCCCGATATTCCTCCTGCGTGCCATTCTGCAGCGTGAGGCCATAGGCAAACGCGTGGAAGGTGGCGACGGTCGGCAACAGGCCACCCCCGAGTCGGGTGACAATGCGATCGCGCAACTCCCCTGCCGCGCGCTTTCCGAAAGTCAATGCGAGGACGGACGATGCAGGCAGCGGATGAACCGGATCATTAATCCGCGCGGTGATGGCCTCAACGATGGTCGTCGTCTTTCCGGTGCCGGGGCCGGCAAGCACGAGAAGGGGACCAACCCGATGATCGACGACCCGCTGCTGCTCTTCATCGAGTCTCGGCGCCGCAGCGGCTGGCAGCGGCGATGCGTCGAGCCGAAACGACATGGACGCTCCCCGTGTTTGCATAGGACATGAGTACCAGCAACGTCTGACAAGATGCTCTGGTGACCTCCGAGGAGAGCGGATCTGGGTTCGAGGCAGCCGCCCGTTCCCCTGCCCTCGCACCCGAAAATCTGGTAGCCGAAAGACTGGAGCCGCGCGCGAACGTTCCCGCCGCACTCCTGGGCGTCGACGAGTTCCCTCGGCGCGTTCGTCGTCCGCTCGACCTCGCCCGGTTTACCGCGTCGATCGTCCTCACCGCGAGTATCGTCCTCATCGCCTGGTTCGCGACGAGCACGACCGCAGGCATCGTCAATGACCTCTCCACCGGTGCACAGCTTCTTCCGAGCCTGATCGTCCTGGCCCTGAACATCATCGGAGGCATCGGCACCCTCGGTCTGCCAATCGCCGCGTCGATCGCCCTCGTAGCCCGCCGCCGGATTCGACAGCTGTTCGACGCCCTCGTCGCGCTCCTCGTCACGATCGTCGCCCTCACCGTTGCCACAAACGTCATCTCCCTTGTCGACTCCCCCCGACTCCTCGCAGCCCTCAGCGGATCAGCGAGCAGTAGCAGCATGGCCACGGCGCCGATTCTCGGCGGCCTGATCGCCTTCATCACGGTGGCGCGACTCATGGGCAGGCGACCCTGGAACGTCCTCAGCCTCCTGGTGATCGGCTCACTCGTCACGGTCACGTTCCTCAACTCAGGGATCGCGCTCGCGGGCGTCGGAGTATCACTGTCAATCGGCTGGGCCATCGGACTCATCTGCCGTTATGGGCTCGGCACCCCAACCACCCGGCCAAGCTCAGAAGAGATTGTCGCTGCCCTGACCCGTGGCGGGTTCACCATCGCCTCTCTTTCCGCAGAAGTCACCACCAGTCAAGGCCGTCGCTATCGAGCGGTCACATCCTCGGGCCAGCAGATGCGCGTCGCTGTGCTCGACCGCGACCTTGAGGGCGCGGGCCTCGTCAATTCGATCTGGACCGCATTGCGCCTGCGAAGCGAAACGGGCGGGGGCGCCTTCAACATGCGCCGGTCGCTCGACAATACGGCACTCATGTCCTACGCCGGAGCGGCCGCGGGAGCCCCGATGCCGCGGCTGCTTCTCGCCTCCGAGGTTGGCCCCGATTCGAGTCTCCTGGCCTTCGAGTACGTCGAGGGCACGGTCTTCTCAGATGCCACCGATCTCACCGACACCGATCTCGATGATGCATGGCGTGCCGTGAAGATCCTGCACGACCATCAGATCAGCCACCGGCGACTCTCGGCCGATCACCTCATTCGGGCGACAAGCGGCGGGGTGCAGATCATCGGATATGACGGGGGAACCGTTGCGGCTGGCGACGTTTCGATGCGGATCGATCTCGCCGAGATGCTGTGCACCCTCGCACTCATTGTGGGCGTCGAACGGGCGGTAGCGTCGGGGCAGCGGGTCCTCGGCGAGAACGGCCTACTGCGCGCCTTGCCCACCCTTCAGTCGGTCGCCCTCTCCTCGACCACCCGTCGAGCCATGCGCAAGAACAAGCAACTCATGGTGAACCTGAGGGATGTTCTGCTCGAGAGCCGGCCGGGTGAGCCCGTCGAGCAGATTCGCCTCGAACGCGTGAAACTCCGCACGCTCGTCATGATCGTTGTGGGGTCCATCGCCGGCTACGTCCTGCTCTCCCAACTTGCCCAGGTCGACCTTGCGACGCTCATCACCTCAGCGAACGGCTGGTGGGTCCTTGCCGCCCTCGTCCTAAGCCTCATTACTTACGTCGGCGCGGCGTGGTCACTCTCGGGCTTCGTCCCAGAGCGACTCAGACTCCATCGAACGATCCTCGCGCAACTTGCAGGTGACTTCGCGACATTGGTCTCGCCACCAACCCTCGGTGCCGTCGCCATCAACATGCGTTTCCTCCAGCGAGCCGGCCTTCACCCTGCGCTCGCAGCCGCCTCGGTCGGGGTGTCGCAGGTCATGGCCTTCGTCTTCCACATCCTCCTGCTCTTCGCCTTCGGCATCGCTGCTGGGACCCAGCACGATTTCACCTTCAATCCCCCTCGCCTCGTCGTCATCGCCATCGCAGCGGTGGCCGTGATCGCCCTCGCCCTGCTCGCCGTTCCCACGATCCGTCGCCTCATCGCCGATCGCGTGCGTCCAACGCTGCGCGAGGTGGTGCCCAGACTTGTCACGCTGGCGCAGCGACCGTTCAAGTTGCTCGAGGGCATCGGCGGCATCCTTATCCTCAACCTCGCCTATATTGGCGTTCTCATCGCTTGCGTTCATGCCTTCGGGGGCGAGTTGAGCATCGCCGTCATCGCGGTCGTGTACCTCGCCGGAGCCACCATCGGCCAGGCTGCACCAACCCCCGGCGGACTCGGCGCCGTCGAGGCGGCGCTCTCCGCCGGCCTCACTGCAGCGGGGCTTGACGGAGGCGTGGCTGTGTCGGCCGTGCTCCTCTACCGGCTCGTGACCTTCTGGCTGCCGACCCTGCCGGGCTACTGGTCCTTTAATTGGCTGACGAAGAGGGGGGCGCTCTAGCGACGTGTCAGGCTCAACCGCCCCGCGAATGCCAAAGGGTTCGCTGAGCGGCACAATGACCTCATGAGCGAATCAACGAGTCAGCCGAGTAACGAATCCGTCACCATCACCGTCGGAGCCGATGGGCCCCTTGAGGTCTCCGGGCCGGTCGAGATCATCGCCGCCGACGGAACCGTCCTGCGCGCGACGAGCAAGGCCTACCTATGCCGTTGCGGTCACTCCGCGAACAAGCCCTTCTGCGACGGCGCCCACAAGCGCGAGGGCTTCGTCGACGCAGGTCTCGGCGGATAACGCCCCGCTGCCCCTCCCCCGCTGCCCCTCCCCCGCTGCCCCTCCCCCGCTGAACGTGCTCGTTACTGTCGTGATTATCGCACTTTTGGCCGATTTCACGACAGTAATGAGCAGGTGTGGGGTCTTGAGGCCTGTGGACAAAGGTTTTGTTGGGAGGGACCTGTAGCAGGCATGATTCCCACATGCCCGATCCCCGGCGTATTGCCTCGACGTCGCAGGCGATAACCCGCCTCGGCTCCTTCGGGCCCATCACGCGCAGCGCCGCGTTTTCCCACGGGCTCACCGAGGGTCAGGTACGCGCGGCGCTTGCGGCCGGCAGCCTCGTCACCTTGCAGCCCGGCACCCTGCTGCCTCGGCAAGTTTGGCTCGAGGCGGACGAATCCGGCCGGCATTTCCTCGCACTCGAATCGGCCCTGCTCAGGCATCCCTCGGCAATCGCCAGCCATCGATCCGCAGCGCTGCTCCTGCAATTGCCGTGGAAGGACAGCCCGACAGGCACCTACCTCGACTCCCAACTCGGTCGCGTCCCGATCGTCGAGATCACCCAACCCGGCGTCGGACGTCGCCAGCCTCGACTACGCATGTACTCCGGGATCGTGGCTGCTGACCAGCGAGCGCACTTAGTTGGAATGCCGGGGACCTCGGTCGGCCGGACGGTCTTAGACCTCGCCCTGCAATTGCGGCCGCCGCAGGCCATCGCCCTCCTCGACGTCGGACTCCGCCGGCTCGTCTCGGAGGCCAATCGCGGCGTCGATGTACGTCAGGCAGCTCAATCGACAGTGGCGCGCGCCGCCGCTGCCGCTCATCTTGCCCAGATTCTGGGGCAAATGAGCGGGCAACGAGGGGCTATCGAGCTGTCACGACTCCTCCCGTTTGCTGAGCCGGCGTCCGAATCGCACCTCGAATCCCTATCGCGATGGCAGATGCACCGCAGTAACGTGCCCCCGCCGCGCTGCGGAGTGCCCGTGACGGGTGATGACGGCAAGACCTACTGGGCGGATTTTCTCTGGACAGATGCCAAGGTCATCGGGGAGGCCGATGGCGAGGCGAAGTATGCGAGCCGGGACGA
The DNA here is from genome assembly GCA_945861925.1 of Bifidobacterium breve. Classification (GTDB taxonomy): domain Bacteria; phylum Actinomycetota; class Actinomycetes; order S36-B12; family S36-B12; genus WLND01. The sequence goes on along the minus strand of CAMAWO010000054.1, from coordinate 6,647 downwards.
TCTGATCGCTGAGAAGCGCCGGCAGCAGAGCCTCGAGCGCGCCGGCTGGGACGTCATTCGATGGAGCTGGTTCGATGCCGTTGTCCAGCCGGCCATCATGGTGCGCCGCATCAACGAGGCCCTCGGCCGCGGTCCCCGTCGGCAAGCCCGCCGCTCATGAGCCCGCACCGCACCGGCATGCACGTTACTGTCGCGAAAACGCCGAAAACGCCTGATTTCGCGACAGTAACGTGCAGGTTCAGGGCGCGGGGGTGGAGCGCCGGTCAATAGGTCGGCTTTTGCGGCTCGATCTGGTTCACCCAGGCGAGCACCCCACCGCCCACGTGAACCGCGTCGGTGAACCCGGCACCCTTCACGACCGCCAGCGCCTCAGCTGAGCGTCCACCCACCTTGCAGGTCAAGATGACCCGCTTATCCGTCGGCAGGTCGGCCAGCGCGGATCCGTCCAAGAACTTGCCCTTAGGGATGAGTATCGCCCCGGGGATCTGCACGATCTCGAACTCGCCGGGCTCGCGCACGTCGATGAGCACAAAGTCGTCCTCACCGCGGTCGCGGGCATCGAGCAGCACCTTGAGATCCTTGACCGAAATCGTCGAATCCATCGCCGCCTCGGCCGCCTCAACCGAGATCGAGCCACAAAATGCCTCGTAGTCAATGAGTTCTGTGACTGTCGGATGATTGCTGCAGACCGCGCAGTTCGGGTCTTTGCGGATCCTCACCTGTCGGTACGTCATCTCGAGCGCGTCGTAGATCATCAGGCGACCAAGGAGCGGCTCACCGATCCCCGCGAGCAGCTTGATTGCCTCGGTCACCTGGATCGACCCGATCGATGCGCACAGGACGCCGAGTACGCCGCCCTCAGCGCAACTCGGCACCATGCCGGGCGGCGGAGGCTCCGGATAGAGGCAGCGGTAGCAGGGGCCGTACTCGGCCCAGAACACGCTCGCCTGCCCATCGAAACGGTAAATCGAACCCCATACATACGGCTTCTCGAGCAGCACGCATGCGTCGTTCACCAGGTAGCGGGTGGCGAAGTTGTCGGTGCCGTCGACGATGAGGTCGTACTGCGCGAAGAGATCCATGACGTTGGTCGAGTCGAGTCGCACCTCGTGAACGTTCACCTGCACGAGTGGGTTGATCTCGCGGACGCTGTCGCGCGCACTCTCTGCCTTCGAACGTCCGATATCGCTCTGACCGTGAATGATCTGGCGCTGAAGATTCGATTCGTCGACCGTGTCGAACTCGACGATTCCGAGCGTCCCGACCCCCGCCGCGGCGAGGTACATGAGGGCCGGACTCCCGAGGCCCCCGGCACCGACGCAGAGCACCCTTGCGTTCTTCAGCCGCTTCTGCCCGACCATTCCAACATCGGGGATGATGAGGTGGCGGCTATAGCGCCGGACCTCATCGACGGTCAGCTCAGCGGCGGGCTCCACGAGGGGAGGCAGGCTCACGATTAACTCCAGTGTCAGGGCCGGTGAAGCAGGATGTCCCAGATCGGACGTCCCAGGATTAGAAGCACGTCAGAGCATGGTAACCGCCTGAGCTGCGTCAGCATTCCTTCCGTCCTCCACTTGCACACGCTTTGCAACAGGTCGGGCCGCCAACCGTGCAGCGCCGAGCACCTAGTCGAGGGTCGATGCCGCGCCCTGAGCCACTAGATTGCGCAGCACCCTAAGAGCCACCGACAAGGTGGCGAGATCGACATCCTCGGTGCTGGCGATCTCGTCAAGGGTCGCCCTCGCTCGTCCGAGACCAGCGGCGTGCGCCTGCTCCCACTGCAGGATTCGATCACTCGGGTCGAGGTTGGGGTCGGTCGCGCGGCTCACCCTCGCGGTCAGGCCGGCGATCACCCCGTAGAGATCGCTCCGGAGCGCCTGACGAGCAAGCGCGCCCCAGCGGTCGCCTCGGGGTAGTGCCGTGATGCGCATGAGGGTTTGGTCGACGTCATACCGTTCGGAGATGGTGAAGTAGAGCGGTACGAGGCTCGCCGGTACCTCGCCAGTTCGGCCCGAGATCTCCGTGATGTCCAAGAGGGCGAAGGCGTCAAGTGCCACTGACGCCCGCTCGGCCAGCTCCCGTGGAGCGCCAAGCTCTAAGAAGTGCACCCGAGAAAGCTCCAGTCGCTCCGCTTCCGCTCCACGCAGGACGTCTGGAATCTGATCGGCGAACTCTCGAACCACCGATTCGAATCCCCTGATCTGCGCGGCGACATCGAGGTCACTGCCGCGAGTTTGGAGGAGCCACCGGGTGCCTCGGTCAAGGAGTCGTCGGGTCTCGAGGTGGAGGGCGTCCTGCACGGCCGACGGCACGAGGTTGTCCTGCGCGTTGATGTCGTCCCACATCCGCTGGATATCGAACACCTCAAGCGCCACCGTGGCGGCCTTCACGACCTCGAGGGCCGAGGCCCCGGTTTCCTCCATGGCGCGGAAGGCGAAGGTGATTCCACCGATGTTGAGGAGTTGGTTGCAGGTGACGGTACTGATGATCTCTGTGCGGAGCGGATGATCCCAAAGCGACTCACCGAATCGGTCGGCGAGGATTGCCGGGAAGTAGCGACGGAGCATCACCTCGTACCACGGATCCTCGCCGAGTCCCGCGGCGGTGAGAGCCGCTGTCAGCGAAATCTTCGCGTAGGCGAGGAGCACGGCGAGTTCCGGCGACGTCAGCCCCTGGCCAGCAGCGCCACGGACCTTCAGTTCCTGGTCGTCCGGAAGAAATTCAAGGGCTCGGTTGAGTAACCCCTGTCGTTCGAGATCGCGGATCATCCGTTGATGCACGGTGATGAGGTTCGGCGCTCCGGCTCGCGCAATGCCAAGCACCACGTTCTGGGCGTAGTTGTCGTCGAGCACCTGTTCGCCGACAGCCTCGGTCATCTCGGCGAGAAGGGCATTGCGGTCATCCATCGACATCGTGCCTGCCGTGACGAACTCGTCCAGCAGAATCTTGATGTTTACCTCATGGTCGGACGTGTCGACGCCAGCCGAGTTGTCGATCGCGTCGGTGGACAGGCGCACCCCTTCCAGCGCCGCCTCGACCCGGCCGAGCTGAGTCAGCCCGAGATTTCCGCCCTCCCCCACCACCAGGCAGCGAAGATCCTCTCCATTGACCCGGATGGCGTCATTGCTCTTGTCGCCAACATCGGCATTCGATTGGGTTCGGGCCTTGACGTAGGTGCCGATGCCGCCGTTCCAGAGCAGGTCCACCGGCGCGACAAGGATCGCCCGGATCACGTCAGCGGGCGTCAGTGGACCTGTCGCCTCCGGCAGGCCCAGCGCAGTCAGTGCCTCGGCTGAGAGCTCGATTGCCTTCGCCGCGCGCGAGAATACGCCGCCACCACGCGAGATGAGCCCGCTCTCGTAATCCGCCCAGCTCGAGCGCGGCAGGTCAAACAGCCTGCGGCGCTCGTGAAACGAGGCGGCCTCATCCGGGTTCGGATCGATGAAGATGTCGCGGTGGTCGAATGCCGCGACGAGTCGGATGTGCTCACTCAGCAACAATCCGTTGCCGAACACGTCGCCGCTCATGTCGCCGATGCCCACGACGGTGAACGAAGCGCGCTGGATGTCTCGTCCGAGATCGCGGAAATGCCGCTTGACCGACTCCCATGCTCCCCGGGCGGTGATGCCCATCGCCTTGTGGTCGTATCCCACCGAGCCACCGGATGCGAAGGCATCCCCGAGCCAGAACCCGTAGTCGGCAGAGATGCCGTTCGCAAGATCGGAAAACGTGGCAGTCCCCTTGTCCGCAGCCACGACGAGGTACGAGTCGTCGCCATCCCGGCGAACGACGCCGGGGGGTGGGACGATTTTCCCCCCAACACGGTTGTCAGTGACGTCGAGAAGCCCAGACACGAATTCACGATAGGCGCGCTTACCCTCGGACAACCAACCGTCGCGATCGACCGAGGGATCGGGTAGTCCGCGGGCAAAGAACCCTCCCTTGGCCCCGACCGGCACGATGACGGCGTTCTTCACCTCCTGTGCCTTGACGAGTCCGAGCACCTCAGTCCGGAAGTCCTCCGGTCGGTCGCTCCATCGCAGGCCGCCCCGGGCAACGGCACCAAACCTCATGTGCACGCCCTCGACCCTCGGGGAGTACACCCAGATCTCGAACAGCGGTCGAGGAAGCGGCATATCCGGGATCACGCGCGGATCAAGTTTGAACGCTAGGGCCTGGCTTGTCTCACGACCACCTGCGAAATAGTTCGTTCGAAGGGTTGCGCGGATCGTAGCAAGAAATGCTCGGAGGATGCGGTCATGGTCGAGGCTGAGGACAGACTCAAGCTGGACTTCAATCCTCTCGACGAGGCTTGATGCAGCATCTTCGCGGCCGGCTCCGTCGAGCCCAAGTCTGGGGTCGAACTGCGTCTCGAAGAGCCGGACGAGCAGTCGCACGATCGCGGGATTTCCTGTCATGACCCGCTGGATGTATTCCTGACCGAACGAGGATCCGATCTGCCTGAGATAGCGCGAGTAGGCGCGGAACAGTGCGGCCTGTTGCCAGGTAAGGCCGGCCCGGACCACAAGGGCGTTGAACGGATCCGTCTCGCACTCACCGAACCACGCGGCCTGGAAAGCCTTGGTCGCCCGGCCCGGCAGCGAATCGCGCTCCTCCACTGAGCTGTCCGGGAGCAGCAGGCCGAAGTCCAGGACCCACGCGGGTGCGCCGGCAGCTCGATCGATCACGTACGGGTGCTCGTCGAGCACCTCGACCCCCATGACCTGCAGTGTCGGGAGGATTCGAGACAGCGACATGGCGGAGCCGACCCGGATAACCTTGAAGCGCGTTCGGTCTTCATCGTCACCATGATGGGTGTACCACTCAAGCGCCAGTTCGGACGGCTGGAGCCTTGCGATCGTCCGGGCATCCTCAACAGCGATGGGAGCCCGGAACTCCTCCTTGTAACCCTCCGGGAAGGCGGCTGAGTACTCCGCAAGGAACGCCGGTGCCTCGGTCTCGCCGACCGCAGCGACTGCCGCCTCAGTGAAGAGGTCCTCCCAACTCTGGGTGGCCTGCGCCAGCATGCCTTCGAGCTCAGCGTGATCAACGGGCGGTACCGTCGCACCCGGCTCGAGATGGACGACGTAGTGGAGCCGGGCCAGAACCGACTCAGTGACGAGCGCCGTGTAGTCGACGGACACCCCGCCAAATACCTTGCGCAGCAACCCTTCGACCCGGAGTCGTACTGGTGTCGTGTAGCGGTCGCGAGGCAGGTAGACGATGCACGAGACGAAACGGCCGTAGTCGTCAACCCGCATATAGAGCTTTGTCTGACGGCGCTCGAGCAGGTGCATCACGGACTCGGCCACCTCGATGAGCTGTTCCGCGTGGGTCTGGAACAGCTCATCCCGTGGATAGGTCTCGAGGAACTGCCGCAGGTCCTTGGCACTGTGCGACCCGGGCATGAGGCCTAGGCTGTCGGAGACCCGGTGGACAAGCTCGCGGAGCACGGGGATCTCGGTGACACTCTCGTTGTAGGCGGAAGCCGTGAACAGGCCGAGGAACCGCCGCTCGCCGATCACTTCGCCGAGACCATCGAACATCTTCACGCCGATGTAGTCGAGGTGCGAGGGGCGGTGGACTGTCGAGCGGGAATTTGCCTTGCTCAGCACGAGAATCCGAGGATCTCGAGCCCGCGCCCGCACAGCCGGAAGCATGCTCGCAAAGCTGGCAGATGCGTGCGGTGAACCATTCGCCGACGCCTGGGCAGGGAGCGCGTCCCTCAGAATTCCGAGCCCTGACCCAGCGATCACCTGAAGGGTCTCGCTGCCATCTGGCCCGGTGACGAGCAAGTACTCGCGGTAGCCGATGAAGGTCAGATGATCGTCGCAGAGCCAGTCGAGCAGGTCAGCCGACTCGCGCACCTCAATATCGGGAACACTCGCTGGCGGCCTGGCCCTGAGCTCCCTGGCAATCCTGCGGGCCTGGCCAGCCATTGGCGCCCAGTCCGAGACCGTCGCGCGCACATCCTTGAGCACCCGCGAGACATAAGCGGCAATCTGTGTCTCGTCGTCGTGGGTGAAGTCCCGATCCATCCGAAAACACATCCACGATTCCGCGACGGCACCAGAGGGAATGGGCTCGTCGACATCGGAATCTAGGATTCGAGTCAGGTTGCCGACAGCGTCGCGCTCCACGACGAGTTGCGGGTGCATGATGAGCCTGATGGCACGGCCATCCTTGGTGAGCGCCGCCGTGACGGAGTCGACGAGAAAGGGCATGTCGTCGGTCACGATGGCGGCTGTTGTCGCGAGGCCGTCATCATCACGCCGGAAAACAATGTTGGATTCCCCAACCGGGCGTCGTTGGGCTAGGTCGCTCACGAGCGATACCTGCCCGATGAGCGCGGGTACGCTTATCCCTGCGACGTCATCAATGGCGACGTATCTGTAGAAGCGGGGAAGCAGGAACCGGAGTTCCTCCTCCCTATCACCGTCAAGTGCCGAGATCAGATTGTCCACCACCTGCTGCACACGGATACGCTATCCACAAACTTGGAGGTTGTAGCCATGGCCACGACATTGGATTTCTCGCAGACGTATGACGCCCCCCCGGCCGCTGTCCGCGCCATGATCACCGACGCCCAATTCATTGACCTGCGGGCAACGAGAACTGGTGCCACGACGGTTGATTCAGAGGTGACA
>CAMAWO010000053.1 GCA_945861925.1 Bifidobacterium breve | reverse complement strand
CGAAGGAGCCGGCGGGACAGCAGACACCGACAACGGATCGAACACGAAAACACCTACCCGCGGGGGAAGTCGCAGTACGGACAGGTGAAGCCTCCCGCGGCTCAGGCCAAGATCAGCGAGCCACGCCGTCAAGGGACCTGAATAGTTACGCCAGCGGAGCCAATCCAGTCCATCCCGCGAGGACCCCTCCCCAGATTGCTCCCATCAGCGGATTTACACTTGCAGCGAACATCACTGCCACGATCAGCCAGAAAAAGTGTCCCTTGTCCTCGTATCCCCTTGCGACGAGAGATCCCAGAAAAATGCTAGTGAGGGCCGTCAATCGAGCAGTGGCGAGTGGAAGACCGAGTCGTCCACCGAATCTCGCGAGGGCGATAGAAGCAATCACCACCGGAAAAATGAAGTAGGAAGCCCAGACAAATCTATTTGGCTCTTCCCCACTCATGGCGAGCAGGCGGTAGATGATCAAGTTGATGGCAGGAAAATCGCCGTAGCTAGCGGCGAAGGGCTCGGATCCGATGTATTGGCCTTCAACCGGTAGCCCTCCCGTCGTGTTCACGTAGGTTCCAAAGGCGCTGTAAAGATGAGCGTTGAATCCGACGCTGGGCAATCTGACACTGAACACGTAGCCGCCTACGCCCAACAAAAGGAGTATCGCACTGAACAGCAGGGACGACGGCCGCTCAATCAGACGTGCCAACGCATGCATCGAAACCCCCAAGAATGACACGTTCGTAGCCTCGAACGTGAATGCCCGAGCGATCACTACGCTACTCTCGTTCTTGGTTTCCTTTCCGAAATCGCAGTTGCGCGTTAATCGTGGGCTCAGGACCTGCACATGCAATGCTGTTGACTTGTGGGTCAAGGAGCCTTCAGGAGGAAGAATTGGACAAGTTTGACTGCGAGCACGGGCAGTGGATAGTGCGCCTGCGGGGTACAGGCACGTTCAATCGATTTAGGATTTTTGAGGAACCGCAGGAGATCGAAGCTGTCTAGCCCACCCCGCTCAGCGCGCATGCTCATCGTGGTGCCGACACTGGGCACACGTCTGGAATTCCTCGAGCGGTGCCTCAAGTCGATCAGCAGCCAAGAGGCCCGGGCCGACATCGTGATTGTCGGGCCCGAAACCCCGGCCCTGCACGAGATGGCTGTTCGCTTCAATGCTGAATTCTTGAAGGATCCCGGAAGCCTCACCGGCGCCATCAACCTCGGGGTATCCAGCGCGAGCCCGGCCCATGAGTTCGTGAACTGGCTCGGCGACGACGACCTCCTCGAGCCCGGTGGGCTGCGGGCAGTGAGTCAGGCACTCGACGTCAACCCATCCGCCGTGGTTGCTTACGGAGCATGTCGCTATATCGATGAAGACGATCGCGAATTATGGGTAAGCAGGGCTGGGCCGTGGGCTAGGCGCGTCCTGAAGTGGGGCCCCGATCTGATCCCGCAGCCGGGGATGCTCATCCGCGTGTCCGCGTGGCGAGCAGTCAACGGTGTCGATGAGTCGTTCAGGTTTGCCTTTGACCTTGACCTGCTGCTTCGACTCCAGCGGATCGGCTCACTCGTCGATGTAGACGACGTGGTTTCCAGTTTCCGGTGGCACGCGGACTCGCTCACCGTCGGCGATCGCACAACGAACCTTCGCGAGTCCGAAGACGCAAAGCGCCGGGCCCTAGGGCCCGTGGCCCGGAAACTCTCATGGCTCTGGGAGCGTCCGGTGCGCGGAGCGACCCGCCTGGCGGCAGCTGAGGTCCAGCGACGGTCTCGCAAGTGAGGGCGCTCCTCCTCTCCCATAGCGATGGTGGCGGCGGGGCAGCCCGCGCCGCCTATCGACTGCAGCAAGCCCTCGTTGCTTCAGGCGTCGACTCGACCATGCACGTGGATTTCAAGGACACCGACGATCCACGAGTCCGTCGCAATGCTGGCGCCCTCGCCGATGTTGCACGGCGGCTGCGAATCAGCATCGAGGAGATTCCGGCGGTCGTCGCCCGGCATCCCAGCCCCCGCCTGTTCTCCCCCGGCCTCATGAGTGCCATCTCAGCACGCCGCATCAATGCCACCGGCGTCGATATCGTCAATGCCCACTGGACAAACTTCGGCTACCTCTCAATCGGGCAGACGGCGCGCATCAACCTCCCGTTCGTCTGGAGCCTCCACGACATGTGGGCGTTCACCGGTGGCCTCAATTACGCTCCCGATGGATCCGCCGCTCGCTGGCGAACCGGTTATCTCAGGACGAATCGCTCGATTCATAGCAGTGGGTGGGATGTCGAGCGCTGGGTCGCGGGTCGCAAGGCTCGTCTGTGGAGTAGGCCGCGTGATGCAATCGCCTCGAGCACATGGATGGCGACCCTCGCGCGGGAAAGTGCCCTTCTGCGCGAATGGACGACCCATGTGATCCCGAACGCAGTTGACGTGGGTCGTTACCAACCCGAATCGCGCACTGCTGCCCGTGCTCGGTTCGGCGTCGACCCTCGGGTTCGGCTCGTCGTGGTCCTCCTGCCAACCCATCTTGACGATCCGCGAAAGGGCTTCGACCTGCTGCGCACGGCGCTCAGCCGCCTGACTACAGCTGGAACCACAGGAGTCGAACAGATCGAACTAGCGGTCGTCGGTCACACCGGGCCACCGCATGATTGGGCGCAGTCCATGCCGAAGACCCACTGGCTCGGCTATCTCGACGATGAAGGCTGCATCGACGCCTACAACGCAGCCGATGTCGTTGTCGTTCCGTCACGTCAGGACAATTCACCGCAAACGGCTACCGAAGCCCTCGCCTGCGGCACTCCAGTCGTCGCCTTCCGGGTGAGCGGACTGCCTGATTTCGTCACCCATCAGGTGACGGGGTATCTGGCCGTCCCGGAGGACCCCATCGATCTTGCGCACGGTATCATCTGGGCCCTTGCAGACGATCAACGTCGTTCCGCACTCTCGCAGGCTGCTCGGGCTCGGGCCGTTGATCTCTGGTCGCCCTCAGTCGTGGCGCGCCAGTACATTGACGTCTACGCCGAGGTCATCGATCGAACTCGACGCTAGGGCGCACACTCGCCTTCGATAGAGGGCAGCTCAGTCACGACGTACGGCCCGATGCCGGCCGCGTTGACAAGGAGCGGGCTTGACGAAGCCCCGGAGAGTGCCGCATCGAGGCCCGGGTGGAGGGCAGCCATGGGCGCCGGCTTCCACAGGACCGTGTTGATCCCACGGCTCCGCGCATCACAGTAGAAGTCGTGAATGGATGCGAGGCTCACGTCGATGTGCGGTTGGCGTCCATTGAGGCTGATGTTCTCCCACCCGCCTATCCGGTCCGGCACGTTTCCGGGGATCCCGGTGAAGTACAGGAAGAAGTCGTCAGTGAGGACCTGGCTCGCCTCGGTCACTCGGCCCCCCGCGACAACGGCTGCCTCCACGGCCGCGCGCTCGCTTGCCGCCTGCTGCTTGGCCGCGGTCGCGAGGGCGATCTCACGCATTTGGGGCCAGATGACCGCCGCCACAAGGACGCCGATGACTGCAATCCGCTGCCAGAGCACCGGCGCTGCCGACGTCCGGGTGAACGTCCAAGCGAGGACGACGGCAAATCCGATCGCCGCCTGCGGGAGGATCGGCAGCGGACCGCGCGGCGACGAGGCAACTGACACTGCGAGGGCGAAGGCGACCGTGCTCGCGAGGATCGACATCAGCACGAGGCGAGCCGGGCGAGATCGGGAGAGAAGGGTCGCCAACACGAGCATCGCAATGGGGATCACATAGTTCGTGAGCGCCATGACGTAGGCGGACAGGAACTGAAGTGGGTGGTCGATGACAACGCGCAGGGGGTTGTCATACAACTCACGTGGGATGGCTCCGGTCGTGTACCAGTCCATGCCGAGGGTGCTCTCGTAGACATAGAACCCCGTATCGGCCTCGAGTGGTCCGAATCCGCCCAGAAGATTGATGACGATCTGGGGCAGGATGCCAATGACGACGCCGAGTCCAGCGGACGCGAGCATCCGGACACGTTCATGCGACTGGAGTAGTGTCCAGAGAAGGAGACCTCCGGCCAACACGAGGGCGTGGGCCCGGAAGAGTCCGGCGGCGCCGAAGATCAAGCCGGCCAGCAACAGCACCATCGGTCGTGGGGGCGCCTTACGCAAGGCTTCACAGGTATACACGGCAAGGGCAACGGTGGTGAGTCCGACCGCAATGAGGTCAGGGCCTGGGCTTGCAAAGTAGTCGAAGAACAGCGGATTCGCGGAAAGGAAAACGACCGCAGCAAGACCCCACCACCTGCCCGCAAGCCGTCCGGTGACGACGTAGGTGGCGACGAGGGCCGCTAGCCCACTGAGGAGTGAGATAACCCCGGTCACCCAGAAGACCCCGCTGTCAGGGATCACGGTGAGCATGACCGGAAGGCCCGCCGCGAAGAAGCCGTTATGAACGGTCTCGATCGCGCCGAAGTCGATGCCGTTCGCAATGTTCAGGTTTCCAAGAAAGTCGTTCTCGGCCGGCCGGAATCCTGATCGGTACCCCAGAAGAAACTGGATAAGGCCGTAGATGATGAGGTACCCGCAAAGAACCCACCGTGGTGCGTGCTTGCTGCTCAGCAACGAAACCTCATCTGCAAAGCCTAATGACGATGGCACCGAAGTCCGATGGTGGTCGGCCTAGAATCGCGACGTGTCATCAATGGGCCGGATCGCCAACGGGGTGCGAACGATGCTTCGCGATCCGGTCGAGCGCCGCGCCTATCTCGCTCGGCTGAAGTTCCTCATGAGCGGTACCGAGGGGGTTCAGGCGTGGAGCCTGGAGTACCGCTCTGAACTCACCGGTCGCTTCCTCGTACCACTCGAGCGCCTCTCGCCCGCTTCGGAGCAGGTCATTCGGTGCGAGCCGACATGCGCGGCGGGTAGTCCGCTGTCGCACTTGTACGAGCAGCGTTTCGTGTATCAACTTCACGACACCATCACCTCGACGGCGTCCGGTGCCACCCTCATGTGCGCGACTCCCGAGCCAGCCTTTTTCATCCGAGAGAGCATCGCCTGGCCCTTTGAGAGCGTGTTGGCCCACGGCCTCGAGATACCCAACCCAAATGGGGTCGAGGAGAGGTTCACCGGACCGCAGGTCGTCTTTCCGACCACCCGCAACTACTACCACTGGCTGGTTGAGGAGCTGCCGCTGGTCCTGCGGGCTCGGCAGGCAGTCCCCACGTGTGGACTCCTGTCGTTCTCGACGGGGATCACCGATCGCCACCGGCTCGTTGCCGATCACCTCGGCATGCAGCTCACTCCTGCCCCTCTCATCGTTCAACTCGACGGGCAGGTCCTTCCCGGAAGGGCCAGCGACTCCTTCTTCGTCCATCCGGATGATCTGTCAATGCTCAACGATGTCGGCGTCTCGCTATCGGCCGCCAGTCAGCCGGAGCGAGCCTCATACCCTAGGTTGCTTTACGTGTCTCGCAGCAGGTCACGCCGGCCATTGGCCGACGAACAGCAGCTTGAGGCGTTTCTCTCTGCCGCAGGGTTCGAGGTGGTTCATCTCGAGGACACCCCGTGGATCGAGCAGATCCGCCTGTTCCAGAACGCCCGCGTCATTGCCGGGCCCCACGGCGCAGGTCTGTCGACCCTCGTCTTCGCACGCCCGGGCACCATCGTCATTGAACTGACGGTGGGCTACATGTTCAACCGCTGCTTTGAATGGATCAGCCATGTCGGAGGCCACCGATACCTTCCGATCGAGGCCGACTCGCAACCGGGCGTCGTCACGCCCGAGGACCTCGGGCGCGCCGTACTTGCCTTGAGTGAGCACCCAATCAACTGAGGTCCGGGCAGGCTCCAGCGTTGAGTTTCAGCAGGCTCAGGCGCTCATTGGAGAATTCCAGATCGGCGAATGGCTGCCACTCCTGCGCCACGACAGGACCGTGAACCCACAGCCATGTCACCCCGGTCGAGCACAGAGCCTCAAGGTCACCGGCATTTGGACCCGCCGAGAGTCGCTCAGCAATGGCCACTCGCACCGGAATGTCGATCACATCCGAAGGTCGTCCACGGGCCAGCTGGTACTCGACTCCGGATATGAACGTGCGCAAGCCCGTGAGAGCGGGCACTAAGGAACTGGCGGGTCGATCCGTGGCGACGACGTCGGCCCTGCCAGAGTGATCCCTTAGGAAGTCCGCGGCCTCGACTTCAGCCGAGGACCACTCGTTCTTTGCCGGCGCATCCTGGCCGCCGACTTCAAACTCCACCGCTCGCACATCCGATGACTGCGTGCTTAGTGACTCCGCCCCCACCGGCGCTTCTGCTGACGACAACCTCAACGGACCGAATGCTGGGGTGAGTCGGGCCAGTGAGGCGGCGACAACCAGAGCGGTAATGAAGAGAGTGATCCCGATTTCCAACGGCTTCGCCGCGATCCGCCGGCGCATGAGCACGGCGCATACTGCCGCCAACACCCCGACGGCGGCAAGGGCGGCCACCGGACCCCATGCCCGCATGGACACCGTGGCATTGTCACCCTGCACCCACAGGGCTGAGGCGATCACGAGCGCCAGCAGACCGACACCGAGGCTCAGCACGGCGAGGGATCCAACGGGTCGTCCGCCTATGGACAGACGCTCCCACGCGAGTCCGACCCCAATTGCCGAGATCACCGCGAGCGGCGCCGACGCTGACAGCGCAAACCAGAGTTCATCGACTCCATGGCTGAAGAGGAGGAGCGGGGTCACAGCCGTTACCGCGAGGCCAATCCCAATGATGCTTGGCAGTGACCACGCCCGCTGGCGGTCGAGCCAGAAACCCGCCAGCCCTGCCCAACGTGGAAGGATCGCGATCAGCAAGAACGCTGTGCCGGCCGCGATGCCCCAGCCCGTCGAGTTCAGGTTCAGCCCCTGAACGGTCGATGCACGTAAGTCCCAGGTCAGCGGGTGGAGTCCGCCGAGGCTGGCGCTCCCGCTCAGCACGAGGAGGTAGGTGACGCCACTCAAAGGACCGATCGTGACAAGCGCCCACACGGCGCGCCTGCGCCAGGCCACCCGTCCCAGATAGCCAAGGACGAGAGCTACGCCGACCGCTCCGATCATCACGATGGCCGCGCTGGCCTTTCCCCCCGCGCATGCCACTCCCAGAGCCCCGATGACCCATAGTGCCGGTCGACCAAGGGAACCGTCGAGGTACTCGGTGATCGCGAAGGCGAGGGCGAGCAGCCAGACGGTCGCCATCGCCTGAGAGGGTGAATCAAAGTTCAGCAGGATGCCGTAGGACGCGCCGAGATACCCGCCTGACGTAACGAGCGCAACGGCGAGTGCCGGTGCCCATGGATTCTTCGTGTGGCGGCCGGTCCACACCGCCGCCAGCGCCGCGGTCGCGAGCACGGTCACGAATGGGAGCACCCTGGTCAGGCTGACGAACGGCGCCAGGTGAAATGACTCGGTCAGTTGTCCGCTCCAGGCATAGGTGAACCAGTGGTAGCGGAAATCAGCACCGGCCATGAAGACACTCTGGCCGGGACCGTACCTAGCAAGGCCGGTCGAGAGTGCCTCGAAGAAGACCATGTCGGGGTGATACTGACTCCAATCTCCAGTCCAACGAAGGGGGTAGTGGGCGAGGTTCACCAATGCTGCGGCCAGCCCGAGGACGACACCCAGGCCCACAGCCGCCGCCACCGGCAAACTCGGCCACATGATGGGCGACGAGACGCGCGGCTCCACGATTGCCTGTGCTCGCCGCGCGATAATGAGGAATGCGAAGAGCACGACTGTTGGCGCGGCCCAGCCGAAATCCATGGGGATGAGCGGACGAAGCAGCACCCCACTGACCATCGCCAGGACAGTGCCAATCGCACATCCCATCGCAAGAATCTCGATCGCAGAGGCTCCAGCGCCCGACCGACGGCGTAGGGCGGCCCAAACCCAGCCACCGGTGGCCGTCTGGATTCCGAGCGCACAGATGACGAGGACGGCGGGCCCAAGAGCGATACCCGTCGCGATGAACCATGCGAGTGCTGCCAATGCGGCGGCAAGGCCGCTGATGATGACCGGCCGCGTCTTCACCATGCCACAATAGCCCGATGTCAATCGAGTCACTTCTGAGCGCGGCCCCTGCCCGATCCAGTTGCGGTTTCCAGCGATGACGGGGCGTTCATTCCCCCGGTTCTTGGCACCCCTGCTTGTCTTCGCCGGGAGCAGTCTGGGCCTTTACCTCCTTCAGACGTGGTTCAGGGGTGCTGCGGCTGCCGAGCAGTTGTATGAGGGCTACCGATTCCAGGCGTGGTCGTCGAACTGGATGATGCAGACCCTCGGCATCGACGAGATGAACTCCTTCGGCCTGAAGTCGCTGTGGTACGACCACATATACCCGCCTGGCCTCGACGCGATTCGGTACCTGCTCATGCAGCCGGAGACAAGCAATGGCTTGCCGCCCGATCAGGTCGCTGTCGACATGCGCCTGTACGTCGTCTACCTCCTCATCTACGGAATCCTCAACGCTCTCGTGTTCATCTGGGTGCGCGATCTCACCAAGAGCGGCTGGTGGGCCCTCGGCGGCGCTGCGCTCTGGGCGATCTATCCCGGACACCTCATGATGTCGATGCTTCTTGAGCCCTCTGAGCTTTCGCTGCTCATGGTGTCGCTCATGTATTTTTTTCTCTACCGCTTTCTCAAAACGAGGCGGGCTGGGTATGTGCCGCTGTTCCTTCTCGCCCTCTTCGCCGCCTCGATGTCGCGGTCGTTCATTCAGATCTACGTTCTCGTCATCATCATCGTCGCCGTCGTGAGCTTCTGGTTCATGACGAAGGACCGGGCCAAGGCATGGCCCTGGCAGATCGTCAACGTCTTGCTCATCGCGGTCATCTTCATCCACCCGGTCAAGCAGTTCGTCATGTACGACACCTGGTCGACGACCTCCTACGGTGGCTACCACCGCGTGGGGATGCTCTTCCTGTACCCCACGTCGGTACCGGAGCCTGAGTATCCGCAGAAGATCGTCGACAACGCCTTGGCGTTCTCCAGCCACTACAACACCCAGGAGACGATCAAGGACAACTACCGGCTCGAGGCGGCGGCCAACACCTTCATCAAGGAGCATCCATACGAAGCAGTGCGCGGTCTCGTGAAGTCCCTCACGATCACCATCCCCGAGGCGTTTCGACCCACTGCCGGGTACGCCCAGAACTTCCTCGTCGAGGGCCTGCCTTGGACCACCCCCTACAACTGGCTGTTCTCGAGTTGGCGCTACCTGCTCCTCATCGCCGCGGCAGCTGCCCTCATCATCCGGGCCCGCGGCCGGCACGGTTCATGGGAGTTGTGCAAGCGCTACGCCTGGTTCGCCGTCTTCTACGCACTCATCGCGATCCCGGTGCTGTGGTCGAACCGCTACTACCCCGACAGGGAGGCCGAGGGTCCGATCTGGACAGACGCGATGCGGCAGAAGATCTTCCTCGAGGTGCCGATCTACGTGCTCCTCACCTACGCCCTGTGGCTCACCTTCGCAGCAAGCGGGCTATCGATACGCCGCAGCAAGGACAATCGCAGCAATGACGCCAGCGACGCCAACCAACTGCAAGGCGGCAACTGACCCGGCTACCGAGAGGCTTCGTCCCTGGAGCACATGGCTCAGGTGGTCGCGTCCGGCCGTGAACGGATGGATGCCCTGACGTAGTCGGTTGATGACGACGAACGTGGTGTCGAAGAGGGGCACGAGCACGAGCAGGATGGCAATGACCACCCCCACGAGGACGGGTGCCTCCGTCGGCTTGAGTCGCACGGTGAGGATCGCGAGCAGGAATCCGAGGAAGTACGCTCCGGCATCGCCCATGTAGACCTTCGCCGGGAACCAGTTGTGCCAGAGGAATCCGACCGTCACCCCCGCGATCGCGAACCCGAGGATGCTCACGAGGATCTGCCCGTACATGACGGCGATCACGGCAGCCCCGAACGACGAAATGAGCACGGTTGCGCCGGCGAGCCCGTCGGAGTTGTCGAGGAGGTTGATGCCATTGATGAGGACGAGCACCCACAACACCAGGATGAGCGCATCGAGTGCGACGATCCCGGTGATGCTCAACCGGGTTCCCAGCACCCAGGCGAGGGCGGCAACCCCGGCCTGCATCGCGAGCCGAAGGTATGGAGTCAGGGCCTGACGGTCGTCAAGGAACCCGATAAGTGCGGCGAGCAACGCTGGGAAGAGCACGCTCAGGGCCAGGCCAAGCGCCTGAAAGCGGCTGGTCACGAGGAGCACGGCGATCACGGAGGTCGTGAGGGCCAGGGCGACCGCCACACCGCCGAGTTTCGGGATAGGACGGTCCTGGGTCTTGCGCTCCCCATCTGGGTGGTCGTAGGCCGCAACGCGATGCGACATCCGAATGCTCAGGTCGACGACGATCGTGGACAAGACCGCGCTTGCGCCGATGACGAGGGCGATGAGCCAGGGGTTCACGAAATCTGTCGGCTTCTCAGATCCTCGGCGACGTCGGCCACGATCTGATCGAGATCCCGCGTGGGAGCCCAACCGAGGAGGTTCGAGATGCGCGTGGTGTCGGGGCGACGCCGCTGCATATCCTCGAAACCTGCCTCGTATGCCTCGTCGTACGGAACGTAGATGATCTCGCTGGTTGAGCCAGTGATGTCGCGGATTTTCTCCGCGAGGCCTTGGATCGAGATCTCGCCACGGGAGCCGACGTTGAAGACCTTGCCCTCGGACTCGGTCGAGTCAACGAGGCCGAGGATCGCGACGACGATGTCGCTCACGTGGCAGAAGCAGCGGGTCTGCTGGCCGGTGCCGTACACGGTGAGCGGCGCGTTGCGCAGCGCCTGATCGACAAGGCGCGGGAGCACCATTCCGTAGTGGCCGACCTGACGCGGGCCGACCGTGTTGAAGAGTCGGACGATGACGGTCGGCAGGCCCTTCTCGCGATAGTAGGCGTAGGCGAGCACCTCTTCAATCGCCTTGGCCTCGCTGTAGGACCATCGGGTCTTCAGCGGCGAGCCGAGGATGCGGTCGTCCTCCTCGCTCAGGGCGTCGGAGGTGTTCTTGCCGTAGATCTCGCTCGTTGACGCGACGAGGACCTTGCGTCCGTACTTGTGGCACTTCTCCAGCACGATCTCAGAGCCTCGGATATTCGTCGCGAGGCTCTCGAGCGGCCGCTCGACGATGAGGTTCACGCCCACCGCAGCGGCAAAGTGCAGCACGACATCAACGCGCCGCACGACATCATCAACAAGCGCCTCATTGAGGATTGACCCAAGGACGAATTCGACCGAGGTGCTCCCCGCGTGCTGACGAAGGTTGTCGTGACGCCCCGTCGAGAGGTCGTCGAGGACGATGACCGTGTGGCCACCAGCCACGAGAGCATCCACCAAGTGGGAGCCGATAAAGCCGGCCCCTCCGGTCACCAAATACTTCGCCACGTACTGCCTCCATCGGTTGAGGCCTCATCCTTCCACACGCTGCTGTCAGCGATGCGCCAATGACCGATAGAGGGTCTCATGCGCCGCGACCATGCCGGCCGTGCTGAAGAGCCGGTTGGCTCGCGCCCGCGCATTCGCCCCGAATTTCCGCGCCAAACCCGGATCATCGAGCAGTCGAGCAAGTGCCTGCGCGACTGCGGTCGCGTCTGGATCGCAGAGCAAGCCTGTCTCCTCGCCCGCCACGACGTCCTTGACCGAACCGACGTCGGTCGCCACGACCGGAAGCCCGGCAAGCCCGGCCTGAATCAGGCTGAGCGGGGTTCCTTCGTTATCGCTCGTGAGGACGAGGGCATCGCTCGCCGCCAGCACGGTCTCGACGTCTGATCGCCAGCCGAGCATCGTCACCGGCAGGGAACCCGCCGCAACTAGCCCTTGGAGTTCGCACTCGAGGTCTCCGGCTCCCGCGACGACGAACTGAGCATCCGGGTTCGTTGCGGCGACGATGGCGACAGCCTCGGCGAACCGATCCGGCCGCTTGATACCGGTGAGTCGTCCGATCATCGAGATCACCGGGCGCTCAGGGTCGAGGCCCAGCGACGCCCGAGCCGCTACTCGGCTCGGCATGGGCGGCAGTGAGAGCCCGGGCGGGATCACGACGTACTGGGCCGGGCGGCCAACACCAGCGGCGAGCAGGTCGTCGCGAACCTGGGGACCGACAGCGACGAAGCGATCCGTCACCCGCCCGAGGCCCCTCTCAAGGGCAACGACGCCACGAGTCTTGGCCGGCGAGAAATATCCGTGGAGGAGATGCCCGTGATACGTGTGGACGACCGATGCTCCGCCGCCAGCGAGCTTTGCGGCTGCCCTGCCCACGACCCCGGCCTTCGCGGTGTGCGTGTGGATGATGTCGGGACGAATCTCCCGGAATCTCCGAACGAGCGTGGCTACAGCGGCGGCGTCCGACCACGGCCGCACCGAGCGGCCAAGACCATCGATGCGCTCAGCGGCCACGTCCGGTGCCTGGGTATGGAGGTAGTCGGCCTCGTCATCAGCGCAGTTGCCGGTGATGAGCGTGAAGTCGAACTCATCGGAATCGATGTCACGGGCCAGACTCGAGATGAGAACGGCCGGGCCGCCCACATTCATCCGGGCGATGACATGAACAACCCGCAGGCGGCGACTCACAGGCGGGTGACCATCGGGCCGGTGACCACCCCTCGCGTATCGAGCAAGGGCTTCGGCAGGGCTCCGAGGGCAGCGAGGTCGTACTGCGAATGGGCCTGCACGAGCACGACGAGATCAGCCTTCGCCAGTTCATCGTCGAGATTCTCAACGCAGGTGAGCACGCGCCCGTCAAGATCCCACTGTTCGACGAAGGGGTCGTGGTACCTGACATCGGCCCCCATGAGGATGAGCGCCTCGGCGACGTCGACCGCAGGCGACTCTCGCTGGTCGGTGATGTCGGCCTTGTACGTGACCCCGAGGAGGACCACGCGTGCGCCTCGGACGGCCTTGCCGAACTCATTGAGCAGATCCTGCACGCGGCGGGCCACGTAGCCAGGCATGCTCGCGTTGATCTCTTGAGCGAGCTCCACGAACCGGAATGGAAAGCCCAGGCTGGTTTTCACCCGGTACGAAAGGTAGTTCGGGTCGATGGGGATGCAGTGGCCGCCGACGCCCGGGCCCGGGTAGAAGGGGCTGAATCCAAAGGGCTTCGTGGCTGCACAGCGGATCGAATCCCAGAGGTCGATCTCGAGCTCATTGCAGAATCGCGCCATCTCATTGACGAGGGCGATGTTCACGTGCCGGTAGGTGTTCTCGAGCAGCTTCGTCATCTCCGCCTCGCGAACCCCCTTCGCGATGACGACCGATTCGACGATGCGGCCGTAGAACTCCGCCGCCCGACTCGTGCACTCCGGAGTCATGCCGCCAACGACCTTCGGGGTGTTCTGGAGGGTGTAGACGGCATTGCCCGGGTCGATGCGCTCCGGGCTGAACGCGCAGAAGAAGTCGATGCCGAGTTTCAGTCCGCTCGTCTCGAGGATCGGGACGAGCACCTCTTCGGTCGTGCCGGGATAGGTCGTCGACTCCAGGACGACGAGTTGCCCGGGGCGAAGATGAGCGGCAGCTGCACGCGCGGCCGATTCGACCGCGTCGAGGTTGGGGCCGTTCTCGGCCGAGAGCGGTGTCGGGACGCAGATGACGATGACATCGGGCCCGGCGAGACTCGCGGGGTCGGTCGTGGCGACAAACCCGGCACCAAGCATGGCGTTTACGTCGTCGTCCGAGAGGTCATCGATGTGCGAATGGCCCGAGTTGAGCGACTCGACGGTGCGAGCGGAGGTGTCGAACCCGATGACCGACATGCCAGCCAGGGTCGCGCCGTGCGCGAGCGGCAGGCCGACGTAGCCGAGCCCGATGACTGCTGCTGTGAGCCCGCTCATGCTGCGACTCGAATCGTCTCAGGGTGCATATGACAACACCGTCTCAATGACCAAGGCGACCTCGTCGTCTGTGAGGTGCTCCCCGATCGGCACGCTCACGACTCGCGCGGCGGCGTCGATGGCAATGGGGTAGGCAGCCTCGTCGACCGTGCCTCGGTGGAAGGCCAACTCCGGCAGGCTCTCGGGATAGTGGATGCCGGTCGGCACGCCAGCGTCATGCAGATGGGACCTAAACCGCTCACGAACGTCGACGCGCAGCACGAACAAGTGCCAACCATGCTGCCCGCCCGCAGGGATCGCTGGCAGGGTCAGCCAGTCAAGGCCCTTCCACGCTTCGAGGTAACGGTCAGCGATCGCACGTCGCCGGGCAACCCAAGAGTCCAAATGGGCGAGTTTCACCCCGAGCACGGCGCCCTGCAGCGAGTCCATCCGCGAATTGCGGCCAGCCAGCTCATGGTCGAACTTGCCCAGGCGCCCGTGATTGGCGATCCGTCGAGCCCGCTCCGCCAGTGCTGCGTCACTCGTCGTTATCGCGCCGGCATCTCCGAAGGCTCCCAGCGTCTTGCCGGGGTAGAAGCTGAACGATGCTGCGTGGCCCAGCGAGCCAACCATGCGGCCGCGAATTGTGGCGCCGTGCGCCTGCGCGGCGTCCTCGATCATGAGCACATCCGGGGCAGCCATCGACGCCAGTGCCTCGACATCGACAGGGAACCCATACAGGTGGACCGGAATGATCGCTCTCGTGCGCTCAGTAACGCTGGCGAGCGCTAGCGCCGGGTCGAGGACGAGGTCCGAGCCGACGTCAACGAGCACCGGCGAAGCCCCCACTCGAAGGACCGCCTCACTCGTCGCTGCGAAGGTCATCGCCGGCACGATCACTTCATCGCCGGGCCCGACACCCGCCGCCTCAAGGATGATCTCAAGGGAATCGGTGCCATTGCCGACCCCGAC
The DNA here is from genome assembly GCA_945861925.1 of Bifidobacterium breve. Taxonomy (GTDB): domain Bacteria; phylum Actinomycetota; class Actinomycetes; order S36-B12; family S36-B12; genus WLND01. The sequence goes on along the minus strand of CAMAWO010000053.1, from coordinate 4,452 downwards.
GCAGTGGGTCGAGCCCACGTACGCGGCGTAGGCCACCTCAAACTCGCGGGTGGCCGCCCCGTTGATGAAGTCGCAACTGGCGAGCACCGCCGCCATCGCCTCGCCGAGCGCCGGCTGGAGACTGCCCTGCTGCCACTGGAGGTCAAGGAACTTCATGAGCGCTGATCCTCCTCGCGGGGCTTCCGGCATACGTCCCCGGCACTTCGATGTCACGGGTCACGACGCTCCCCGCGCCGATAACGACATCATCGCAGATGCGCACCGGCAAGATGCTGGAGTTTGATCCGATGCTCACCCGAGACCCGATCTGCGTCGACTCCCAGCGGGTTCGGTCGCCTCGCGCCGGGCCGCCGCGCAGTCGGTCGTTGATGAACATGACCCCGTGCCCGATGAAGCAATCCTCGCCGATCGTCACCATTTCGCAGATGAAGCTATGCGACTGAACACGGGTTCGGGCGCCGATGATCGTCTGCCCCTGGATCTCGCAGAAGGGCCCAACGAAGACGTCATCGCCGAGCGTGGCCCCGTAGATGTTGCTCGGCGAGTAGATGACGACCCCATCGCCAGCGGTGACGTCGCGAATCCCGCACTCACGGGTCTCGTAGGTCACGAACTGCGTCCGAGTTTCGAATGCTGTGCCTTGAATCGGATCGGGATCTCGGTACCCGTCTCGATCGACTCGTAGATGGCCGAAATGAGCTCGAGACTGCGCCGCCCCTCGAACCCATCGACAAGTTGCTGGGTGTCGGATCGGATGCAGTCAACAACGTGGTCGAGATACATCCGGTGACCGAAGCCATAGACATCAGGCGGGTTGACCGAGAAGCGCTCGCGCACGTCGACATCGTCCGGGTCGGGCGTCACGAAGTTCCAGGTCTTGAGCTCATTGAGCGCGAAGCCCCCCACCTCGATCGAGCCGAGCTCACCCAGCAACGAGAGGGAACCCTCGAGGTCCTTGGGACGGGTGGCCGTCGTCGCTTCGACAACACCGAGGGCCCCCGATCGGAACTTCAGCAGCGCCACCGCGGTGTCCTCGACCTCGATGTCGGCCAGAGCCGTGCGGGCCATCGCGAAGACGCTGTCGACGTCGCCCATCATCCATTCCAGGACGTCGATGTGGTGGCTCGCCTGATTCGCGAGCACCCCGCCATCCTGCGCCCAGGTGCCGCGCCATGCGTCCTGTTGGTAGTAGGAGTCATCGCGACACCACCGCACCCGGACAGTGCCCATGACCATCTTGCCGAGGCGGCCCTGCGACACCGCCTCGAACGCCTTCTGGATCGGCAGGTTGAGGCGGTTCTGCTTTACGACGAAGATCTTCACCCGGTTCTCAGCACAGGCGAGGATCATTCGATCGGCATCCTCGAGGGTCAAGGCCATCGGCTTCTCGACGACGACATGCAAGCCGTGTCCCGCCACCTCGATGGTTGTCTGCGCATGGTCCCCCGATGGAGTGCAGACCGTTGCGACGTCGAGGGTAACGGATTCCACCATCTCAGCGACGCTGGCAAACCCAGGGACACCGTAGGTCTCAGCGAAGGCCGCGACTCGCGGCGGATCGATGTCGCAGACCGCTGCGAGTCGACCGCCGACAATCGAGCCACTGCTCAGCAGGTCGGCGTGGCGCTTGCCGATGCGTCCGCAACCGACGAGCCCAAATGCCAGATCTGAAGTCACCCGTGCCCTCACCCTCATCTTCACCTAACGGTCGAGCCTCAAGTCTCTCGCATGGAAGAACCACCGGCCATCATCAGGCGGCCATTGCCTTGAGGAGGGTGATGAAGGTCGCGTAGTTCACCGCAGCATCGAAGTCGCGCTCGAAGGTGGCGCGACTTGCTGCACGCTTGGACGCCCGCTCCTCAGGCGTGAGCCGGGCGAATGCCTCCAACGCTGTCGCGATTGACGCCGGGCTGGGATTCGCTTCAAGCAGGATGCCATTCGCTTCACTGACGATTTCGGGCATCCCCCCCACGGAGGTCGCCATCATCGGAATTCCGAAGCTCGCAGCCTCCATCAAGGAGACCGGCAGGCCCTCCGAAGAACTGACGTTCGCGAAGAGGTCCACCGGTCGACCCGTGAACTGCTGACGCCATTCCGGCTCCGTGAGATAGCCGGTGATGGTGCACCGCCCGACGAGGCCGGGAAGGTTGTTGACTAAAGACTTCAGTTCGCCAGCGAGCGGACCAACGCCTATGTGAGTCCAGTGGAATTCAATATCCGGTGAAGTGCTTGCCATCAGTGACAATCCGCGGGCCAGCAGATCGACTCGCTTCACCGTCGTGTTGGACGAACAGGTGACAATTCTCAAGACTCCGTCTAAGGACGCCTCGGAGAGAACGCACTGATCTTCGGTGCCCAAATATGACGTCGTTACCTTGCCCGCTAGGTCGGGGTATCGCTCGCGTAGGTAGTTTGCACCTGTGTGCGAGTCACACGCCATGAGACTCAAGACCACAATCAACTGGCGTTGGAAGGGTATAAAGCCAATTACTTCCTGGTCTGCAAACAAGTCATAGCCGTGAGCTCGAGTGATGAAAGGGATGCCTGTGCCCTGAAGAGCTCGACCAGCACCGTAGGCAGCGGAAAAACTCCACCACGAATACATGAGCGATGACCCGGGCTCCATGCCCGGGATCAGCTGGCTTCGCACCCAGGCTTCCACCCGAAAAGACCTAGACAGTCGAACGAGAATCGTGGCAAGGGATCGAGTTCGCAGGCTTGCGGGACAAGAGCCGAGAATCTCACGGTAGAGCAATGGTGAGAAAGTCGCCCGAATGAGGCTCCTAGCCCTTGCACGGCGACTTGACGCCGTTGCAGCTAGGCCGAGGCGCGTTTCCACATTCGCTGGGAGGGGAGCACAGTCACCGCCGGTGTTCGTCGTTGGGATAAGAACTAGGTCGAACACCTCAGCGAGGGCCCTTACCTCGTCATGAAGGAAAGGGTCGTCGGGGCCGGCAAGTGGATAGGTTTCTGTCATGAGGTAGACGGTCTGCCGTCCCTTAATCATCGCTCACCGCCCTCACTTTCGTCGTCACAATCTTCGTCGCGACAGTTGCAATCTATAGTGACGGGATGATGGTCGGGATTGCAGATCTCGGAATCGGCAATTTTGCGGCTATGGCCAAGATGATCACGCAATTGGGCGGGCAGCCGAGGCGTATGACCTCGCCAGACGAATTGCCGAGCGCCAGCCACATCATCCTGCCTGGGGTGGGCTCCTTTGACTTTGCCGCGACGGTCATCGACCAGAGAGGTTGGCGCGAACCCCTCCTGAAGTTGCTGAGCGAGGGCAATCGTCCGCTCTTGGGTGCCTGCGTTGGCATGCAACTCCTCGTTGATTCGAGTCACGAGGGTCACGGCACCGGCCTCGGCTGGATTCCGGGCGAGTGCGTACGAATTGAGCCGCCATCGGGGTCCGGGCTCAAGGTGCCGCACATGGGCTGGAACCAGGTCACGCCGACCGGGCCGAGTTTGCTCTTTCCTGCCGGCCCCGAAGCCGTCGTGGACGAGCGCTTCTACTTCGTGCACTCCTACCGTGTCGACTGCGTGGACCCCAACGATGTGTGGGCAACCACCGATCACGGAGGGCCGATAACCGCCGCCATTGGCCGCGGCCAAGTCATGGGTGTCCAATTCCATCCCGAGAAGAGTCACAGGTTCGGCCTCGAACTGCTTCGTCGCTTTTTGGCCATTCAATGCTGAGGCCGCGAGTCATTCCCTGCCTTCTCCTCAAGGGGTCGGGCCTCGTCAAGACGCAGCAATTCAGGGATCCCAAGTACGTCGGCGACCCGAACAACGCGATCCGTATCTTCAACGAGAAGTATGCGGACGAACTCATCGTCCTCGATATCGAGGCATCCGGGCTCGGTCGCGGCCCGAACTTCGAGATGATCGAGCAGTTTGCCGGTGAGTGCTACATGCCGGTCTGCTACGGCGGTGGGGTCACGACGGTCGACCAGGCCGCGAGGATTCTTGCCCTCGGAGTCGAGAAGATCAGCATCCAGAGCGCGGCCCTCGAGGACTTCAGACTTATCCACGAGATTGCGTCTCGCTTCGGCAGCCAGGCCGTCGTGCTCTCAGTTGACGTCAAGCGTGGACGCCTCGGCCAGGACCGTCTCTTCGCCTCAACGCGCGGTAAGGCCGAGAAGCGCTCGTGGCTGGACTGGATGACCGCGGGGGTCGATGCCGGCGCAGGCGAGGTTCTCCTGACCTCGGTCGATCGGGAGGGCATGGCGTCGGGGCTTGACCTGACGCTCATCAGAGCAGCGTCGGACGCCATCCCCGTCCCCCTCATCGCAAACGGTGGCGTCGGTTCCTTGATCGACATCGCCGATGGGTTATCCGCAGGAGCCAGCGCGGTCGCCGCGGGCACGTACTTCGTCTTTCACGGACCGCACCGAGCCGTGCTCATCACCTACCTCGACGAACAGAGCTTCATCCAACTGGCAGAAT
>CAMAWO010000052.1 GCA_945861925.1 Bifidobacterium breve | reverse complement strand
AGTCCGACGGCACTCCGCCCTCGGGCACCTCGACCCGCGACTGGTGCAGCATCACGAACATCAGGGCGAAGTCGCTGAACACCTCGCCGTCGAACATGCTCTCGAGATCGAACTCGACAGATGACTGGCCGGCCAGGCGGGTGGAGTCGCGCAGGAGCCGCAGGATGCGACCGTTGCTGAGCATTGCCCAGAGGTAGTCATGGTTGCGGTTGAGCAGTTCCTGGAGCATCGCCTGCGGCGCGCGATCGGCCGCGCCGGGCACGCCCTTCGTCCGGCGGTCAAGCTCGACACCCCACCCGAGCAGGTGGAGGGGCGCCGCACCCCACAGGTGGGAGACCGGAAACGCCTTGTCGTCGGCGTGCAGCCCGCCTGCGGGCGTCTGCTGCAACCTGCCGTAGCCGAGCTCCTTGAACAGGACCGTCAGCCACCTCTCCCTCGTCAGGCCCACGGCCGGATCGCCCTCGGGCAGTTTCGCGAGAGCCTGTCGGTAGGCGGACCACGCCCCAAGGAGGTAGCCCCATGCCCGGTTCGCTGCCTCCTTGGGCGTCTCGCCAGAGGGTAGGTGGTAGTCGCTTGGTGTCAGCCCGCCCAGATCCTTATCGCCGCTGAGGATGCGCCCCAGCAGGTCAGGTGGCAACAGCCCGCCGACGATTCGGATGCAGGTGAAGTCAGCCGAACTCATGGAGTGCCACCCGCAACGGGGAGGAAAACGTATGCACCGAGGATGTCTGGCGGCTTCTGGGCCGTCACCTTCAGCCCGCGGCGTGCCGCGCCAGCTCCTGCCCGGGCACGCCGATGACTGTCGAGCACCTGCCCGGCGAGCTCGTCGGCAAGCTCGTCGAGCTTCGGTGCCAGAGCACCGAGGCCATCGAGCACCCGAGCCGCTGCCGCGATGGCAAGGTCGGCCGCAACATTGCCGTCAGGCCTGGCAATCGCAATGCGCTCGACCTCGTCGTCGTCGATCCAGACGGCGCTGTCAGGTGCCCCGGTGAAGCCAAGGAGCCTGGCGTCCTCGACCACGAGAGGCCTCGTGCCGCCAGCGGCGAGCGGGAGCTCGGCATGGAATCGGAATCGGACGAGCAGGATCGTCGTGCGGGTGGTCACCGCGTTCGTGCGCATCACGCCGGCCCGGCGTGCCGGCCGCTGATCGTCAGGGACGGTTGGGTCCAGCGCTGCGTCGAGGACGTGCCTCGCGATTGCCTCGACCGCCGGATCGGTTCGGCTCAGCAGGGCGTGCGTGCGCTCGATCGGCAGGGCGCGGTGGAAGGGATACGGCTCCTTGTGACGGGCCGGGAGGGCATCCTTCACCCCGGCGGTGAGAGTCGCCGTGACAGCGGTGAAACCATCAGCGGTCGTCGTTACCGACGCCCCGAGCGAACGCAGCGCCTCGCTGGCAAATGCCTCGATATCAGCGTGGGTTCCCAGTGCACGGCGTATATCGGCGACCTCGGCCGCGACCTCCTCCGGGTGAATCGATCGCTGCGCGTACTTGGTGCGGCTGGCCTTCTCCCGCTCGGCCGCCGACTCCCACTCGCGATGCAAGGCCCCTGATTGCTCGGCCAGCCCGAGGTCGAGCACGAGCTGGTCGGGATCTTGCCCGCGGAGCAGGAGTCCTTCGAGCAGTGCTTCGACGACGGAGTCGGACGAATCGGGGACCGGAACCGAGACCCCTGTCGTTGCCGCGATCTGCCGGTGCTTGCGGATGAGGACGTCAAGGACAATGCCGTCGATGCGGGTATCGACGCCGTAGATCGTCACCGCCTTCACGATCTCGGCCTTCTGTCCGAAGCGGTCGACCCGGCCCTCGCGCTGCTCGTGCCGGGTCGGGTTCCAGGCGAGGTCGTAGTGGATGACTGCCTGAAACCCCTCCTGCAAGTTCACTCCCTCGCTCAGGCAGTCGGTCGCCACGAGGACGCGGCGACCATCAGTCTCGGTGAGGTCTCGGATCCGCTGGGCGCGCTCAGATGGAGGAAGGGTGCCGGTGACGGCCACGACGGTGACCGATTTCTTCAGCTCATCGGCAAGGTTGGCAGCGACATACTCGGCGGTGTCGATGAAGCGGCAGAACACGATCGGGTCGAAACCGTCCTTCAGCAGGGCGTTCACCTCCTTGACCAGTGCTGCGAGCTTGGCATCCTTCTTCGGGCCGGTCAGGGCATCGGCCTCACGTGCGAGCGCGAGCAAGCGAGTGCGATGCGGGGTCGGGCCGTCGTCGATCGCATCGTCCGCGCCTGGGATAGCGTCGATGGACTCCACGGCATCGTCGTCGGCACCATCGAGCACCGCCGCCCGGCCAATGGCATCGGCCTCCTCGACATCGCTCGCCCCCGCACCGGCAGCACGCGTCCGGAGGGTCGCTGCAGCCGCGACCGGCGAACTGGCCAGCGCACGCAGCAGCGCCAGGGCCGACCACCAGCGCACCCGCTGGCGGGTGGCCGAGCCTTCGCCCGACTGCACCTGCTCGCGGGCGTAGGCGAGGACCTTGTCGAACAGCGCCCGGTACTCGGGGGTCAGCGAGTAGGGGGACTCGAGGGTCTGGCGGTCCTTCGGGAACGCGGTCTCCTCGGCGAGGAAGGTGCGAATGTCAGCACGTCTGCGCTGGACGAAGTGCTGGGCGAGGAGGGTTCGCCCATCGGCGTCGTCGAGGTCGATGGTCGCCAGACGCGGATCGAGGAGCCCGAGCAGGTTGCGAAAGCCCTCCTCCTTGCCGGAGTGAGGGGTAGCGGTCACCAGGATCAGGTGTCGATCGGGGTTGGCCGCGAGCTTGCGCAGCAGCTCGTAGCGCTGGTGGGTTGATCTCCTGCCGACCTTCGCGTCGTCGGAGACTGAGGTGTGAGCCTCATCGACGATCACCAACTCGGGGCACTGGTTGAGGAACTCGCTGCGTCTCAGATCGCTCTTGATGAAGTCGGTGGACACCACGACGAAGGGGTATCGCTCGAACAGGGACTCGTTCATCATGAGTCCGCGTTCGAGCCTTCGAACCGTGCTCGTGAGGACGAGCTCGGCATCAATCCCGAACTTGTCCCGCAACTCTGCCTGCCACTGCTCGGCCAGGGCCGGACTGCACAGCACCGCGAGCCGCTTCGCGTCACCCTGTGCCAGTAGCTCGGCAGCGATGAGCCCTGCTTCCACGGTCTTGCCGATGCCAACATCGTCAGAGATGAGGATGCGCACTCGCTCCTGGCGCAGGGCGAGCATGAGGGGCACATATTGGTAGGCGCGCGGTTCGACGGCAATGCCAGCCAGGCTTCTGAATGGCCCGGCGCTCGAGCGAAACCCGATTCGCAAGGCGGTGCGGAGCAGGCCCGCCGATGACGCATCGCCGAGATCGCCCGTGGTCGGAGGCGGGAAGGTCGCAGGCTCGACCTGCTCAAGAGAAGGGAAGACACCGGCAACGTCGTCGGCGCCGCCTCCGAGCGGCCGAAGCACGAGGAACTCCGGCTCGCTGTCAGGGAGCACCACCCATTCACGCCCGCGAGCGCGTACCAGCGCCCCTGCCGCGTACTCTGTCACTCCAACCCCCTGAACCTCACCGTTGGCCCACCGTAGCGGTGGCATATGGCGAGCCACAGACGCACCGGGAGTCTCTGGCTAACTGATTACGCCGAACACCGATGGATAGCTGCCGACCAATGTGACCCAGTCGTCGTCGTGCCGCACTCTGATGACGAGCCAGCCGAGATCTTCAAGCCTGGTTTGGGCCAGCAGATCCCGCTCGATCTGGTGGACCGCATCATGATGCGGTCCATCGATGAACACTGCTACTCGGGTGTCAGCTGACTCGTACACCAGGTCAGGTCGCGCCCTCGCACCTTCGACGGTGATCTGTGCGTCGTCCGGAAGTCGGTAGCCCTGTTCATCGAGCCAAATGACGAAGTCTCGTTCGAGCCCCGAGTCCGCAAGCTTCTTCAGGACCTCTCGCTGATCATCGCGATTGCGGCCACCGGCGCCCGCGGTTGTCGTCGAGCGCGTCAACTCAAGGAGGAGGTCCCTGATGTCATGCCTGTTGATGACCGAGTGCTCAAGTTGGTTTCGATAGCTGAGCAGGCAGTCGTAGCAGGCTCGTTCGCATCGCTCGCTGGCACCCGGCGCGTGATCGAGGTCCTGGCCGGTCACGGGATCGAAGTGGGCGATCTCAAGTGCCTTGCCGGCCACGAGGGCCAATGCCCTTGGTTCAGCAACGAGCCTGCGCAGCGCTCCTGCGCCCCCCTCGGCCGACTCGGTGAACAATGCCCTCCCCCGGTTGTCAGGATCGGGCAGCAACTGGCTGTCGAGTTCGGTGTCCTCCAATTGGAAGAGTGCCTCCGCGCCGCGCTCGAGGGCGTAGCGCAGCGTCACGGCAGCACCGGGGTCAATGCTGTCGGCCAGTCGGGTGACGAGGATGTTGCGCCGATCCTCGACATAGGGGATGACCTTGCGTCGCGCCTGAACATCGTCCGCCTCGTCGAGTCCATTTGCGTCGACGGTCGCGTCCGACGCTCCCTTCTCCGAGAGCCACTTGCCCTGGGCGAGATCCAGCCAGAAGCCTCGATCGGACGGATCCTTCCGACGCCTGCGCCCGATGTTCGCGATGCGAATCGTCGCGCTGTCGGCGTAGGTGAGGTGCAGCAGTGTCCGCCCTGATGTGCTGGCCTCCGCAGCGATGAAACCCGGCCGATCCCCATGCCCATGGAATCGATACGACACCTCGAGTTCGAACCCGGACTTGCGTCGCTCCTCCTCGTCGCTGGAGATGCGTTCACGCCTTCGGGTGAAGACCGTCTGGAGCCGAAGGAGCCCGTAGCTCTTCGCGCCGAGTTGCTCGCCGCAGACGTCGCAGACATCCGTTCCGACAGCAACCGGATGGTGATAACCGCAGGCGTGGCATCGGCGCGCCTCCTCGGTGTCAACGGCCCTCGGATCACCCCCCGCGGTGCGCGGCAGCTGAATGCGGTTGACCTCGTATCGGGAGCCTTCGTGGTAGATCAGGGCCCCGGGACCAAACTCGCTGATCGCGAGGAACCGCGGCCGCTGGATGTACTCGCCCCCGTCCTTGGCAGTCGTTCGTGTGCCGGGAACATACGCCGCGAGTGGCAGCCTTGGGAAGGAGTAGCCGGGCAGGAATCCCTCCGACGCCAGGTACCGGTAGGAGTAGAAGTCGGTCTGGCCGAGTTCGCTCTCCTCGTTTTGCAGCAGGTTCAACTGGTTTCGTGAATCAGCCGCGCGGCGGGCTGCGGACTTCCGTAGGCCCGCCGAGGCCTTCGCGTCGATTGCCAGTTTGGACTGCTCTTCGTATTCGGCGCGGGCCGCCCGATAGAGCATTCGCCAACGATCGAACGCGCGGTCAAGGGCTTGCGCAGCACCCGCAACCTGATCGTTGACCCAGTCGTCGTACCACCAGGTCACGTCCTCACCTGACGAGGTCCACGCCTGGCGCACATCCGCGATGACGCGCTGGGCACGGACGATCGCTCGGTTCATCGGCAGAGGGTCATTCAGCGCAGCCCAGATATCAGGGTAGATCTTCAGGCTCGGCTGATCACCGGTCGCGTCGACCACATCGGTGATGCGCGACTTCATCGACTGGTCTGTCTCGGCGAGCCAGATCGCGTGCACATGCGAACGAACGAGATCCTCATTGGCGAGGTCGAGCCTTGGGGCCACGACCGAGCCCGCCACCATGTCGCGGCTGTGGCGAAAGTAGTAGCTGTCATGTGAGTTGCCGGTGGCGCAGTAGGTCACGACCAAGGCCGGCTGCCCGGATCGACCCGCACGCCCGGACCGCTGGGCGTAGTTGGCGGGGGTCGGCGGGACATTGCGCAGGCCCACCGCATTGAGGCTCGCGATGTCGACGCCGAGCTCCATCGTCGGGGAGCAGTACAGGAGGGGAAGGGTTCCTGCCCGAAACTCATCCTCGCGGGCAATGCGCTTCTCCTGCGGGACCTGAGCGGTGTGCTCCTTTGCGTGCATGCCTGCAAGGGACAGGGCGATGTCGCGGTAGAGGTCCCTGAAGAATGGGTTGACCCGCGCGACAGCCTCGGAGTCAAGGCTCTTGCGCAGAGGGTCTTCAGCACCCTTGGTTCCGTCTCCTGGGAGCCAGATGAGTGCCGAAGCCTTGATGCGGTACCCAGGCGTGCCATCCGCCTGCTGGGAAACCCTTGTCAGGAGGCCGCATTCGTCGAGGACGCGGAGCATGTCCTTGATGACTGCCTGGGAGTCATCGGCATTGAGGTGCGTACCGATGCCGCGGGCGCCTCGCAGGTACCGGCCAAACGTGCCAAGCCCCGACATGAACACATCGCCCCGTGGCATGCCGGGCGAGCTCTTCGACGGGTAGAGGGTTCCGACCTGTGGAATGCGTTCGCTCTCCGGCAGCGCCCACGGCTCGATGAGGTGCTGACGAGAGTCGCGGGCCAACCGCTCAAAGCCCTCCTGGGTCAGGGCATCGACGTCAATGCACAAAGATCGGCGCAACTCGTCCATGAGCAGCTTGAGCAGTTCGGCACGCTGGGCATTCGGCAGAGCCGAGAGCTCCGGGTGGGCACCCACCCAGGACTCCGCGTCAGCAGCGATTTCCGGAAGATCCGCATAATCGATGCGGAGCAACCCGGTCTGCTCGAGATTGGGCATGGTGATTCGCCAGCCGCGCTCGAGATCGGTGTAGATCCGATACTCGACTACCTGCCGCAATGCTCGTTCAGCCTGATCCTTTGCTGCGAACTTGGCATGCGGGTTCGATGCAAAGTCGACCATCTGCAGGCCCATCGCCCGGCTCACGTGCTGGGCGACTGACTCGTGGGTGAGCATTCCCTCGGCGCTTGCCGCACGATGGACGGCGCCGCGCAGTTGCGCCACGAGCACGAAATCATTGAGGTGACCAGCCTGAAGCGAGGCGTCCTGGCGATTGTCGACAAAAGTGAGCAGCTTGCGTGCATCAAGCGGAAGTTCGTCAGCCCCTAGCGAGTTCAGCGCCCGGACGATGCTGGAACTCACGATCGTCACCGCCGATGATCGGCCCTCCTTGTCAAGAGTGGCCAGCTTTCCAAAGTCATTGCCACGGACTTGCTCGTAGGAGACCCTGCACCGCAGGCAGAACGCAAAGGGGGTCGACATGAACCAGGCGCGCAGCCCACCCTCGGTACTGCTCACCTTCGTGCCGTCCGGGGTCGTCCACACCTCTTCGGGCAGGTACTTGCGCTTCGAGGCGATGACCTCATTCCCGCCCCGGTCATCAGGCTGCAGCCAGTGGTCAGGAAGCCGGCCCTCAAGAAGCGGATCATTGGGCCAGGGAAGGTCCTCGGACACGTAGAGGTAGCCGGTGACGGCATCGCCGCCCGATGCGTCATTGTCCTGCCGTGGAACGAAGACCGTGTCTCCGAACTTGTCGACCTTGGCGACAACGAGGTACTCCTGGCCACATTCTCGGCAGAAGCCAAGGGGCAGCAACGCCTTCTCCGCATGCCCCGGAACTCGCAGTTGATAGGCATCGGTGATGTAGCGGGTGCTCTCGGGCTCGAGTGACACATGCACCGTGTCGCCCTTTGACAGGAATTGATGCAGGCGAAACGCAAAGAGCGGCCGACCATTGGAACCGTGCACGTTCGACCCGGCCAGCAGCACCGATTGAATGGCCGTTTCGCAGTCTTCGATCGGGTTGCCCGACGCCTCGGACAATCGGGCAGCCGCCTCTGGAACGGTCGTCGGCTTGCGCCTCACCAAGCGGCCATCTCCCCCTTCGCGCTCAAGCCCGAACGTGGTTTCCACCCATGCTGCCAAGGGGTCTGCGGCCAGTTCTTCGAACGTTCGCCCCCGGTTGCCTGCCGCCCAGCCGGAAACGGAGGCAGCGAGGTCTGCTCGGGCAGCAGGAGCCTCCGGCGTAGCCCGTTGCAGGTGCTCCCCGATGACGTGATCCGGGGTCACTTCGGTGCCGAACAGCCTCGTCGCAACCTCCGCAACGGTCGCGCGCTGATCGTCGACCGAGCCACCTGACGACATAGTCGCCGATGTGCCGATCACCTGAAGGGTTGGCGAAGCGCAGGCGTCGCGCACTCGACGGATGAGCATGCTCACATCGGCGCCCTGGCGGCCGCGATAGGTGTGCAGTTCATCGAGGGCCAGGAAACGCAGGCCTTGCGCAGCCCGGATCAGGTGCTTTCGCTCATCTGGCCGAGTAAGAACGAGTTCGAGCATCACGTAGTTCGTGAGCAGGATGTCGGGGGGTTCAGCGAGAATCTTCGCTCGCTCATCCGATGATTCCTGCCCGGTGTATCGGGCAAAGGTCACCGGCTCACCGCCCGCGGGATATCCGTGCTTGAGGAACTTGCGCAGTTCCCCAAGTTGCGAGTTGGCCAGTGCATTCATGGGATACACGATGATCGCCTTGACGCCCGGCAGTCGCTTGCCGCCGTTCTCCGCTGTCTCCCGGAGGACGGCATCAACGATCGGAACGATGTAGGCAAGGGACTTGCCCGAACCGGTACCTGTGGTGAGCACGTACGACTTGCCAGACTGAGCGGCCCTGATGGCATCCGCCTGATGCCGGTGCAGGACCATGCCATTGCCAACGAGGGATTCGGGATCGGCCTTGAATCGGAAGATTCGCTCGTTCTCCGGATGCAGGACGCCGGCTTCGACGAGTTCACTGACGGAGCCGCCCGATTCGAAGTTCGGGTTGAGACTCAGCCATGGCTTCGGCCACTGAACGCCTCGTTCGAACTGACCCTGGACGAATTGCTTGATCCGCTCGTCGCGCACCTCAACGAACGCAGAGGTGAATGCGCGGTAATCCGCGATCACCTGACCGTGAATATCGAATACGTCCACGCGATCCCCCAGCCCCTTGGTCAACCGAAGGCTACCGGCAACTCCGTGGATGCAGGTATGCATGTCGCGTCATGCGATTCAACACTCGCAGATTGGCGCCGGGTGCCTCCTGGCGGATCTCAGTGTGATGGTGTCATGCAAATCAGATTGAAGAGCCCGCCGGTATCGAACGCCGGCTAGAGCGAAGTGGTGTCGGAAGCCATCTCTCCTCCGGAGCACGATCGAGTAGGCCCCCGCCTACGGATGTGGTCCGTTCGCCGACGGTCCATCAAGATTGAAGTCTTCGGTCCGGCCTCAAGAAGACGAGACCGGACCATTGACGTGAATGATGGAACGTATTGTCAGAATGCCCGCATCGCCCACACGTTGAACGATGTGCTCTTCGTGCCCTTCGCGGCACAGCAGTCGCCGCCACCCAAGTAGCCCGAATCCGCCTCGGTGGGGCTGGTCTGCGATGAAGTCCAATAGTAGCCCGAAGCCTTCTTTGGGCCGTTATTGTCCAACTCATTCAGTTCGTTCTGTGCCGGGAGGAACCAATCGGTATAGCCGCCAAATGACGATGCAAGGGCAGCACCGGCGGCACTCGATGAGCAGTAGCCCGAGAAGGTCGCGATTGTCTGGGTGTTTGAGTACCCGGTCCCGATAGCACCACCAGTGCCCGGCGAGACGCTCGTTGTCGCTCCCGGACCCACGCACCACGGATATGACCCCGGCAGGGCGGAGGGCTGGGCCTCCAAGTAGTTGCAGTCGTTACTGCATGCCGCCGAGTAACCATTGCTCAAGGAAAAGCCATCCTTGATGACATACACGATGATGCCACCCGCTGGACCTGTGTCACCACAGGAGTACTCCATCCCATTGTCACAGGGCCCATCGCTGCTACTGCCCAGCAACGGTGGACCGGATGACGCCGGTGCCGCAGTGGGTTCAGCAGGGACAGGCACCGAAGACTGCGACGGACCGGGTGATGCGACCGGGGAGCTTGCCGATGCCGGTGACCCTGATTCAGACGCGCCCAACACGGGTACATCGTCCTGCGCGGCACCGGACGAGCTTGAGGTGGTGGAAGCGCACCCGGCCACGCCGGAGATAACAAGCGCTAGCCCTATCGTGAGTATTTTCGGGCCTGTTCTCATTGCATGCCCCAACCCTTATCGTTCGTGGGGACGCACTTCATCCCGAGACCACTTGGACGCACTGTATCGGCAATCAGTTCCCAGGAGCAAAAATTATTAAAGGCTCGCAATTCGCACGCTGTCGAGAGCATCAGGTTGAAGTGGCCTGCCGGTTTCGATCACCATCTAGGGTTACATCCTCAAGGTTGAGGTGAGCCTTGACCCGACATCATGGGCACTCTCGCGCTTGACGGACCTAAGGAACCCATGACGTCTGCACGGTCCTATCGGCGTGTCATTCATTTGGCCAGAGTTGCTGCTCTCGTTGCATACGAGAGCCGAGGGCCACGATGAACACCCCCGGTCAGCGACGAGCCGTTGGCCTGACGTGGATCACCATGGCCCTCCTCACGACAGCAGCCGTTGCAAGTATCCGCGTGCTGCCGGCGATGGCTCCTTACGGCTTGGCCTCCATCTTCATGTATGTGCTGCCGGCGATCGTCTTTCTCGTGCCGGTGGCCCTGGTGGCAGCCGAACTCGCCAGCGGCTGGAATGGTGGGGTATTCGGCTGGGTTCGAGCGGCGTACGGGGATCGGCTCGGATTCCTCGCAATCTGGCAGCAGTGGATGTCCGTCGTCGTCTGGTTTCCGGCGCAACTTGCCTTTTTCGCCGGGGCCTTGGCGTATGTCTTTCAACCCTCGCTGGCAGCCAACGGACTTTTCGTCGGATCGACGATCCTGATCGTCTACTGGATTGCCACGATGATCTCGCTGCGGGGTATGAGTTACACGGCGTTCGTGGGAAGTAAAGGGCTCGTCATCGGCACCCTGGTGCCAGCGGCGATGCTCGTCGTGATGGCGATCATCTACCTTGCTGACGGAGGGCAGTCGCAGCTGCAGACAGGGTCGGCTTCCGACTACCTGCCAGCCTTCACCGGTATCGCCAGCATCGTGCTCATCGTCAGCAACTTCCTCGCCTACGCGGGGATGGAGGTCAATGCGGTGCATGTGCCCGACATGATCAACCCGAGGAAGGGTTTCCCGAAGTCGATCGGCCTGGCGTCGATCCTCATCCTGCTCGTATTCATTCCCCCTACCCTGGCGATTGCAGTGGGTGTGCCGCCAGCGGGCATTGACCTCACCACTGGAGTGATGCAGGCATTCGACGCATTCTTTGACCGCGTAGGCATCCCCTGGGGCACCAGTGCCATGGGCCTGCTCATCGTGGTCGGGATCCTCGCCAGTGTTGTCACCTGGATACCCGGACCGAGCCGGGGCCTACTCCTTGTCGCAAGGAGTGGCTACCTGCCAAGGGTCCTGCAGAAGACGAACGGCGCCGGCGTTCAGGTCAATATCCTCATCGTTCAGGGCATTCTCGTATCCACCCTCGCGCTGTTCTTTGCGATCATTCCCGATGTCAATTCGGCCTTTTGGATCCTGACGGCGATCGCTGTCCAACTCGACATGATCATGTACATGATCCTGTTCATGACCGCACTGAAATTGCGGCGCACCCAGCCGGAGGTACCGCGTGGATTCAGGGCACCTGCAATGCGACTGGTGGGCTGGGTTGGTTTCTCGGCGAGCCTGCTGGCTTTCGTCATCGGGTTCTTCCATCCCCCAGGATCGCCCATGAACAACGTCGTCCATATCTCATTGCTGCTCCTCGGAATCGTGATCCTCGGTGGCGGGCCGCTTCTCTTCTACCGGTTCAGGAAGTCCTCGTGGGACCCCTCCAACGGGCGCAAGCCCAATTCGGAGGGTTGATTTCCCATCGACCGCGCATTGCTGGACCCCATGACTAGACTAGCGTCATGCATTCAACTCCTCGACGATTCGTATCAGCCCTCGTCTGCGCCACACTCGCCTGCGCAACCCTGACTCTCACTGCCGGTCCCGCGGGCGCAGCCATGACGGGCGGGGCACCAAGTGACCTCTCGGTCTCACTGCTGTCGCCGCATGCCGGCAACACGACAGGCGCGAACATTACTTACACGAGCGATTCCGGCTGGTCGAGCACGAATGTTGTGTTAACGATGCCGGGCTGGACCGCCTTGAATCCGTTCGTGAGCACGGGTTCAGCGCCCTGCCCTACCTCGATCACAACAACTGCCAAGCCCGCTTCTGGCACCGCCAAGTCGGTATTCAGTGAGTGCACCTGGACCCAGTCGAGCAGCGGCGCGGTCTTCTCCGTCGTCGTCACCTCCTCAAGCGGCCTTGACGGTCCGGTGTCGATCGGCCTGTCCCAGGGCATGCTCAAGAATCCAGTGGCGCCAGCCGAGTACGCAGTTCGGCTCTCGGAGCAGTCCGATGCCGGCTGGGTGACCCTCTCCAACTGGACCTCGATCGACGTCCCGTCCTCCTTCACCCTGACTCCGAGCACCTACATTGCCGGTGCTCTCACCTCAGCAACTGCGACCTACGTCAGTGCCTCCGGTTGGGCGAACACGAATGTGATCCTCACCCTGCCGGGATGGAGCGCACAGAACACCTTCTCAAATACCGGCAGCGCGCCCTGCCCGTCATCGATCACGGTCTCGGCGACTCCCAAGAACGCGACCGTCTCCCAATGCAGCTGGACCCAGACGAGCGGGAGTGCAATCTTCTCCGCCATCGTGAGCGCTCCGAATGAGGGTCTCGCGGGACCGGTGACTATCCAGTTCGGCGAGGGCACGCTTCGAAACCCGATCGCCCCAGCCCAATACATGGCACGTGTTTCTGAGCAATCCTCCGCCGGATGGGTCTCGATGAACTGGTGGGTCCAGATCGGGGTGCCTGCAAACCTGACGGCGGCCCTCCGGTCGTACGACCAAGGCGCAACAACCGGCGCGGACATCACCTACGACAGCGCCTCGTCATGGTCCGGCACGAACGTGACGTTGGTGTTCCCGGGCTTCACGGCCCTCAAGACCTTCGAGAGCACTGGGAGCAAGCCATGCCCGTCGACAGTGCGGGTGGTCGCCACCCCGTCAACGGCCACGACAGCGCAGTGCTCTTGGACCCAGGGCACAAACCCACAACTGAGCTTCGTCCTCAACTCCCCCGGCTACGGCCTCCAGGGCGCCGTGCGAGTCGTGCTCGGCAATGGACTCCTCGGCAATCCCGACAACGCCGGGCCGGCCGCGATTCGGCTGGTCGAGCAGTCGGGAGCAGGGTGGGTCGGACTCGAGACCACGGTGACGCTCAACCCCTCGTAACCCCAGGCCAGGAAACCGGCGGCGCCAGGCGCTGCCGGTTTGGGCGGGTTGATGTCGCTCAAAGCGCACGTTCGTTGACGCGCAGCGACATCAACCCGCCCGAACTGCGTTCAGGTCTGCTGGACCGGGCGCCTTGACCGGATTGCGACACTGCCGACCGCACGATCGTGCAGGCCCCGACCCGTGTTGTCGTACACGACCGCGGGAATGATGAGACAGATGAGCAGCGTGCGCACGAACACTCGCCAAAGTGAGAGCCTTCCGCCGTCCATCCGCACCACCGAGATCCCGAGCAGCCGCTGACCGAACGAGGCCGACATCAACCAGGTGAAGATCACGACCTCGGCAATGAAGATCATGAGGATCGCGAATGACGATTCGGATGAGCCGTACGTCAATTGCCCGAAGATGACGCGAGATAGCAGGATGCTCGCGAACCAGTCGAGCGCAATGGCCGCAACCCGCCGGCCCAGACCCGCGACCTCGCCAGGCAATTCGGGTGATTCCCGCGGGGACGGTGGTTGGGGCATCTTGGTCACGGGATCAACGGTAACCGCCTAGCGCTCGGCCGCCAGTCGTTAACACGGGCGAAACAACCGAGACACCCTCGCGTCATGGCCCGTTCCTAGTGTTCTCATTGTCACCGGGTTCGTCCCGGTGACATTCCAGCAGCGAGGCGAGCCCCCCGCGGGCAACAGACAGCACTCCACAAGAGTGTAGGAGGAATCATGTTCAAGAATTCGCAAGAGGTTCTGAAGTACATCAAGGACGAGAACGTTCGATTCGTTGACGTCCGATTCATCGACCTACCCGGCGTCATGCAGCACTTCAACATGCCGGTCGAGTCATTCGATCAAGCCGTCTTCGATGATGGCCTCATGTTCGACGGGTCATCGATCCGCGGCTTCCAGGCCATCCATGAGTCCGATATGAAGCTCATCCCGGACCCGTCCACCGCCTTCATCGATCCGTTCCGGTCGGCGAAGACCCTTGTCATGAACTTCTCGATTCGTGACCCGTTCACCGATGAGAAGTACAGTCGCGATCCGCGCAACGTTGCTGCAAAGGCCGAGGCGTACCTCATCTCGACCGGCATCGCCGACACCGTTTACTTCGGCGCAGAGGCCGAGTTCTACGTCTTCGACGACGTTCGATTCGAGACGAACCAGCACGAGTCGTACTACCACATCGACTCCATCGAGGGCGCCTGGAACACCGGCCGCTCCGAGGAGGGCGGCAACCGCGGCTACAAGACCCGCTACAAGGGCGGCTACTTCCCTGTGCCTCCCGTCGATCACTTCGCCGATATCCGCGATGACATGGTCACCAAGCTCCTCGCGGTTGGGCTTCACGTCGAGCGCTCGCACCACGAGGTCGGCACCGCGGGCCAGGGCGAGATCAATTACCGCTTCAACTCACTCACCGCATCAGCTGACGAGTTGATGCTCTTCAAGTACGTGATCAAGAACGTCGCGTGGGCGCACGGCAAGTCCGCGACCTTCATGCCCAAGCCCCTCTTCGGCGACAACGGCTCAGGGATGCACTGCCACCAGTCACTCTGGAAGGACGGCAAGCCACTGTTCTACGACGAGCGCGGCTACGGCGGCCTGTCGGACATCGCCCGCTGGTACATCGGCGGCCTCCTGCACCACGCGCCGTCGCTGCTCGCCTTCACGAACCCGACCGTCAACAGCTACCACCGCCTGGTGCCGGGCTACGAAGCGCCGGTCAACCTCGTCTACTCGGCCCGCAACCGCTCGGCCTGCATCCGCATCCCGGTCACCGGCAACTCGCCGAAGGCCAAGCGCATCGAGTTCCGGGTGCCCGACCCGTCGAGCAACCCGTACCTCGCGTTCTCGGCGCAGCTGATGGCCGGCCTTGACGGAATCAAGAACAAGATCGAGCCGATGGCCCCGGTTGACAAGGATCTCTACGAGCTGCCGCCGGACGAGCTGGCGAGCATCCCGCAGGTTCCGGGCTCACTCGATGCGGTGCTCACTGCGCTCGAGTCGGACAACGACTACCTGCAGGCGGGCGGGGTCTTCCCTGCTGATCTCATCGAGACCTGGATCAGCTACAAGCGCACCTACGAGGTCGATCCGATTCGCCTTCGTCCGCACCCGCACGAGTTCGAGCTCTACTACGACATCTAGTCGACATCGTCTCCCTCCGCGTCGATTCGCCTCGCGCGTCAGGGGAACAGAAGAGCCCCCGCAGACTCAGTCTTCGGGGGCTCTTCCTCGCGGGCCCTACTGGTCCAGCTCATGGCTTGATCGGCGGTGCTGGCCCTGACGGGCGAGTGCTAGCCGGCATACTGCCCTCAGGCTCGCGTGGTTACCGGGCGGCGAGTTCTGCTCGTCACGGAAACTGTTGACTCGGGCGCGTCGGCGATGAGTTGCGACACGCGCCCCCGAGACACGCCGAGCACGGTCGCGATGTCGGACACGGATAAGCCCACCGAACGCATGTCAGCGACCACTTGACGGCTGGCCGTGGCGGCGCGGCGCTGGAGGTCGCATGCTTGAGCGGTCATCTCGCGGACCTCTTGCGCCCGCGAGCCTAGGTCGCCAACGTCGAGGGTCACTTCGATGTCATCCTCGGCGGGACGACTGTCGATCATCGTCTCGACGAGATCGCACACCTGACCCTTGGCGTGCTCCAAGACACGAGTCTGCGTCACGCCGACTCCATCCACGTGGAGCTCCCAACCATGCTCCCATCGTCGTGCATGCACGGTGTACTTCACTGCAACCACCCCTTCGGTAGGCACACAAGTCGCCGGATCGCTTCGCGAACTAGCCCCGGCGACACGATGCCCGGGCGGGTGACCACGGTCATGTGCTGGCCGCAGGGGCAGTACCACTTCTCGTGATCGCCCTTACCCGGCTTGCTCGTGCAGCCATTCGTCGACATCGCCCCCGCCATCTCGCGGTACGTCATTGCCTTCACCCTGACGTTACGTTAGCCCCCCTAGATGGTCAATGTATAGGGGGGATATACACCTGGTCGGTATTGTGCGGGTTAACGGAAAACCTATTGCCCGTCAGCGCCTCCCGCTCGCTCATCAGTCTTCCGCGGTTTCACCGTAGAGGAGCCGCTCGACCACCTGGCGCGCCCTGCGGGTCACCCGCCGGTAGTCCTCAAGCAATCGCCCCGACTCCCCCGGCGGGTAGCCGAGCACGTGGGCAATGCCCGCGAGATCGCGTAGGTCGGTCGGGACCATGTCGGACGCCCTGCCGCGCACGAGCATCGTGGCGTCACGAACCCCGGTGGCCAGTCGCCAGGCGGCTCGCAAGGATGCGGCGTCCGAGGCCGAGACGAGCCCAGCTGCCTGCGTCGCAGCCAGCGCATCGAGGGTTCGTGTCGTCCGCAAAGCCGGGACTGCATGAGCGTGCTGCATCTGAATCACCTGCACCACCCATTCGACATCGCTGAGCCCGCCGCGACCAAGCTTTGTATGAAGTGTGGGGTCGGCTCCCCTCGGAAGCCTCTCGGACTCCATCCGCGCCTTCAGCCGCCTGATCTCGCGCACCTGCTCCTCGCCGATCCCACCGGGCGGGTAGCGCAGCCCGTCGATGAGTTCGAGGAAGGCTGCTCCCAGTTCCTCGTCACCCGCCGCGACGTCCGCTCGCAGGAGAGCCTGGGCCTCCCAGCCGGAGGACCAGCGCTCGTAGTAGGCACGGTAGGAGTCAAGGGACCGAACGAGCGGGCCCTGCTTGCCCTCAGGTCGCAGGTCGGCGTCGACGTCGACCGGCGGATCCTGCGAGGGCACCATGAGGAGGCGCCTGAGTTCATTGGCGACCGAGAAGGCCGCTGAATTCGCTGCCTGCTCGTCAGCGCCATCGAACGGCTCGTAGACGAACATGACGTCGACGTCGCTTCCGAAGCCAAGTTCATGCCCACCGAACCGGCCCATGCCGATGATCGTGAAGCGCATCGGGAGCACGCCGCCCGTCGATGCCTCGACCACACTCATCGCAACCTGGAGGGCCGCGGCCATCGTGGCGCTCGCGACATCGCTCAGCGACACCCCGGCCTGGTCGACCCCCGAAACATGGACGAGTTCCGCGACCGCGGTGCGGAAGAGCTCACGCCGCCGTAGCGACCGGACTGCGGCAACCCCCGCCTCCGGATCATCATGACGAGCCAGGGCTGCATTCGCCTCCACAAGAAGCATCGCGAGTGATCTCGGAGCAAGCTCGGTGTCATCGGCGAGCATCGCAACCGACTCCGGTGCTCGCAGGAGTAGGTCGGTTGCGTAACGACTGCTCGCGAGCACCTGTGCCATCCGCTCCGCCGCTGCAGACTCGTCGCGTAGGAGCCGCAGGTACCAGTGGGTCGAACCGAGAGCATCACTTACTCGGCGGAAACCGAGGAGGCCGGCATCCGGGTCGGGTGCGTCGGCGAACCAGCCGAGGAGGACCGGCAGCAGCGTCCGCTGAATGGCCGCCCGGCGGCTCACCCCCGAGGTCAGCGACTGCAGGTGCCGCAGCGCACCCGCCGGATCCGCATAGCCAAGCGCATGGAGTCGCTGCTCGGCAGCCTCGGGAGTGAGCCGCGCCTCCCCCGCATCGAGCCGGGCGACGGCCTGAAGCAGTGGCCGGTAGAACAACTTCTCATGGATGCGCCGTACCTCGCGGGCGTGCCGACGCCACTCAGCGACAAGTTCGGCGATCGGCTCTGAGCGGTACCCGAGCGAACGGCCAAGTCTGCGCAGGTCCGGATCGTTGTCCGGCATCGTGTGGGTCCGGCGCAGGCGATGCAGCTGGATGCGGTGCTCGAGGGTCCGCAGGAATCGATACGCCGCAGCGAGAGTCGATGCGTCATCACGCCCGACATACCCCCAGATGGCGAGAGCCTCGAGCGCGACAAGGGTGGTGGGGCTTCGCAGCATGACGTCGCTGCGGCCATGGACAAGCTGAAGGAGTTGGACGGAGAACTCCACATCGCGCAGACCTCCAGGACCGAGCTTCAGCTCGCGATCCCCAAGACGCGCCGGCACATGCTCCTCGACCCGGCGGCGCATAGCCTGCACGTCTTCAACGAATCCCGGATGATCAACCGCACCCCAGACAAACGGCGCAACCGCATCGACATACCTGCTGCCGAGTTCGAGATCCCCAGCAGATGGCCTGGCCTTGAGCAACGCTTGGAACTCCCAGGTCTTCGCCCAGCGCTCGTAGTAGCCGACATTTGACTCGATCGTCCGAACGAGCGCACCCTGCTTGCCCTCGGGTCGCAGAGCCGGGTCGACCTCCCAGATCGTTCCTTCGGAGGTCACAGCCGTGCAGGCCCGCATGAGACCGCTTGCGAGCTGAGTCGCGGTGCGAACGGCCCCAGCCTCGTCATCATCGTGGACCGCCTCAGCCACGAAGATGACGTCGACGTCGCTCACATAATTGAGCTCGCGACCCCCGCATTTACCCATGCCGATGACCGCCAGCCGACAGGGCACGGCACCGGCTGGAAGCCCAGCCCGAGCAATGGCAAGCGCGGCCTCGAGAACCGCATCAGCGAGGTCGGAGAGCCAGGTCCCCACGGCATCCATCGATGCAAGTCCAGAGATATCGCGCGCAGCGATGCCGAGCAGATGCGTGCGATAGGCAACACGCAGCGCATCGTGCGTGGCAGGGATTGCCCCCGCTGCGATCGGTTCGGCGGCGGAGGGATCGGCTCCGACTGCCAAGAGCAGGTCCCGACGGGTGCCGGTCGCCGATGGCGCGACGGACAGCGCCTCCGCATCGACGAGAATCTCCCACTTGCCCGGATGGCGGACGAGGAATTCACCGAGCGCCTCCGACATCCCAAGGACGTCGAAGAGCCGGCCACGCAGGTCATCGTCAGCGAGGAGCGCCGACCCCATTCGCCGGCGCGCCGGATGGTCGCAGGCCTCGAGGATCCGGCCGAACAGCAGCAGCGCCTGATCAGGGTCTGCCGATGCTCCCAGACCTTCGAGCACGTGGGGTAGGGCCTCACCACCTACCATGAACACAGCGAACGACTCCGCGGCAATAATCCGTTGGGCGCGATCGAGTTCGATGAACCCGAGCCGTGCGAGGGCCGCGTCGCTCGTCATCGTCAACGCCGGTCGGTGGCGTAGGCCCAGACCAGCTCGGCCCAGGCCAGGATCATCGGCCGCCAGGCCGAGATGAGGGCTCCCTGCTCGGCTCGCACCTCAG
>CAMAWO010000051.1 GCA_945861925.1 Bifidobacterium breve | reverse complement strand
GGCGACACCGCCTGGATGGACATCGGCCCGACGGGGGTGAGTAAGGCGACCATGCTCGCCAAGCTTTGCACCCGCCTCGATGTCAACCCGGCGCGCACCGTGGCGGTCGGCGACTCGTGGAACGACATCGACATGCTCGCGTGGGCCGGTACCGGCGTTGCGATGGGCTCCGCGCCCCGCGCCGTCACGAATGTCGCCGATGCCATGACCGACGCCACGCCCGGCGATGGCGTCGCCGAGGTCATCGACGCACTCCTCGCCTCTCGCTGACAGGACCTCCCCGCTGCGATGCCGCGCGTGGGCTAGTCGAGGGTCACTCGACCATGCCGTCGGCGAATGCCGCGCTCAGCGCCTCACGCCAGTCGCGCATACCGGGGAGCCCGGCCTGCGCCCAGCAGTCATGGCCGAGCACGGAGTAGGCCGGGCGAGGAGCCGGGCGGACGAATGTCGAGGAGTCGGTGGGCAGGACCCGTGCCGGGTCGGACCCGACCTGTTCGAAGATTGCCCGAGTGAATTCGAACCAGTTCGTGGCGCCGCCGTTCGTGGCGTGGAAGGTGCCGGCCGGGGGCCGGGCATCGAGGAGCATGAGGATCTGCAGGGCGAGGTCACGTGCGTAGGTGGGCTGTCCGTACTGATCGACGACGACCGAGACAGTGTCGCGTTCGCGCTCGAGTCTCAGCATCGTCTTAACAAAATTGCCACCCTGGAGACCGTAGAGCCACGCGGTGCGAACCAGGTAGTGGTGGTCGGGGAGTGCTGTCTGCACCGCAATCTCGCCGGCCAGTTTCGTCCGCCCGTATGCCGAGCGCGGGGCGGGCGTGGCGTCGGTTGGGTAGGGCGTCGTGTCGTCGCCGGAGAACACGTAATCGGTCGAGATGTGCACGAGCCACGCGCCGCGGTCTGCGCAGGCGATAGCGAGGACTCGCGGGCCCTCACCGTTGACGAGCAGGGCTGCATCCTCGTGGGTCTCAGCCTCGTCGACCGCAGTCCAGGCCGCGCAGTTGATCACAACATCGGGCTCGAACCCGGCCATCGCCGCGACGACGGAAGCCGGGTCGGTGATGTCAATGTCGGGGCGATCGAGGCCGAGCACGTCATCCCCGCGTGCCCTGATGAGCGATACGAACTCACTGCCAAGTTGCCCGAGGGATCCGGTGACGAGTACCCGCACGGCTAGATCGCAGCCTTGACTTTCAGCGGCCGCCACCAAGCCTCATTCGCCCGGTACCAGGCGATCGTCTCCGCCAAGCCGTCCGCGAATGCATGCTGGGGCTCGTATCCCATCGCGCGGAGTCGGGAGTCGTCAACCGAGTAGCGACGGTCATGGCCCTTGCGGTCCTCGACCGGCTGAACGGAATCCCAGTCTGCGCCCATCGCCTCGAGCACCTGCTCGGTGATCTCGCGGTTGTTGAGTTCGAGGCCGCCACCGATGTTGTATGACTGGCCCGGCTCGCCCTTCTCGATGACGATCGCAATGCCGCGGCAGTGGTCGTCGACATGGAGCCAGTCGCGGACGTTGAGCCCGTCGCCGTAGAGCGGGACCTTTCCGCCGTCGATGAGATTCGTGACGAACAAGGGGATGAGCTTCTCGGGGAATTGAAAGGGCCCGTAGTTATTCGAGCAGCGGGTCGAGGAGATGTTGAGCCCATACGTGACGTGGTAGGCGCGCACGAGCATCTCGGCGGCCGCCTTGGCTGCTGAGTAAGGGGAGTTCGGCAGGAGCGGCTCGCTCTCGGTCCACGAGCCCTCGTCGATCGAGCCGTAGACCTCATCGGTGCCGATGTGAACCGTGCGCGGGATCCCATGGCGCAGGCAGGCGTCGAATAGTGTCTGCGCACCAACAACATTGGTGAGCAGGAACTCCTGCGGCCCCGAGATCGAGCGGTCGACGTGGGTCTCGGCCGCGAAATTCACCACGATGTCGTGGCCCGGAAGTACGGAATCAAGGAGTGTGCCGTCGCAGATATCGCCCTGGACGAACGAGTAGCGCGAGTCGCCAGCAACCGACGCGAGATTCGCCGGGTTGCCCGCGTAGGTGAGCTTGTCGTAGACGGTGACGCCGGTGACGTCAGGCCCGTACGCTCCACCGAGCAACTGCCGGACGAAGTGGGATCCGATGAAGCCGGCGGCCCCGGTGACGAAGTAGCGCACGTTCAGTTCCCCTTCAGTTGGCCGAGCCACTGCGTGGCCTCGGCGAAGTCAGCATCTGTGACGCCCTGGCGCAGCACCGGTGCCTTGCCGTCATGTCGCGGATACGAGCCCAAGTATCTGACATCGAGACAGATCCGGTGCAGTCCCATGAGGGCTTCAGCCACCCGCGCATCGGCCACGTGGCCCTCAATGTCGACGCTGAAGAAGTAGTCGCCGAGGGCACGCCTGGTCGGTCGGGATTCGATTCGGGTCAGGTTGACCCCCCGAACAGCGAATTCGGTAAGAATCGCGAGGAGGGCCCCGGGGTGGTCGTCGTGCATGAAGAGGCTCAATGTGGTTTTGTCGGCGCCGGTTGGGTCAGGCAAAGCGCCTGGCCTTGCCACGAGGACGAACCGGGTTGTCGCGTCCTTCGTGTCGCCGATGTCATCGGCGAGGATCCTCAGGTCGTAGATCTCGGCAGCGATCGCCTGCGCAATGGCGGCGTCGAAGGGGCGCGGCACCTCGAGCAGGGCTGCCGCGGCTCCGGCGGTCGACAGGGCCGGAAGGACAACGGCGCCTGGGAGGTTGTCCCGCAGCCAGCCCATCACCTGGGCGTGTGCATGCGGATGGGTGGCGATGCGGTCGATGTTCGTGAGCTCGACTCCGTCCGGCGCGAGAAGACTGAACTGCACCCGGAGCACCGCCTCGTCGACGATCACGAGCGGCGAGCCGTTTGTGAGTTCGTCGAGGGTCAGGGTGACGGCGCCCTCAACTGAGTTCTCGATCGGTACCAGGGCGAGGTCGGACTCACCGGCGCGGACCATGCGCAGGGCCGCGTGGACGGACTCCGCGGGGAGAAGGTCAGCACGGTCAGCGATCTCAAGGGTACGAAGTGCAGCCTCTGCGAAGGTACCTCGCGGTCCAAGGAATGAGATCCGGGTCACTTATCGTCGCCTTTGGCGATTTTCACCGCCTCCAACTCCTCCGGCGAGAGACCGACCTCGGAGGAGCCACCCTTGATTCCCTTCAGGTACGTGCGTGTCTCGGCGCGGCCGTGGATCGAGGTGAGGATGAGGCCGTCTCCCTGATCATCGAGGAGGGCAGCCGAGAAGGAGAAGCGTCCGGCCATGTCACCGAAGGCGTCATAGCGAACGACCGAGACGTGCCGGAGTGCCTCGCGAAGATCACCTCGGGTATTCGCCATCTCACGATCGAGGGCGTGGACATCGGTGCGCAGGATTCGGAATTCCTCGATGGTGCGGGCGACGACGTCAACGAAGGTCTCACGGCCCTCGGAGACCTGCAGCAGGGCATAGGTGCGCCGGAGCCAGGCTAGGCGGATGACCGCGAACAGCCCGAGGACAACCCCCACGAATCCGACCGATAGGGCCGCAATGAGGAGAATTCCGGTGTCTTCTGGTGAAATGATCACATGCGAGAGCGTAGTCGCCCAAGGCCCTCGAACTTGTAAGGTCACGTTTTGTGGCATTCATGGGTCGTGAGGGCAAGCGATGAGCCTCACCGCGGAACTCGCCTTCCGAGGCTTCGCCTTCGCCCTCGGGGTGCTGCTGTTCCTCAGTGTGACCGTCAGTCTCATCCGAACGGTGATCGTGCCCAGACCCCTCAAATCGCTTTACACCGACGTCGTGATGTGGGTCATCATCACTGTTGTTCGCATGGTCGCACTCACCCGCAGGACCTACACCGCCCGGGATGCCGCCCTTGCCTGGATCGGACCCATCATCATTCTGGGGCTTCTCATTGCCTGGCTCGTCGGATTCCTCGTTGCCCACGGGTTCATGCTCTACGGGGTCGGCGGCAAGGACATCGGTGACTCCATGCGCGAGTCCGGGTCAAGCCTGCTCACCCTCGGCTTCGCGGGCAGTGACGCTGAGAACCAGACCGTCATCGACTTCATCGCGGCGGCAACCGGCCCGATCGTCATCGCCATGCTCATCGGATTCCTCCCGACGATCTACCAGGCGTTCATCGACCGCGAGATCAACGTAAACATGCTCGTCAGCGAGGCCGGTGACCCTGCCTAGGGCCCTGAACTGCTCTCCAGGACATCGCTCACCGGCTCCCTCGACACCCTCGATCGACTCTTCGACACCTGGACCCTGTGGGCGGCAAGCACCCGGCTCACCCACATCACCTACCCGATGCTCATGTACGTCCGCTCACCCCGCGCCCATCGCCACTTCACGGTGTCACTCCTCGCCGTCATGGATGCCGCCGCGCTCAAAGTGTCGCTGACGAGCAGCCTCCCGCGCCGCGACTCCTATCGGTTGCTCCTCGAGGGCACGCAGAGTTTTAACCTGCTCTACATCAACTTCTTCGCCGACCGCCCGCGCCGCAGCAGGATCCCGTTCGTCGGGCGCTTCCTCGGTGGGGTGCATCACACGCTCCCGAGTTCCCTCACCCTTCCGGCTTGGAAGGACGAGATCGTGGCCGTGCATGAGGCAGCCGCCCAGGACAGCGCTGCAGGCATGCCCACCGAAGGCGTCCGTCATTTGGGGGCCGGAGAGGAGATTCCGGTCCAGATCACCCGGACAGAATTCGATTTCGCTGTTGAGGTTTTGCGATGCTCCGGGTTCCCAATTGAGAGAAACCCGGACGAGGCATGGCCCACGTTCAAAGAGGCTCGATCGCGCTACGAGTTTCCCGCCTACGCGATTATGCGAAGGCTCAGTGCCGTGCCGGCCCCCTGGACCGGGGGCAGGACGCCCGCGACATCGGCGATCTGGCCGACCCTCGCCGTCGACCTGTTGCCCAAGTAGCCGGGGAGATCAGGCCCAGAGCGCGGAGTAGGGCAGCGCCCACAGTTTGTCGCCAAACGGGAGCGCCTTGCGTCCGGTGTGCAGGACAACGCCCATGCTGAAACGCGAGCCGAGTTTCTCACGTAGGAATCTCAGCCCAGAAAAATCGCTCATCGCGACGGAGCCAGCGGACTTCATCCCAAGCCCCGCCACCCTTCGGTCCGACGCCTCGAGCACGAGGTCGACTTCGATGCCGTCACGATCCCGGAAGTGGAACATTCGGGCCTCCGTCTCCGACCAGCCCAGTTGGCGACGAACCTCGCCGGAGGCGAACGCCTCGAACAATCCTCCCGCAGCATCGCTGACCGCTCCCGGCTGCATGGCCCGGGGAGTGACGTTATTGAGCCGGGCCGCCAGCCCGGTGTCGAGCAGCGACACCTTGGGCCGTCCGACAACTCGTTTTGTGAGGTTGTTCCCCCATGCCGGCAGGCTCTGGATCAAGTACAGCGTCTCCAGCAGATCGACATATGCCGTCATGCTCGTCTCCGGAATGTGCGAATCGTTCGCCAATCGCGCCTTGACAAGTTCACCGGAGTTGCTGGCCGCCAGCAGCCTCATGAGCGTCGGCAGTCGATCGAGATGGGCGAGCCTGCTGACGTCACGCGCATCAGCCGAAACCACCCGGGCGACATAGTTGTCGAACCATGCGCTTCGTCGCCTGCCCTGCCGTGTCAGCGGCTCAGGGAAACTGCCGGCGCACAGCATTACAAGGTAATCGTCGCGGCTCAGAGTGCCGTCGCGTCGAGCCGTCGCGGATTCGCGGTCCCTCCGTCGCGGATTCGCGGTCCCTAGCGCAAGGTCACCTGACGGGTGGTGAGTCCGGCCCGCGCCCGCCGTTCAGCGTCAGTCAAGGGGGTCGTGTCAGCAAGTGCAACAGCGAGTCGCTTGCCGAAATCGGACGCCGGCTCCTCGCAGGCCGCTGCGCCGAATCCCAGCGGCAGGTCCCAGACCGGGGCAACCAGACCCTGGGCGCGGAACATGCCGACGAGCCTCGTGCCCTCGCCGAGCGAGGTCGCATCACTTGCCTGCAGCCTGGCCAGCGCATTGAGGAGCAGTTCCTCCTCGTGCGGCATGACCCAGCGAAGGTGCTCCTTCTCGCCCATTTGGGTCCAGTAGGCCGCTTCGACCGAGGTCAGCCGGGCGGTTGGGTGGGCGTATGAGTTCGCCCGCTCGAGGGAGGCATTCACCTCATCGGTTTGTTCAGCGGCATCGACCCAAAAGTCGAATCCTTCGTGGACAGTGATGACGAGCGGTACGGATGAGTCGACGAGGTCTTGGAGGCGAGGCGCCCCGGAGGTGTCACGCGCAGGCGGCACCGGATTGCCCGGTTCAGTCGCGAGCGCAAGTTCGAGTGCCGATCCGAGGTCGCGTGACGCATCGCCAGTTCCGGTGTTCACCTGGAGGCCGAGCATGATCTCGCCGTCCTGGCGGACGAGCGCGGGCCAAGCCATCGGCAGGACGGTCGCAAGCGTGACAACGCGCCCGTCCTTCAATGCCAGAGGCGCCGTTGCGGAGGGGACGAGCTCGCGAAGCGCAACGATGTCGCACTCGGAGGCGAGGCCCTCGAACGGCCGTGACGACACTACATTCGCGCCAGCCTGCTCCTTGCCGTGGCAGGCCTTGTAACGCCGGCCCGATCCACAGGGGCACGGCTCGCGAAGTCCGACCACTGGCACCTCTGCACCGGTATCGATTGGTGTCGACGCGTTTGCTGACCGTGCTGCTCGCTTACCCATGGGTCGAAACCCTAGTCTCGCGAAACTGCCATCCCACCCCCACCCGTTTGTCCCATGGAATGGGAGATATGGCTGTTCCATGAAATGGGAGACATGGCTGTTCCATGAAATGGGAGACACTGCGCAATCTCGGCACTTTCATCCCGGATTTCTCCGTTCCCCTCTGCGACCGGTCGCGCAGGACGCGTACCAAGACCAGGTCAACACAAGCGGGTAGTGGCCTGCGAAATTGTAGGGCAGAGGCCTGCGAAGTTGTAGGGTTAACGGAGGGATCCGGGACCATGGAAGTCAGGACGAACACAGGAAAGTTCCTCGGAAACTATCGCCGTCTCATCGTTGACGCCGAAATGGACTACCTCTTGGCAGAACTTCCGGCCCTGCTCTTAGATGGACCCAAGGCAGTGGGGAAAACTGAGACCGCTCGACAGAGAGCAAAGACTTTCGTTCGACTGAATCGTGAATGAGACTTCCAGTCGGCTGACGCTCAGCTGGACAGCTACCTGCTGAAACCTGCCCCGGTTCTATTCGACGAGTGGCAGCGCCTCCCACAAGTCTGGGAAGCTGTCAAGGACTCCGTAGACGAAGACAAGACGCCTGCACGGTTCTTGCTCACGGGTTTCGCTCCCGTTGATGACACCCATTCCGGCGCGGGGCGCATCCCCTCACTCAGGATGCGCCCTCTGACACTGCCCGAACGCCTTGTCTGTACTCCATCGGTGAGTCTCAAGGCTCTCCTGACCGGGGAGAGGTCGGCGCTCACAGGTACGAGTGGCTTCACGCTCGAGGACTACACCGACCTCATCCTCCACTCAGGTTTCCCCGGGTTCCAAGACCTTTCATCTCGGTCCTTGAACAAGCACCTCGACACCTACCTCGAACGGCTTGTCAATGTGGACATGAAGGAAGCCGGCACTGTGGTTCGACAGCCGGAAACGCTGATGCGCTGGCTTCGGGCCTACGCAGCTACTGTCGCAACCACAACTTCTTGGGAAAAGGTTCGGGACGGTGCCAATGCTGGGCATGACGACACGCCAAGCAGGGATGCCACAACTCGCTACACGGAGGCGCTTACCCGATTACGCATATTTGACGACGAAGTTTTGCCATAGCTGCCCAGTGACAACCATTTGTCTCGGCTCCGGCTGACACCAAAGCGATTTCTGGCAGATCCGGCCTTGGCCGCCCGATTGGTCGGAGTCCCCCGCGACCGCCTCCTTCAAGGGGAAGGGCCTGCAACGGCACCAAGGGACGGAACATACCTCGGGGCGCTTTTCGAGTCACTCGTAGCGTTGAGCCTGCTGGTCTTCTCTGACGCGAACTCCGTCCCGTTGAGGCACTTGCGCACTTGGAGCGGAACTGGGTAATACGGTTCGCCCGGAGCATGTGTCACATCTCAAGTGGCTCAAAGAAAAACTCGGGGACAGGCTTCTCGACGCCGTTGTCGTGAACACCGGCTCGGATGCCTACCGCCGCAAGGATGGCATCGGCGTGGTGCCCCTGAGTCTCCTTGGACCCTGACCGTTCACCTGAACGGAGAAGAACACTGGGCCGCCCGAGAAACCCTGGTTGTTGTGCCCGTCCAGGTACCGGGACAGCTCCAGTGCCTCGGCGGTTACTAGCCACATAGCGGTAACCTTGTTGTTGGGTGAGCGGTTATCGACTCACCCCAACGTCAAGGAGCGTCATCAATCGCTCATCGCTCGACGAAAGGTGCCGTTCGTGGCAACCGTCAAGTTCACGGTCAACCGAGATCTGACTCTCCCAGCCCGCGCCGTGTTCGACGAGTTGATCGACTGGCGGGGTCACGCCAAGTGGGTGCCACTCACGAAGGTGCAGGTCCTGAAAGGCGACGGTGGTCCCGGCACTGAGTTCATCGCGACCTCCGGTATTGGTCCGCTCGCCCTGCCTGATCACATGCGCGTCGACGCACTCGACGCCGAGGCGATGACGGTTCGCGTCTCGAAGATCGGTCCGGTGCTCACCGGCGTCGTTCACCTCTCGGTGACAGCCACGGGCGAGGGCACCTCGCGGCTCGATTGGGTCGAGGACATCGTGGTCCCGCGCCTGCCGCAGTTCCTCGCCAAGCCCGTCGCAGCGGCCGCCCGAGTGGGATTCCAGGCCTCGATCACTCGGATGGCCAAGTTGCTTGCGGCCACCTGAAGCTAGGCATCTGGCCCGAATCAGCCTGAAGCGCCCACCTTCCGCAGGACCGAGCGCACCATGAGCGGCCGATTGCTGATAATGGCATCCACTCCAAGCGCCGCGAGAAACGTCACGTCCGCGGGGGAATCAACGGTCCAGACAAAGACGGCATTGCCCTGTCCTTGAGTCAGGGCGACGTATTCGGGATTCGCTCGAACCCACGCGATCGAAACGCCAGCGATACCAATGTTCTCGGGGAGTGAACCCTCACGGTGACGGCGCGGCACCGAATCCATGAGCAGCACAGTTGGCAGGCCGGGCGCGGATCGGTGGATGCGGCGCAAGGCCCTGGCACTGAAAGACATGAGGCGCACCCGTGATTCACCCGGCTGACGACCCGTGCCCGGGCGCCGCGCGAGACCGAAGTACTCGAGGGTGTCGATGAGTTCGGCCTCGACATAGCCGCCGAAGCGGGTCGGGTGTTTCGTCTCGATCGCGAAACGGATAGTCGGCGACGCGTCGAGAAGGGTGGCAATCATCGTTCGCAGGGTGAGGACGTCAGTACGCGTCTCGTCGGGTGCCGGCGACTCGTAGTCGCGCCAACTGAGGCCGGGACGGCTGAAGTCGTGGCGCAGGAGCTCCCCGAGCGTGAGCGCCGACACGCTCCCCTGCCCCGAGGACGTGCGGTCGATCCGGCGGTCGTGGACGCATACGAGAGTGCCGTCCGCAGTGAGCCTGACGTCGCACTCGACGGCGTCGGCCCCATCTTCGACCGCCTGCAGATAGGAGGCGAGACTGTGCTCGGGCTCGTCCTCATTGGCACCACGATGAGCGACGACCTCGGGGAAGCGGCCCACGACGGCCTCGCTGCTCACGACCGAAGCCTGCCACAGGCGCACCCTCACGGCCGGTTGGCTGGCCGCGAGGACATGAAAGGATACCCCAGTGTCTCGCATCGTCCTCTTCGATCTCGACGGCACTCTCACCGATTCTGCGCCCGGCATCGTCAATTGCCTTCGATATGCGCTCGACGAGATGGGCATCGAGCATCCCGATGACGCGACCATCGCGACCTTTCTTGGCCCACCGCTGAAGGACACCTTCGGGGGATATTTCGGGATGGATGAGGTGGGAATCGACACCGCGATCGCCCACTACCGGGTGAGGTATCACGACATCGGCCTCTTCGAGAACGAGGTCTATCCCGGTATTCCTGAACTGCTTGAGCAACTCTCCGACGCGGGCATCACGATGGCGACGAGCACCTCGAAGCCAACCGTCTCGGCCACCCGCATCCTCAAGCACTTCGACCTCGCACATCACTTCACGTTCATCGGGGGCGCGAGCCTCAATGGCGAGCGCAACTCGAAGGCGGAGGTCATCGCACACACCCTCAATGCCCTGGGATCCAGAGGCATCGAGTCGCCCCTCGCGTTCGTCACGATGGTCGGCGACCGTGAGCACGACATCCTCGGTGCGGCGCAGTTCGGCATCCCCGGGATCGGCGTGCTGTGGGGCTACGGCAGCCGCGATGAGCTCGAGTCAGCTGGCGCAATCGCCGTGGCAGACGATGCCGGGGACCTGCGCCGGCTACTCGATGGTCCGCCTCCTGCCCCCTGAACGTCAGCCCGAATCAAAGCCTTACACAACGCAGACCGAGCGGAAACCCTATGGGCGTTTGACGGCCCTAATGTGCGAAGCGCTTGCAGGACGGTCGAGATTCGCCGCCTCGCTTACCGAAGGAACGCCATGAAGCGCAACGCACGCAGGACCATCGCCGCCACGACCATCGCCGCCCTTGCTGCCACCTCGGTGCTCGTGCTGTCATCGGCCGAGGCGGTCCGTACCGTCACCCCCGCAAAGCAGGCCCGAGCCAAGGTGCTGTCCGCTGTGCCCGGCAAGGTGATGTCCATCCAGAAGAAGACGAGAAGTGGCTTCACCTCGTGGGCCATCACCGTCAAGCGCACCGATGGCTCAGTCGTCGTCGGCTACGTCGATGTGAAGAGCGGGATCGTTTTCGACTGGACGGTGAAGGCCGCAGCCAGCAACACGGCAATCGATCTCGATGGCAACGACACTGTCCTCGCGCCCGCCGAGCCACCCAAGCCGATCCCGACTCCGACGCCGATCCCGACTCCGACGCCGACCCCGACACCGACGCCGACCCCGACACCCACCCCGACGGCAGCGCCTGCCGCGCCCGCTGCGCCAGCTGCACCTGCTGCGGTGGCTCCAGCAGCCCCGGTCGTACCTTCAGCAACGCCAAGCCCGAGAGCATCCGGGGCCAGTACGCCCCCAGCCGACGCCGGCAACAACGGGAATCGCGGAGACGGCAACCGGGGGGATGGACGTCCGCCGCGGGATGGTGGCGGCCAGGGCGCAGCACCGGCTGAGTCCGGGGCAGGCGCAGCACCCGCACCCGAGGCAGCGCGCCCTCAGGGCGGCGGCGGTGGCGGACGTGGCGGCGGCGGACGTCGCTCCTTCACTCCCTTGGCGGGCTGAGTCATGCCCGATTGCCGGACGATCAGGGTGGGCGTGGTCGCGCTCACCCTGATCACTCCGCTTCTCGGAGCCGCACTGCCATTCGCCAGCCCGGCAGCGGCCGCACCCGCCGGGCTCATCGAAGGCCCAGCCCAGAAATTGCTCGACGCAATCCCGGTCCTGCCGAAGATGACTGCGGGCTTCACCTCCGCCGCCTACCCCTCAGTTCGCAACGCGGCGAAGGACTCGCGCGGGTGCACCGCGCAGGCTCAGGCACTCATTGCCCTCGCCACAGTTCGCCCCCAGATCGGGGCAGGCACCTGCTCACTAAGCGGTGGCTCCTGGCAGGTGAACTTCGGCACGGCAACCATGACGAATGCCCGTGACATTCACTTCGTTCCGGTTGTTGCCCTCCCTGCCGCATGGGCGTCGGGGGGCTACGGGTGGTCAGCGGCCCAGCGGGCAGCCTTCGCCAACGACTACGGCGCTGACCGCACCGCAGTGACTGCGTCCGGCGCGCCTGCCGACTCTGCCCTGCCAACAGTGCCCTGGGCTGCGGCCCAGACGCCGGTGACGGCAGCCGTCGCTTCGCGTATCAGTGATGAATGCTCGCGATCGACGTCATCAACATGCCTGCTCACCGCTGTGCCCGCCGCACTGAAGGCGCCAGCGGGCGCAGCAATCGTCCTAGCGTCCAGTCGGCATCGACTGGCATTGACTCGGGATGAGAAGGCGAGCGTTGCGAACGCTATCGACCACTTCACCGCCTCCGCACCCGCGGCGACCTTCGCCATCACGACCACCGACGTGCCAGCCCTACCGAGCACCGACGGCTCAGACGCCACAGGTCGCGTCATCGATGCCTCCCTCTTCGGTCTGCTCGCCCCGCCGGCAACCGGCAGTGTCCCGAACGTGCCTTACTCGACCCTGCGGCTCTGGGATTCCGGAGTCGGTTGGCGCGACATTGAACCGACGCCTGGGCGCTTCACCTGGACGGTGCTTGACCATGCCGTGCGCAGTGCTGAGTCGACCGGCAAAAAGGTGCTTCTCGTGCTCGGACCAATGCCAGCCTGGGCGTCAGCAAACCCCGAATCAGCCGACGAGGGTTGGGGGAAGGGAGCGACCGGCCCGTTCACCTCGGACGGAATGGGCGCCTACGCACGATATGTCGATCAGGTGGTCCGTCGCTACGGCGATCGAATCAGCGCGTACGAGATTTGGAACGAAGCGAATCTTCCAACCTTCTGGGCCGGTACTGCTGCCCAGATGGCTGAGATGACGAAAATCGTCTACGACGCAGTCGCGTCACGCGGCGCGAATTCGCGGGTCATCTCCGCAAGTGCGACCACCCGAGTGGAGGGGTCGATCTACCGGTTCTTCCCCGCCTATCTCAAGGAGCTCGGCAAGCGCGGGTGGCCCCTTGACGGCTACGCGGTGCATGCGTATCCGGATGCGGACGGCACCCCGAGCGAGACGTCCGACTTCGTGGCCCAGTTCAAGGCCTACCTCGCAATCGCCGGGGCACCGACCCTGCCGATCTACAACACCGAACTCAACTACGGCCTCGCCGGGCCGGGGCCCTCGAAGCCGCACCGGGACATGACTCCGGAGCAGTCGCAGGGCTGGCTCTCGCGCACCTTCATCGACTCGGTTCGGCTCGGCATCGCCGAGACCTATTGGTTTGCGTGGACGAAGCAGTACTACGGTCAGCTCGGGATCCAGCTCAACCCCACCACGGCTGCCACCCGCGCCGCCTGGCTCACGACGTACTCCTGGCTTGTCGGTTCGACCTTCAAGTCGTGCGCTGACCCGGAGGGCGCGGTCATCTGCGCGTTCGAGCGCGACGGCAAGCCGTTCTGGTTGGCCTACGCTGATGGAGCGAAACTCATCGATCTGCCGGTCGGGGCAACCCAGTCGTGCGATCTGCGGGGGGCCTGCATGATGGCGGACGGAACAAAGGTGATCGTGGGCGTGCGGCCGATCAAGATCAACTGAGGTCGGCAGCAGCCGCACCGTCAAGGCTGGCCCGCACGACCCAAGCCCTTCCTGTTGGGAAGGATGAAGTCGTCCACGGTCGTTGAAGTTCGACTGCGGCCGGATCTGTAGAGCAGGCCAGAGATGGTCTGAGCGTCGTCGGCTGCCATCAGCCGGGACTGGACCCTTTCATAGAGCAGTCGATGGATGCTCTTCGGTTGCACGCCGGGGATGGTGAAGGCGACGCGTCGGGCCTCGAAGTCCTCCGTCATGAATTGGATGTCCAGCACATTGCCACGACTGACCGCTTGGCGGGCGAGAGTGATGATGGTTGCCTCGGCCCAATGTTCGTATTCGTCCTTGAGGGTTCGGCCATCGGCGACGTCGTCCTGAGCCTCGGCGATCTCATTCTCGGTAAGGAAATAAGTGTCCATTGTGCGCCAGGTTGAGGGCATATGCGCTGTCGCCGTCTGTGCGAGTCGCCTCGTCTCAGGCCGCGTCGCACGGTACGCGAGTTCCCGATGGACCACATCAACGATCCGTACGTGGTCCAAGCCGATGGCGGACGACACGGCATTCTTAATCGCTGTGTCCGCGGCCATGGACAGCAGAGTCGACGTGTCGACGAACCAGACCCTCGGTTGGGAGCTCATCTGCTCAGGGGGTGCGCACCGCTGGCCATACCCGCGTTACCCATGACTTCCGCGTACAGGGCTTCGTCATCGGGACGTCCCAGCAGGGCCGCGACGGTGGCAAGACCGATGAGACCGTCTCGTGCCGCCGCGAGGGCCGCTGCACGCAGCCGAAAAGGTACACGTGTCTCATGGCTACTTCCCGCCAGGCGGGTGCAGTTTGGGAACACAGATTCGGCTGCTGAAAGCAGGTCAGTGGCGTGCAGTTCGTCACCCAGTTCGTTAGCGCGGGCGAAGGTGATCAGTTCTGCGTCATGGAGTTGGAAGAGCGCGGCGCGCATTGAGATGCCGAACCGTGCCATGAGATAGCCGAGTGCCTGCTTGCCCCTCAAGCTCGGCTCGGCAAGGTCGTCACTCCTGACGTCCAACCATCCGAGCACTTCACTGAGGCCCCTGCTGGGCAGAAGCAGGTGAGCAGCGAACGAGTTGACCCGACGCTCAACGAAATTGCCACCGTACAGATCGGCGGACGTCTCCTCGATGACGTCTCGCGGATCGCTCAGTAGATGGTGACCAAGTTCGTGAGCCAGGGTGTAGCGCACGTGCCCTGAGGTGAAGTCGGTGCTGGCCAGCAGCAGGGCCCGCCCCTCACTATGCACGCACAGCCCGGTCACCC
This sequence comes from Bifidobacterium breve, assembly GCA_945861925.1. Taxonomy (GTDB): domain Bacteria; phylum Actinomycetota; class Actinomycetes; order S36-B12; family S36-B12; genus WLND01. Next base: position 4,744 of record CAMAWO010000051.1, on the reverse strand, counting down.
CGCGCCCAAATGGCCCGAGCGCCACATCCGCACCGAAGTGCATTTCGATTAGGCCGGGGAGATCCCCGATCTCGGCTGTTCCGAGGTCCAGTGCGCGGCGCACCTCCTCGGCCAGTTGGCGGCCCTGGCGTTGAGCCTCGAGCCGTGTGCGTGGCGTAGACCCAAACCGGGTCTGGGCGGTCTGTTGGACGATGGCGCCTGCGGCGCTGACCTCGTGAGGGGGCAAGTCGGCTCGCCGCTCAAGGCGGGATTGCACCTCTAGTAACTGGACCGCTCGTGCTCGCGCTGTTGAGTCACCTGCTTCCGCCGCGTTCATGACCCGGTGCGCCAGTGCGAGGGTTCGCGGCACGTGGTTTTCAACGCCCCGGAGGTACGCCACGCTCACTCCGAGTGCAGAAGCCAGAGCCGGCATCTCGACAGGCGCTACCCGCCGCCGACCGGATTCGATCTTGCTCAGCTTGTCTTTCGTGAGACCGACTGCCTGTGCGACCTCGGTGGCAGCAAGACCGGCCTTGACCCTGGCGGCCTTCACTCGATGGCCGAGTTCGGCGGCCCGCACCTGATGCGCGGCTGTCGGGACCAGCACCGTCTCTTGGTCGCCAGTAACAAGATCAGCCAAGCCCATCCAAGCGAGGACCTCGTCCGGCCCGTCGTTCGTGGTCGTCATCGTGAGCCTCCCATCTCTGCCTTCGCAATCTGCAGCCGGACCCACAATAGCGCAACTTTGCCTACCTCAAGTTGCGTTCTACATAGTCGCCGACCTCCACAAGCCACTCCGGTCCACGACAACTGCCGGCGTGCTCGAATTCAACTGGCGCCCAGCAGTGCCCATTTTCAGCCGCTGGGGAAAGCGAATCCGGGGTGAACGTCAGGCCGAGTCAGAGCACGCAGAAGATGGGCCCGCAATGGCTGCCGGTCCTCGAAGCCAGCTCGTTGGGCATTTCTCGTGCTGAGTCACAGTTCATCCAGGTCTTCGGGACGAGTTCGCTCAGGGTTCACACGGCAAATGAAGATCCTTACCAGCTTGCAAGTGTACCTTCGAAATGTACCAAGGATGGTCTCGTTGGTACATTTCGCAGGGTCACGGAAGCAATGACCGGCGCATGGGTCAGGGGTCGAACAGGACGTCTGTATTCATAATCCCTGCTGGGTCGAGCGCCCGCTTGATCGCCCGCATCGCGGCGATCTCCGCCGCGGACCGGCACAGGTGGAGCTCGCCGGCCTTCGCCCGCCCTACCCCGTGCTCCGCCGAGATCGACCCGCCGTAGCGGGCGACGCAGGCGAGGATCGCATGGTCGACCCTCGTGTCGCCGGCGTCCGGCCCGGCGATTTCGATGTGGATATTGCCGTCGGCGAGGTGCACGAAGACCGTGACGTCGCTGAACTCATCGACGACCGAGCGGAGTTCGTCGGTGCACTGGGCCAGTGACGCGAGCGGGACAGAGACGTCCAACTTATGGACGATGCCGAGCGTGCCCTCAGCCCCGCACAGCAACGCGGTTATGTCATAGCCCGTATTATCTTTGAGCAGACCTGCGAGGTGCGACACGACCGAGCCATCGGGCATGACTGCCTCGATGCCGACGAGCTGGGCGCGGGTCAAGCCGTGGGCGATGACGTGGAGCCCGCCCGCGTTCGTCGCGACGGTGCCGCCGATCGACGCGGAGTCGCGCGCGGCAAGGACGACTCCATACATCCAGCCGGCCGCGGCGGCGTGGCGCTGCACGTCGCCGAGGAGGGCGCCGGCGCGGGGCTCGCCTACTAGACGTCCTCGAATTCACATCAGGGCGTGGACGGGCATCCCGCTCGCGGGTACTTGGCGTCGAGGGTGGCGAGGTCTCCGGGGGAGAATCCCGGACGTGGCAGGGCTCGCTGCTCGCTGCGGGCCGGAGCGCGGCCGAGGACGTTCGTGATCCTCACGATCGGCGACATCACCGAGCCCGCCTCGTCGGAGTGCGCCAGTCCCAGCGAGTGCAGCACCTCGTGCACCACCAGCCAGCCTCGGCCGATCCCGACATCGAACGATCCGCCGGATCGACGGACGGCCTTCCGACCGAACCCCGACCACTGATCGCGGGCCATCTCGGCATCGATCGCGAAGGTCACTCCGGACCGCCAGGCAGCTGCCTGAGTGCCCGGCTCGTAGTCCGCCAGCGCCGACCAGTCGAACACCAGGTCCACAGCGGCCCCGGACGGCATCTCCTGAAACGTGACGCCCGTCCGGCGGCTGAGCAATCCAAGCGCTGCCCGCACGTCGACGACCATCGAGGCACCCGATCGAGGCTGCGCCGAAGCGTCATACGACCACGTGATCAACGAGCACGGGGCATACGTCGACCGGGATCCGATGTCGGCGATCCCATTCTCGAACTCCCGACCGCCAGCCCCAGCGGCCGCCGCAGTTCCCGGCACCACCCCGACTCCGAGCGCCACAATCGCGAGCGTGGCGCCAGCGAGAACCGGCCAGCGGCGCACGCGCTGAAGCATGTCGCCATGCATTGCAGCCCCCTGCCCACATCACGCGTCGTCACGGCCGGTGATAGCTGCTCCCGCTCCAGGCGAGCTGGAGCGGGAGCAGCCGGGGGGTCACTTCAGGTAGGTCACCGAGATGTTCACGCGTCGAGCCGTCGGGCCGGACTCCTTCGCGATGCCATCGCCCCGGACCACGAACCGGCCCTTGAGACCGAGCTTCTTCAGGTACGCCGCTACGTTTTTCGCACGCTGCGTCGACAGGGCCTCGTCGTTCGCGGTGACCGTCGTGCCCTGCACGTAGCCGATCGACGCCGTCCGCACGCCCTTCTTGCCGGTCTTCTTGACCAGCGTCTTGAGCGTCGACATGCCCTCCTCGGTCAGCACGCTCGACAGCGACTCGAAGTACACCTTCGCTGTCGCCCGCTTCGGCGTGGCCGCGACCGGAGTGGCGAGCACCACTCCGAGCGACAGGCTGCGCACCGTGCCATCAGGAGTGAATCCGTTCGACTGGAGCGTGTGACGACCATCGGCGATATCGGCCGGCAGCGGCACCGAGCCCTTGAAGCTGCCGTTCGCGTCGGTCTGCACAGTGCCGAGGAACCGCGGCTCGGAGAACAGGTATAGGTACACCAGAGAGTTCGGCTGGAAGCCCGTGCCCGCCACCGCGGCCGTGCGATCCTGCTCCAGGATCAGCGCCCCGTCAGGGGTCAGCCCCAGCGGCTGGCCCTGCGCGTTCAGCCCCGCGAGCGACATCGTGAACCCCGGACCGCTCACCTCGAGCAGTTTGCTGTCCCTTGCGTCCGGCTTCACCGTCACCGAGACCTTCTCGCCATTGACGATCAGGACGCCCGTGCCCGGCGCCACGCCGCCAGCCGGGACGCCGCTGTTCGCAGTGTTCGTCACCGGCCCGAGGACCGTTGCCTCAGACGCAGCTGGAGTTGCCGTAGGTGTCGGGGTCGCCGACGCAGTCGGCGTTGGCTCCGGAGCTGGCGCGGGCGCACCACCGCCTCCGCCTCCTCCGCTACCACCCGATGAGGTCACACTGATGGTCACTTGGGCTGTGGCCCAATCTCTATCTGCATTCGTTGCACGTACGACGAGGGTCGTAGCGGATTGCGTAGCGGTCGGCGTTCCGGTGATGACCCCGGTCGTTGCGCTCAGCCCCAGGCCCGCTGGCAACGCCGGAGATGAAGAATCCAATGCGAACGTCAGTACCCCTCCGCTACTGGCAAGGAGTGCTGCGTTGCTCAGGGCCGATGTCGCCGTGATCGCTGAGCCCACGGTTCCCGTGACCGTCTGGGAGTAGGGCGCAAGGTGCGAGTCGTAAGAGATCATGACGCTGCCCGTCCCGCCAGATGCTCCGTTGTCGGGGGTGCCAGAGCGATTGCCGGCACCTCCGCCACCACCACCGCCGTTTCCATACCCGCCGGGATTGGGGGCCTGGCCGGTTAAGCCAGCGCTCATTCCACCGCCGTACCCGCCACCACCGCTCCCGCCGCCACCTCCGTTAGCGTTGTGCGTGGCCGCCCCCCCACCACCACCACCGCCCTTGTACGCACCCCGGTAGTCGGGGTGAAAGAGAGGTCCATCTGCGCCATTGCCGCCAGCCGAAACGGATGCGCTAACCCCAGCGCCAGCACTGCTTCCGCCACCGCCACCGGCGGCATCGCTACTCACCGCACTGCTCCCCGTTCCGCCAACGCTGCCAGAGGCGCCACCAACGCCGCCCGCGGTTGAGGAGCCGCCTTGGCCACCCCTGCCACCAGCGCCCGACAAGAGGGTGGAGGCGAGGGTCCCAAACGTCGTGACACTTCCGTCAATGCCGTTACCCGCCGGCGAACTCGTGGCGGAAGCCCCGCCGGCCCCGCCGGCGCCCACGCTGAGCTTGTACGTCTCACCTGGGACGACGGTGAACGTCGTCGCCGTAGGCAACTCCCCACCACCGCCACCGCCTCCACCCACACCTGTGGAAGAGCCGGTCTTGAGTCCGCCTCCTCCCCCTCCGCCTCCGCCTACAACGGCCACGCGAATCGACGTCACGTTCGCCGGCACCGTCCAATCGCACTCTCCACTAGGCCGAAGTTACGAGTCGTGTTTGAGTCTTTTCGGGTCAAATCGTGCGTGCGGTAGGGCGTTTGGGCTGCGACACGCCGATTAGTGTAGACACGAGTATGGTGGCTTTTGTTAGTCGTTCATGATAGATTGCTGTTGTGACTAGACCGGGTGGGGCGATGCACGTGGCGACGACACGTCGTCAGCACGGTGACAAGGT
>CAMAWO010000050.1 GCA_945861925.1 Bifidobacterium breve | reverse complement strand
ACCGCGCCACGGCTCAAACGTCAACGCCGTAGTGGCTCAGCCCACCACGGAACAGTGGCTCACCCGGCGGCGGAACACTGGCTCCCGGCGACCGTAATATCCAGTCGGGCTTCACCTTCCGGCATCCCCGCTGGGCATGGCACACCCTTGCCTTGGCGTGGCAGGTGTGATGGAACGCAGGGTTTCCGCCTCAGCAACGCTGGATGAAATCACCAAAATCCACTGCAAATAACCATAAATCTGGTCATTTCAGCCGGATTCTGGACGAAATGACGGGGAGGGTGTCGGTGTTCGGCGTTAGCGGAGGGCTCTGGCGATTTCGCCAGCCGCCCGTGCGACCCGCGGTCCGACCTCCGCCTCGGGGAGTTCGCGCATCGACACCACGCCCACGCTCGCCTCGAGGCCCGGAACCCCGGTCACCGCGACCGCGATGCCATACGTTCCCTGCTGGCCGTCGCTCGTCGCGACGATCCACGGCGGGTCCAGCGCACGTCCGGCCGCGGTGCGCGCAGCGAGAATAGCTCGCCCCCCGGCGCCAGACTCAAGGGGGTGGCGCGCACCCATGCGATACGCGACGTGGACGTCAGACCGCGTTGGCTCGACCACGACCGCGGCAAGCGCCTCAGTGCCATCGACGATCGTGAGGTGAGCGGTCGCTCCGACGGCGTCGGCAAGCAGTCTCAAAGCGGGAAGGGCGATATCGCGAACGACCGGCTGCACCTGGCGCCCGAGTGTCAGGACGGCGAGGCCAAGTCGGCAGCGGCCATCGACGGATCTCCTGAGGAAGGCGTGCTGCTCGAGGGTGACGACGAGGCGGTAGACGACGGTTCGCCCGATCCCGAGCGTCTGAGCGATCTCGGTGACCGTGAGTCCATCAGCGGACTCGGAGACGACCTCGAGTACCCGCAGCCCGCGGTCGAGCGTCTGTGAGGTTTCCGCTGCCATACGTCCAATCTAGTCAAAAACAAGGAACCCGCGGCGTTCATGCCGCGGGCTCCTCAAAGAACTTACGCCGAGATCAGGCGGTGACAGCCTTCCGAACCATGAACGACGTGATGATCTCGAAGATGCCCATGACGATGAGCCAGATGCCAACCACCCAGGCAAGGGCGATGATCGTTGCAGGTGCCGTAAGGATGATAATGCCGCCGATGATGATGACGATGCCGGCGAAGATGTTCCAGCCGCGACCTGCCTGGCCCTTGCCCTCGATACCGAGGAACAGGATCGAGAACCCGCGGAACAGGAACGAGATGCCGATAAAGATCGCGAGAATCCAGCCCGCCAGAACGACGTCATCGTCCCAGAAACTGCGAAGGGCGACGAATCCCAGGACGAGCGAGAGCGCACCAGTGATGATGAGCAATGCGCGCATGCCGCCTGAGATCTGCGACCCAAACGCGCGTACGAGCTCGAAGATTCCCGTGACGATCAGCCAGACAGCGAAGAGCCACGCGAGGGTCTCGACTGCATCAACCGGCTGCATGACGCAGAAGATTCCGACGACGATGGTGACAACTCCGAAGAGGAGGAGTAGCCACCACTTGCGACCAAGCGCCTCAAGTGCTCCAGCTTCGGCCTGTGCTTCCGTAGGACCGGCGTTCACCGATGCCATGTGATTCCTCCATGCTTAGGGGGGCGCAGGGAGCACCCCTTACATCCGAAACTCTAGATGCGCAACCGCAAATTGTTGTCCACGACACACCTGTTTCCGGCGACTCGACGCAAGGCTAGTGAGAGAGCCGAGAAAGAAACTGCTGGGTCTGTGGCTGTATCGGCTCACCGAAAATCTGCGTCGCCGGACCCTGTTCGAGAACAACACCGTCGTGAAGGAAGCAGACCTGGTCGGCGACATCTCGCGCGAAGGTCATCTCGTGCGTCGCCATGACGATAGTGAGTCCGCCCGCCTTGAGTTCACGGACAGCGTCAAGAACCTCCCCCACGAGGAGTGGATCGAGAGCCGAGGTGATCTCGTCAAACAACATGATCTCCGGCTCCATCGCTAGGGCACGGATGATCGCGACCCGTTGCGCCTGCCCGCCGGAGAGCCGGTCTGGGTACTCGTCGGACTTCGATTCGAGTCCAAATCTCGCAAGCAGGGCCTTCGCCTGCTCAGTGCTCTCAGACCGGCTTCGCCCGAGCACCTTGCGCGGGGCGAGCGCAATGTTGTCGAGGACGGTCATGTGGGGGAAGAGGTTGTAGGACTGGAAGACGATGCCGATGCGCCGGCGAACGATGTCAAGATCGGTGTCGAAGCTCGTGACGTCGACATCTCCGTCGAGGATGATGTCCCCGGCATCGACTGTCTCGAGCCCGTTGATGCAACGCAGCAGGGTGGATTTGCCGGACCCCGAGGCCCCGATGAGTGCAATCGCCTCGTGGGCCCCGACCTCAAGGTTGATCCCACGCAGGACTGGATGGTCGTCAAAGGACTTCCAGACCCCACGGACGTCGAGGATCGTCAAGGTCATGAGGTCCCTCCCGCGCGACGGCGGATGCGGGATCGCGACTGGATCCAGTCGGCGAACCTCGTCATCGGTATCGTGAGCGAAATGAAGATGAGCGCTGCGCCCACATACGGGGTGTAGTTGAAGGATGACGACGCGTCGATCTGTGCGCGACGCAGCACCTCAATCGGGCCGAGGACGGCGACGAGTGCGGTGTCCTTCTGCAGCGAGATGAAGTCATTGAGCAGTGGAGGCACCACATTGCGCACTGCCTGCGGGAGGACTACGTGCCGATTCGTCTGAAGCATCGACAGGCCCAGGGATCGTGCCGCCATGCGCTGACTCGGATGAACCGAGTCGATGCCCGCCCGGAAGACCTCCGCGACATAGGCGCCGTAGGAAAGCACGAGGGCAGCGGTTCCCCAGAACACGGCATCCGTCGGCACCCCCTGTAACTGCAGCGCCGGGACGCCGAATCCGAGGAGGAAGATCACGAGAATCGTGGGGACGCCTCGGAAGATGTCGACGTACAGGGTCGACACCACCCGAATTGGTAGGAAAATCGGCGACCGAAGGGTCCTGGCAAGCGCAACGAGCAGGCCGATGACGAGAATCAGCGGCTCGGCAATGAGGAAAATCCGGACGTTGAGCCAGAAGGCGTCAAGAAGGCCGGGAAAGGTGGAGATGAACTCCTGGCCATTGAAGAAGGTCTCTTGGACGACCGGCCAGCCCGGGGAGCGCGTCGCGATGAGGCTCAGGACGAGGACGAACCCAAGTAAGCTCGCCATCCCCACGAGGGCATCGCGTCGGGCGCGGCCGCGCACCCGCGCCCGGCGGGCAGGGTCAACGTAGACCGCTGCCGCACCGGGCGCAGGTGCAAGGCCGCTCACGATCGTGCGGTAACTCGGGGTTTCGACTACTTCTCGGTGAAGTACGGGGCAGTGGTGCCGGCCAGCCACTCGTCCTGGATCGCCTTGAGCTCGCCTGATGACTTGAGTTGCGCGAGAACCTTGTTCACGCAACCGACCAGCGGGTTGCCCTTCTGGAACAGCAGCCCGAACTCCTCGCCGCCCTCCTGCGCCTCGAACTGACCGACGATGAGGCTGTCCTCGATTTCGGCTGCGGTGACGTAGTAAGCGGTCGGCAAGTCGACGACGAGACCGTCAATCTGCTTGTTTTGCATCGCGCTCTTGGCATCGTTTGTGTCGTTGAATACCTGGACATCTGAGGTCGGCTTGACGACTTCAGTGATGAAGTCAAGGCTCGTCGTGCCGACCTGCGCACCGAGCCTCGCACCCTTGAGTTCCTTGACAGTTGTTGCCTTGGCGATCGGCGAGCCCTTGAGTGCGACGACCGCCTGGTTCACGGTGTAGTAGCCGTCTGAGAAGTCGACGACCTTCTCCCGCTTCGGGGTGATTGAGATCTGGTTGATGTCGAAATCGAATTTCTTCTTGCCCGGTGCGTACGAACTGTTGAACGGCACGACCTGCCACACGACGTCGGTCGCATCAAGGCCGAGCCCTGCGGCCACCGCGTATGCGATGGCGGATTCAAACCCCTTGCCATTGCTCGGGTCATCATCGACGAAGTAGGGAGGGTAGGCCGGGGTGTCGGTGCCGACGGTGAGCTTGCCCGCATCGACGGTGGTGAGGTTCTCAGGCGCGCACTCATCGACGGGTGCTGCCTCGCTTGCCACCGCGGATGCGGGAGCGGCGGCCGGCGCTGAGGACGCAGCGGCCGAAGTGGACTCCTGCGCACAGGATGCGAGGAGGAGGGCTGCGGACGCGGCTGCGATGCCGACCGCTGCCCGACGAGGCAAAGTCGTTGAGGTCATCTCACGCTCTCTTCTTTTGGTAAGGCGGAATGCCGTTTCAAGGCCACATTCTCTCCTACGGAGCGACCGACTTCATCCGAGGGGCGACAAGTGCAGCCAGCGCGACGATGACTGCTGCGGCAATCCACATCGTCGAGTAGGTGACCGCGGTCACACCCGCTCCCGCGACTGCGTGGGCGTAGACAGTTCCGATCAGCGCGGTTCCGATGACAACGAGCACCGAGTCAACGATCTGGAGGGCAGCAGAGTTCATGCCCTGATCGGCCTCAGGTGAAAGCCTCATGGTTTGCAGCGAGATTGACGGGATCGCCAGTCCCATGCCGAGAGCACCCACTGCCCAGAATCCGGCCGCAAACCAAGCGGGGACAACCGGGATCAAAACGAGAGGTAGGCCGAGGATCGAGACGGCAACGATGAGCGACCCGATGCGCACGGCGGCGGAGCGGTCAGCAGTTCCGCTGAGTCGGCTTTGCGCGAACGAGCCGACGGCCCAACTCGCAGCACCCACGGCGAGAGTGAGCCCGGCATAGGTGACGCTCACCCCCTTGATCTCGACGAGGGCGAGGGGCAAGAACACCTCGGCTGAGAAATAGCCGGCGGCAATGATCCCCCTCATCATCACCGTTGTCGGGAGGCCTCGGGCGAATGAAAGAGCCCCGGCAGGAAGGAGGGTGCGGCCGGCCCCGAGGATCAGGATGAATCCGATGCCTGCCTCCACTCCGCCCAGAAGGGTCACCCGGACGAGGCCGTCCTGCATAGCCAGCAGGCCAACTGTCACCACAATGCCAGCGACAACCCGTCGCCTCGCATGAGGGTTCGGACTGCCTCCCTGATGCTCGGCGAGATGTGGCAGGAGCAACAGCAGTGGAGGAATCACAAAGATCGGGACGACCCAAAAGACGAGTCGCCAGCTGAGTGAGTCGGCCAGCCAGCCTGCGACGAGGGGTCCGATGAGGGAGGGCAGCACCCATGCGGCTGCAAGAGCAGAGAATGCTTTCGGACGCAATGACTCGGGATAGGCGCGGGCGATGAGAACGTAGAGTCCGACGATGACCGCGCCGCTACCAATGCCCTGACCGGCCCGACCAGCGATGAGGACGAGCATCGACGGCGCTGCCCCGGCCACGACGGACCCGATGGCGAACGCGGCAATGCCTGCGACGATCGGGCCTCGTGGTCCAGTGGCGTCGCACCGGAGTCCTGCTATCACCATGGCGAGGAGCGACGCGACGATGTAGGCGTTGAACGCCCAGGTGTAGGCGCTGAGGGCGTCGAGTTCGCGGGCAACAACCGGCATCGCGGTCGCCGTCGCTATCGCCTCGAATGCAGCGAGGGTCATGACCGACAGAATGCCGACCGTCAGGGGTCTCCATTGGCCGGAGAGAAGTCTGGGTTGCTCGATCGAGTCCAGACCGGGTTTGGCTGCTCGGGTCAGGAGTCCTTCCCCGAGTCGCCGCCCCGGGGCAAGCCCTTGTGGATGTTGTCGCAGTCGGGGCAGATCGGGAACTTCGACGGATCCCGGTTGGGAATCCACACCTTGCCGCACAGAGCCTTCACCGGCGTCCCGGTGACGGCGCTCTCGACGATTTTGCTCTTTTCGACGTAATGGGCGAAACGCTCATGATCGCCTTCGTCGGCGAACTCGAGGCGCTCCTCAAGTAGGGTGCCACCGGAGAGCCCGGGGGATTCGAGTGGAGTACTGGCCAGGGTCACTGATCGCCTCATGGGGGCAATCATATTTCGCCAGCCACCTCCCGCGCGAAACGCAAGGCGCAAGACGCAAGGCGTGCGGCGCGGGAAGTGCCAAGGCCACCACCCCCCGTCATTTCATCCAGTATCCGGCGCAACTGGCCAGAATCGTCGTCATTTGAGCCAGATCGTGGTCATTTCATCCTCGGCCGCGGAATTGGCCGCCGATATGTGCGCAACTGCCCTCAGGATGAAATGACCAAATACATGGTCATCTGACGAGAAACGTGGCCAGTTCAGCCGGATTCTGGACGAAATGACCGGGGGGTGGGGGTGCATCGTCATGTTCTCTCAGGCTGGCGCCCCGGCCGTGCTGAAGCTGGGGGCTGAGACTGACCATGCCCGGCGATGCGCGTGACATTCGCCCCGGTGATGTCGGGACCAATGGCCATGTGCCAGCCGTCACCACCGTCCTACCTTGGAGTTATGCCTCAGCAACCACTCGCGCAGGTGCCCAGTGACGTTCACTGGTTTTGGCAGGACCTCGGGTTATGTCGAGAGACCGACCCCCTGCTGTTCTTCCATCCTCAAAATGAGCGCGGCTCCGCACGGGCCAAACGCGATCGCGGCGCGAAGCTCGTGTGCGCCGGATGCCCGGTGCGCCTCGAGTGCGCCGACTACGCAGTGAGAGCACGCGAGCCCTACGGGGTGTGGGGCGGGCTGTCGGAGAGCGAGCGCGAGGTGATTTACGCCCGCTTGGACTCGCGTCACTACCCGCGCGCTCAGGGAGAGGGCCTCCGCGCCGCGGCCCGGGAGATCGCCGAAGCCGTCTCCCCTCGGGTCCTTGGCATTGCCTGACGTCGAAGCGCTACCGTTTGCCTGATGACACTGGCCGGACGGGACTTTCTCAAGGAGTCCGACTTCACCGCTGACGAACTCGAGGAACTCCTCGTACTCGCGGCCGAGTTGAAGTCGGCAAAGCGCTCAGGAACCGAGGTTCCGCGCCTGAACGGCAAGCAACTCGCACTCATCTTCGAGAAGACCTCGACCCGGACCAAGGTGTCATTCGAAATCGCCATGCGCGATCAGGGCGGCCATGTGAGCGTCCTAGATCCTTCAACCTCGCAGATCGGGCACAAGGAGTCCGTCGCCGACACCGCACGGGTCCTAGCCGAGTTATTCGACGGGATCGAGTACCGCGGGGCTGACCATGCCAATGTCGAGGAGCTCGCACGCTACTCGAGCGTGCCGGTCTACAACGGCCTCACCGATGACTGGCATCCGACCCAGATGCTCGCTGACTTCCTCACCATGCGCGAGCACGCCGCCGGCCCGGAGATCTCGTACGCATACGTCGGCGATGCCCGTTACAACATGGGTAATTCCCTGCTCGTCATGGGCGCAATCACGGGGGCGGATGTTCGCATCGTGGCACCACGGAATCTGTGGCCGAGCGACGATGTTCAGTCGCTGGCGGCCGTGCGCGCCGCAGCCAGTGGCGCCCGCATCACCATCACTGACGATGTCGAGGAAGGCATCGTCGGGGCCCAGTTCGTCCACACCGATGTGTGGGTGTCGATGGGCGAGCCGGCAGAAGTGTGGGCCGAGCGCATTGCGGCCCTCACCCCTTACCGGATTGACCGCGCACTCATTGCGCTCACCGGACGCGAGGATGTCAGGTTCATGCACTGTCTGCCCGCTTACCACGACCAGAATACGGCAATCGGCCGCCGCATCGCCGAGGAATTCGGCCTCGTCGACGGGGTCGAGGTGACCGGCGAGGTGTTCGAGTCGGCGGCGAGCATCGTGTTCGAGCAAGCGCAGAATCGGATGCACAGCATCAAAGCAGTCCTCGTAGCAACCCTCACCGCCTAGCCCCGCCGGACCGGGCCCGCCCAGCCCCACAAAGTTTGGGCGGGTTAATGTCGCTGCGAGGGGTTCTTCCGATGCCCGCAGCGACATTACCCCGCCCGAACCCGGGGTGGCCTAACTTGTGAGGCGCTCGCGCAGTGCGGCGAGCTGATCGCGAAGCGCCGCCGGCACACGATCGCCGAACAGGTCGTAGTAGTCGCTCGTAAGGTCAGCCTCGGCGAGCCAATTATCAACATGAACGGCAAACAGGTCCTCGATCTGGGCCTCGGTGAGGTCAAGGCCATCGAAGTTCAATGCACCGGGTGCCGGGAGCAGACCGATCGGGGTTTCCACTGCTTCAGCGCTGTCGTCGAGTCGGTTAATAATCCACTCGAGGACTCGGGAGTTCTCGCCGTAACCCGGCCAGATGTACTCGCCGTCGGCATCCTTGCGAAACCAGTTCACCTGGAAGATACGCGGGAGCTTGTCGGGGGTGGTGAACCCTCCGACGGTGAGCCAGTGGCTCCAGTAGTCAGCCATGTTGTAGCCGCAGAACGGCAGCATCGCGAACGGGTCGCGTCGCAGCTCACCTACCGTGCCCTCGGCCGCAGCGGTCTTCTCGCTCGATACTGTCGAGCCCATGTAGACGCCGTGGTTCCAGTCGAAAGACTCGGTCACGAGCGGGACGTTCGTCGCGCGGCGGCCGCCAAACAGGATCGCATCGATCGGCACGCCCGCTGGATCCTCCCAATTGGGAGCAATAGACGGGCACTGTCCGGCAGGGGCGGTGAATCGCGCGTTCGGGTGGCTTGACGGCTCAGCCGAAGCCGGGGTCCAGTCATTGCCCTTCCAGTCGATGAGGTGAGCGGGAGCCTCGTCTGTCAGACCCTCCCACCAGATGTCGCCGTCGTCGGTGAGTGCGACATTCGTGTAGATGCAATTGGCGTACAGGGTCTTCACGGCGTTGGCATTGGTCTCCATGCCGGTGCCCGGCGCCACGCCGAAGAAGCCGGCCTCGGGATTGATCGCGCGCAGGCGGCCATCGTCGCCAAAGCGCATCCACGTGATGTCGTCGCCGACCGTCTCGACCTTCCAACCGGGCACCGTTGGCTCAAGCATCGCGAGGTTCGTCTTGCCGCATGCGGAGGGGAAAGCAGCAGTGATGTAGTGAACCGTCTGCTTCGGAGAGGTGAGCTTGAGGATGAGCATGTGCTCGGCGAGCCAACCCTCATCGCGTGCCATGGCCGATGCGATCCGCAGTGCGAAGCACTTTTTACCTAGGAGCGCGTTGCCGCCGTAGCCGGAACCGAATGACCAGATCTCGCGGGTCTCCGGGAAGTGTGCGATGTACTTTTCACTGTTGCACGGCCAGCTCACGTCATCGCGCGCGGCACCTTCGGCATCAATGAGTGGGTAGCCGACCGAGTGGACGGCCGGGACGAAGTCCCCGTGCTCGCCGATCTGATCGAGGGCGGCTTGGCCCATCCGGGTCATAATGCCCATGTTCACGACAACATAGGGCGAATCGGTGATCTCGACGCCGAGTTGCGCAATCCGCGAGCCGAGGGGGCCCATCGAGAACGGCACGACATACATCGTGCGCCCGCGCATCGTGCCGTCGAAGAGCCCCTTGAGGGTGCCGCGCATCTCGGCGGGCTCGGACCAGTTGTTCGTGGGGCCTGCGTCAATCTCCTTCTGGGAGCAGATGAAGGTGCGATCCTCGACGCGGGCCACATCGCTCGGGCTCGATCGGGCAAGGAAGGAGTTCGGACGAATTGCTGGGTTGAGCCGAGTGAAGGTGCCGGCTTCAACCATCTGCGCGGTGAGCCGATCCCACTCATCCTGGGAGCCATCGCACCAGACCACGCGCTCTGGCTTCGCAAGCGCCGCCATCTCCTCAACCCATTCGAGTAGCTGCTTATTACGGGTTGGGGAATTCTCCAGACCAGGGATGCTCATTGGGACTCCAGACGAAGAAGGGATGCCGCCGACGACATGCGCTTAGCATGCTCCCCCGCGGGCTGAAATTCATCGTGAATTGGCGTGAAAACGCTTCCTTGTGACGAACTGCACAAGGCCCGGCGGGTTGGCCCAATCTGACTGTGGCATAGGTCACGCAACTTCGTCAGGAGTCGGTGGCGGCGACAGCCTGTACGATCATCGACGCGTAGCCCTTTGCGCCCGCTGGCCTCAGGTGGATGCGGTCGGAGTAGAGCCACTTGGGGTGCTTCGCCGCCATTGCATGCCAGTCGATGATGAGCGCCTGACCCGGGTGCGCCGCAACGCACTTTCGGATCACCGCATTGTTCCTCGCCTCCCACGAGCGTGGCACGGCGAGAGTGAGGAAGAAGACCCGGCGCGTTGGCCCGGCCGCAGTGATTATGGCCTTGCATGCATCCGCTGTGAACGTTCCATTCGTACCGAGGTGCACGACCACATTCACCGGCAGATTCGTGCCGCGCTTCCGCAGCAGTGCCGGCCCCGCCGCCGCCTGTCGATTCTTCTGGGCGTCGACGATCGCGATGCCGTTCTTCTTCATCACCCAACGGGCACCAAGCATGACCGAGTCACCAATGGTGATGATGCTTGAACCAATCTGTGCACTCGAAGGCGACGCGGTGACCGGGTCCGCCGCAGCGTTGCCGCCGAGCGGCACGAGGAGCATGAGCGCGAAAAGGAACGCAGTTGTAAGTGTGCGCACCCGCAGTCGGACCCGCCTATGCACCAAGGCACCCCCATGCTGCGCGTTAACCATTACGCGGCTCCGGAGATCACGGCAGGGAATGGGTGATTCGAGACAGGACTTTAGCGAGGATCGCCGGACTCGTGCCGAAGTTCAGGCGAATGAAGCCATCGCATCCGGCACCAAACGTCGGGCCAGCGCTCACTGCCACCCGCGACCGTTCAAGGATGAACTCCGCCGGATCACCGGCGATGCCAGTTGCGGAGAAGTCCATCCATGCAAGATAGGACGAGGCCGGGGGTACAAATCGAACGGAGGGTAACGACGCGGTCACGTGCTCATGAACAGCGTGTGCGTTTGCGGCGATCTGAGCTCGTACCTGTTCGAGCCACGGTCCTCCGCCGCGATAGGCGGCGATCGATGCGATCACCCCGAAGTGCCCAGTCGCGTAGGTCACCTCGAGCGGCACCCGCTCAGCCATGATGTCCATGACCCGCGTCGATCCGGCCACCATCTGCGCGCACTTGGCCCCAGCGATGTTCCAGGCCTTCGACGCGGAGACGAGCGATACGGCGGTGAGGTCGCCGGACGACACGGTGAGGAACGGCGTGTGGACGGTGCCCGGATGGGCCAGCGGGCCGTGAATCTCGTCGGCGATAACCGCGACGCCGTGGACGAGCGCGAGCTCGGCAATGGTCGCCAGGGTATCGGCGGAGGGGGTGAGCCCTGTCGGGTTGTGCGGGCTGCAGAGGAGGTAGGCCGTCACCTCCGGCCGAGCGAATGCCGCGGCAAGGCCCTCGAGGTCGAGTTCATAGTGGCCACTCGGGTCACGAAGGAGTGGGACGTCAACGAGTTCGCGTCCGCATAGATCTCGGACGGTGCTGAAGAATGGGGGGTAAGCGGGGGTGTTCACGACGACGCCGTCGCCAGGCGCCGTGAGCAGCAAGATGGCCTGAGCAATGGATGTCAGGACATCCGGGAGCACGATGACGTGTTCGGGATTGATGTTCCATCCCCAGGTGGCGTCGGCGAAGCTGGCTAGCGCATCGGGGAGTTCGCCGATCCAGCGGTAGCCGACATCCGAGCGATCGATCGCGTCGTGCAGCGCAGCAGCGATTGGCTCCGCGAGCGGAAAATCCATTTCGGCCACCCACGCCGGGATGACGTCAGGCTCGTAGGCGCGCCACTTGGCGCTCGCACGCTGGTGAAGGGAGGCCAGCGAGATGGCATCGACGTCGAATGCGCTCACGCGAGGGACAGGAACAACTTCTCGAGCTGCTCTTCCGTCATCGGGGCATTCTCGCCTTCCAGAATGCACTGGCGCAGGCCCGTCGCCACGACCTTGAAGCCGGCGCGATCAAGGGCTTTCGACACGGCCGCGAGCTGGGTCACAACGTCGGCGCACGGCCGATCATCCTCGATCATCTTGATGACCCCGTCGATCTGTCCCCGTGCGCGCTTGAGCCGGGTGACGATGTCGCGACTGACCTCGGGCTCGATATCCATGTGCGTATGTTAACCCGGATACCCTTACGGGTATGGCGCCGCGAAGGAATCTCCTCACCTATCTCGCGACCGCCACCCTCGCGAGGGCCGCCACCGAGGCAACCGGTCCCGCGCTACTGCTCGTCTCGATCGCCGCTCTCGGCAGCGGTGCTGCCGGCTCCTACCTTGTCGCCTCACTCACCGGCGCGGCTGCCATCGGCGGCCCGGTTGTCGGAGCATTACTTGACCGCTCCCGCAGGCCGCGCCGCGCATTCAGCATGGTGATGTGTGGACTTTCGGCCGGGATCATCGCAATTGCCGTCCTCATCGGTCACGCACCGTTGCCTGCACTCATGGCGCTGGCCGCTGTCACCGGCCTTACCTACCCAGCACTCACCGGTGCGTGGACAGCGCAGCTCCCCCCGCTCATCACGCCGAGCATGCTCCCGCGCGCCTATTCGGCTGACGCAGGAACGTACAGCGTCGCATCGATCATCGGCCCTCCCGCGGCAGCCGCCCTCCTTGCAGTGTCGATGACCGCGCCACTGTGGCTCCCGGCCGCTCTGCTCGTCCTCGCACTCATCATGCTGCGGTTCGTCCCGTTGGCTCCGCGCCCGCGTCATGCACACCACTCGCTCGTGAGCGACCTCCGCCACGGCATGTCGACCATCGTTCGGCGCCTGTCCCTGCGCCGCACGATCATCATCACGACCATCGCCTTCGGGGGTCAGGCAGCCGTGTTCATCTGCTCACCCCTCATCGCCCAGCAGCTCACCGGGTCGCTCGCGTTCACCGGGGTGATCTTCGGGTGCCTTGCCGCTGGGGGCATCCTCGCGACCGGAGTCCTCCTCCGATTTCCAGTGACCCGCCCGGATGCCACCATCATCGTCACGACGATCATCTCCGGAATCGCGCTCGCCGCCATCGCCGTGGCGCAGAACCTCCCGCTCGTGCTCGTCGCCGCCTTCGTCATCGGGCTGACCCAGGCACCTCAGCTCACTGCGATGTTCCTCATCCGAAGCCGGGAGTCACCGGAGCGGGTGCGGGGTCAGGTCTTCACGACCGCTTCAAGTCTGCGAATGAGCGCCTTCGCCCTCGGGTCTGCCGTCTTCGGCAGCATGCTCGTATTCGGTACCGCAGCCGTGATCTGGGCAGGCGTCGCCCTCCACGTCATCGGGCTCGCCATCGGTCTGGCCGCAGGACCCCCGATCAGACGCCACCGCTTGCAGCCCAAGGGACCGCCAGTCGAGCAGGCTGCCGCAACCCCGAGCCGCGATGTCTCTCGTACGCTGGGCACATGACAGCCGGACGCATCGCCCTCGTCGGAAGCGGCGAATACCTCCCGGTCATGGGTGAGGTGGAGGCCTGGCTTCTCGAGGGCCGGCCGCAGCGCTACGTGCAATTGGCAACAGCTGCCGCGCCAGAAGGCACCTCATCGCTCGCGCGGTGGCACGATCTCGGCGCGACGTCAGCCACCCGACTCGGCGCAGAGCAGGTCATCATCGATGTTCGAAAGCGAGCCGATGCCGATGATCCCGCATGGGTCGACAAGATCAAGGGCGCCGGCCTCATCTACCTCTCTGGCGGCAATCCCAGCTACCTGGCCCGGACTCTCGCCGGCACGAAGGTGTGGTCGGCGATCGAGCGTGAGTGGCGGGCGGGGGCATCGCTCGCAGGCTGCAGCGCCGGTGCAATGGCACTCGCCGGCTATGTGCCGGACTTTCGGCACCCCCGAAACGGTGGAGTCAACGGACTCGGTGTCGTCCCCGGAGTGAGGGTCCTGCCCCACTTCGATCGCTACACGAAGTGGATGCCCGATTTCGCGATGAGACCCCTCGTCACCGAAGGGGCGCAGATCATTGGGATCGACGAGGACACTGCCTTCGTCGCCGAGCCGTCGAGCACCCCTGATTGGACGTTCAGCGTCCGGGGCCGCCAATCGGTCTGGCGGATCGAGGCTGACCGTCGGTACCGGGTCAATTCACCGATGAGGCTGCAGGTCAACTGCTGAGCCGCCATCAGCCTTTGGGCTAGCGTCGCCGACATGACTAACCGTACCTACAAGCCGCGTCGAGGGCGCGTCACCCCGCGTCAGGCGGCGGCGCTCGATGTTGGTGACGGCTTGCTCATCGAACTCGGCCGGACAGGGTTCTCCCTCACGGACGAGTGGCCCGGTCTGCCGGTCATTCTGGAGATTGGATTCGGCACAGGCGCGGCGACTTCAGCGATGGCCGGCAGGCAGCCACAGTTCGGCTTGCTCGCCGTCGACGTCCACACCCCCGGCATCGGCGATCTCCTGCACCGGGTCCGCACCATCGGGCTCACGAACGTCCGGGTCATGGAGGCCGATGCCCTCGAGGTCCTGCGCACGATGATCCCGCAGGGAACACTCGCCGGGATCCGAACCTACTTCCCCGATCCGTGGCCCAAGGCCCGACACCACAAGCGCAGGCTCGTCACCGCCGAGCATGCGAGCCTCATCGGCAGCCGAACGGTGACAAGTGGGACCTGGGATCTCGCCACCGACTGGGCTCACTATGCCGACCAGATGATCGACGTACTCGACAAGCACCCGATGTGGAACGGAGGCGAGGTGGAGCGCCCTTCGGATCGCCCAGTCACGCGCTACGAGCAGACCGCGCTCAACCAAGGCCGGGAGGTTACCGACCTTCGCTACGTCCGCACGATCAAGTAGCAGGTGACCCTTGTCAGGACGAGGATCCAAAGGTGCGACGAAGCCCCATACCGCTCAGCGCGTAGACGGCATCGATTATGCGCATGTTCTCGACCGCGTCGTCAGCGTCGGTGGGAATGGTGCCTCCCTCGCGTACCCAACGGGTGAACACCTCAAGCTGATAGGTGTAGGAGGTCCGAATCCCCAGCCTTTCGACACGCTCGTCGCCGCCGATGGCCACGGTGATGCGGTCGTCGTCCGGAGGGGCGAGCAGGTTGTGGGCCCTCGCCTCACCCAAGGTGCCGATCACTCGCAGGCTGAAGCGAACCGCGTCAGCAGCCATGCTGCAGTTCGCCGCCCCAGTCGCACCCGACGGGAACCCAAGGTCAGCCTCGATCCACTCGTCGACCCCCGGAGCCCCTAGGTGCTCACGACCCCTGGCCGACACGAGCACGGGATCCCCGCCGAGGAACGCGCCGAGGGTGCGGCACGCATGAACGCTGTAACAGCCGAGGTCCATCATGGCGCCGCCCGCGAGTTCGACAGACCACCGTGGATCCTCGAGGGGCGGCGCCGGAATCTCCATGTTGGCCTCAACTCGCTCAATGGTTCCGAGCTCGCCCTCTGAGGTAAGTTCCATCATTCGAAGCATCACCGGGTGGTAGCGGTAGTGGAAGGCCTCCATGACCCGCACCCCGGCCGCGTCGGCCGCGTCGCGCGTCGCAATGGCCTCAACCACATTGCTCGCAAAGGGCTTCTCGGTCAGCACGTGCTTGCCGGCGGCGATCGCCCGGAGGTTCCACGGCCCGTGCAGGCCATTGGCGAGCGGGTTGTAGATCGCCTCGACCTCCGGATCCTCGACGAGCGCCTCGTAGGAGTCGACCACCCGCTCCACGCCGTGCTGCCGCGCGAAGGATTGAGCACGAGTCGAATCGCGCGCCGCGACCGCGACGAGCCGGGTGCCGGTTAGCTGGGCCGGCAAGACGATTGCGTGCTCACTGATCCGGGCGGCTCCGAGCACGCCGATGCGCAGGGGTTCCATGGCATGACCCTAAGGGTCCGCAGCCAGGGCCGCTCCTAGGTGAAGGACGCCACCGCGAGGGTGATGAGCGGGGCAACTATGAGCGCCGGGAGCATGTCACCGACCGGCACCTGCCGAATATTGAGGACACGCAGGCCAACGCCGAGCAGCATGACTCCACCAGTGGCTGTGATCGACGCGATGAGTGCCCCGGACAGGAACGGGCCGACGAGCGCTGCGAGGACGGTGACAAGGCCCTGAACGATCGCGACTGAGATCGCCGCTGCCGCCACCCCCCATCCCAGGGATGCGGCGAAGGCCAGCGACGCGAAGCCGTCGAGGGTGGACTTGAGCGCAAGTTGCTCGATGCCCTGCCCGAGTCCGTCACTGAGGGCGCCGAGCACTGCGAGCGGTCCGATACAGAAGATGAGCGAGGTATCGACGAAGCCCTCAACGAAGCGCGACTTCGACTCGCCGTCGCCGGACCGCGCGAATGTCCGCTGAATGAACCGTCCACCCGACTCAAGGCGCTCCTCGATCCGCAGGAGTGAGCCGGTGACGCCACCGATGACAAGTGCCCCGAGGACGATGAGCAGGGGGGCGGCATCACCAACAGCATCGGTGAAGTCTGCATCGCCGAGCGCCATGATGTTCAGTGCCCCGATCACCAAGGTGACGAGGCCGAGAGCATCGGTCACGGTGACGCGGGCGCGCTCCGGCATGCGATGGCCAAGCAGTACGCCGAGCGACGCCCCAACTAGAATTGCAGCGACATTGATGACGGTTCCGAGGCCGATCACAGTTTCCTCGCTAGCGGCAGATGGTGCGAGCGGCGGGTGGGGTGCCCTTGAGTAGGTAGGCATCGACGAGACGTGCAATGCACGCCGACCCTCCACCGTACGCCGTATGTCCATCGCCTTGATAGGTGAGCAGTGTGGAGGTCGGCAGTTGCCGATTGAGCGCAACCGACCACGAGTACGGGGTGGCAGGGTCATAGGTGGTGCCGACGATCAGAATGGGAGCGGTCGTTGTGCTCGAGGCCGGGGCCGGCACGCGGGTCGTGTGGCCGTACCACTTCGAGCACGGGGCATTGCCCCACGACATCGTTTTCGCCATGATCGGCACGCCAGCCCCCCTCTCCCATTGCACGGCCGCCAGCCCTAAGCCCGCCGCCCCGGGAGGGGCCGGGGTATCCCAGCAGGAGATGGAGATAAACGCCGACGTGAGATTGCCATCGTAGGAGTTGGGTCCGGTGCGGTCATTTGCATAATCCGCGAGGTCGAGCAACCCGGTCCCATTGCCTTTGGCCGCCTCGTCCAGTGCATAGCGGAGGGAGGGCCACATCGTCTCCGAGTACATGGAGGTGAACACCGCGGTCACTGCCTCTGCCTGGAGGAGTGATCGACCCTTCGACGCCTTCATGGGCGAGCGGTCAAGTTGCTCGAGGAGCCGATTGATTCCAGTGAGGACGTTGGCAGCATCGCCCTGATACGGGCAGTCCTTATGCCGGGTGCAGTTCTCGGCGAAACGCTTCATCGCTAGTTGGAATCCCGCCGATTGCCCCTTCGAGATCTCCATGAGGTCCAGGCTAGGATCCAAGGCCCCATCGAGGACGAATCGCCCGACCCGGTCGGGAAATGCCTCCGCGTACAGGGTGCCGAGATAGGTGCCGTACGAGAATCCGAGGAAGTTGAGTTTGGGGTCGCCGAGCGACTGGCGCAGGATGTCCATGTCGCGGATCGTGTTCTCCGAGCCAACATGCTTGGCCATAAGGGGCGACTTCGTCAGGCAGCCCTGTGCCAGTCCCGCCGAGAGGCGCATGAGCCGGCGAATCTCGGCGGGCGTGTCAGGCGACTGATCCGTCTGAAGCCAGGTCGTTGTCTGCGGGCCGGTCAGGCACACCACCGGCACCGACTCGCCGACCCCGCGCGGGTCGAACCCGACGATGTCGAATGCCTTCGCCACATTCGGCGCGATGCCATCGGCGACGGACCTCGCGAAGTCAACGGCCGGAGCGCCGGGCCCGCCCGGGTTGACGACAAGGGAGCCCTGACGGCCCTCTTCAGGTCCGGTCATCGTCACCTTGCTCACCCGCAGCCGGATCGTCGTGCCGGCTGGTTCCGCATAGTCGAGGGGAACGGTGAGCCACGCGCACGTCAGACCATTGGCGCAACTCGACCAGTCGAGGACCTGCCCGTAGAAGGCCTCAAGACCGGCCGGCGAATCGGCAGCCCGAGCCACGTTCGTCGGGATGACAAGTGCCGTGCCCGCGACTGCCATAGAGATTGCGAGGGAGATCACCCGCAGAAGCCTTCGGGATACCTTCATCGGCCGGTGGCTCGCTGCTTCCATGCGGCCACGGTACGTCATGATCCCGGCGGCCCGGTGATCTGCCCGAACCGCGACAGCGGACCGAGGGCAGATTCGACAGTGGGATCGACATCAGCGACGGTCGTTCCCCATTCCGCCATCGTCCGCTCAATGGACCTGCGGGCGCGATCGAGTTTGCGAGCAACCATGCGACGGGTCGCCCATTGCTGCTCACGGCGGCGAAGGGCGGCCTCGATGGCCTCAGCCTGAGCCGGGGTCGAGGAGAGCCCAAATGCCCGCTCAATACCGAGCCGGGCATCTATCCGGTAGTCGTGACCGACCCTTGCAAATGTTCCTGGGCGCGAGTTCATCCCGTTGAGCAGGTCGATCGTCGCGAGAATAAATGACGTGATTGGACGGAACTTGGCCTCGCGCGGGACAAGTGGCGGCCGGGTGGCGGCCTCGCCCATCCACCACGGCGGCTGCACGACCATGCGGAAACCGAACTTGCTCACTGGATCGTCGTCGTGGACGACCATGAGATGGCGTCCCTGCCCAGCGGGCTGGGCGGCCACGAAATCCGGGTCACTCACCTGAACTAGAACGCCTGCCGGGTCGACGGCCTCGGGGTTTGCGCGCCAGACATTCCACAGTTCGGTACGAAACGGGACACCGAGGTAGAGGCCTCCAGCAACCCCGAGTTCTGCCATGACGGGCATTCCGGAAACCCCGCCAGGAACCATCGCGATATCAAGGGCAACATTCGCGCCGAGGCTCTCGCCGACGACGAATACGCCCGGACGCGACTGCGGTGACAGCCCCTCGATGCGCCCCCTGATGCCCTCGAGCACGAGCCTGGTGAGCTCCTCGCCATCTCGGGTGCGACCCAGCGCGAGGGCCGACGGGACGAGCGCGTACTGGGGCACGATGGTCGCGCAGTCGCCCCCCGTGAGGTACTCCAGCGCCTCCGCAACCGTGTAGTTGAAGTAGCCGACGCCCGTCGGTACCCCGATGCAGATGATGCGCCGCTCGAAGGCGCCGCAATCGACCATGTCCTGCAAGGTGAGTCGGGCTCGCTCGGCGACGTCCGATGTGGACTCGTAGCCCCCGACGACCCGCACCGGATCCATCGCAGGCTCACCGGTCGCCGCCGTGATGTCGTGAGCGGTGAGCGCCATGAGAACGAATCGACGACCCTCCTTGCCCATCGACGCGAAGGGCATGGCGCTGCGAGGTCCTGCTGACACCCAGGGCGAGGTCGGGGGCATCGGGTAAGCAGGTTCGACGATGTCATCGCGGCGCTCGACCACCGAGGTGATCCGCTTCAGTCCGAGAGCACCGGCCGTGCCCATCGCACCGAGCACAGCGCCGTGGGCGAGGAGGGAGCCGAGGGATCCCGTCTCGCGACCAAGCGCCTTGGCACCCAGGTACTCAAGGCCCCGAGCCGCCAACTGCTCCCCCACCATAAGAGCGCTCAGCCCCACTGCTGAGGCCACCCCGAGCCCACCTGCCTTGATCATGGTGGTGGCGTCGGCCGATCGGATCGCATGCCGCTGCGGCTCGACGAGACCATAACGGTGCGCCCGACGGGCTCCCAGGGCAACGCTAAAACCCACGACCGCTGCGCCGGTCGCAACGGCGGGGACGAGGGTGGTGTCGAGCCCCGGTCGAAGGCCAAGTCGCCGCTGCAGGAGTTCCTCCCAGCCTGCCGCTGCTCCACCCGCCAGCCCCGCGAAAGCTATGAACCGCCCAGCAGTGCCGGCCACAGCCGCAGGCAACGACCGATTCGCCGCTTGTGCAGTCGCCGTCGACGTCGCGACACCGCCTGC
>CAMAWO010000049.1 GCA_945861925.1 Bifidobacterium breve | reverse complement strand
CGGCAACCGCGTTCGAATCAGTGAGGATCCACTCGACCTGCTCCGCCGAGGAGGTCTCGTAGACCGGGACGCTTACGGCACCGGCGTACCAGATCGCGTAATCGACGAGGGTCCACTCGTACCGGTTTCGGGACATGATCGCGATCCGCTCGCCAGGCTGAACCCCGTTGGCGACGATCCCCTTGGCGACTGCGACGACGTCGGCGAGGAACTTAGCGGCGGTGACGCCGATCCACGCGCCATCGCGCTCGACGGACATGACGACCTGGTCAGGAACTTCGGCGGCGTTCTTCAGGACATGGTCGGTCATGTTCCCGGTTTCGTGGGCGGGGACGACGGCCGGCAGGTCGAATTCGGTCAACACTGTGGGGCTCCCTTGTCATTGATTGATGATGCGCCTCTGGGCACTTTGGTCAAAAGGTTGATATTCCGAGGCTACGCGATGAGACCTGCGCTGGCGAGGGTATTGGGAACCTTTTAGGCTTCATGTCGATGAAGATCAACGTCGTGTCAGACGTCCATGGGGCTGACGACGCCCTACGCCGGGCGGCTGACGGTTCCGATCTTTTCGTCTGCCTCGGGGATCTCATCTTGTTCCTCGACTACGACGACCCGAGTCAGGGTATCTACACCGAGCTTTTCGGTGAGGCTCACACTCGCGCCTACATCGACGCCCGGACGGCCGGCAGGTTCGACGACGCCAGGGCATTGAGCACGGAGGCGTGGGCACGGCGGGGGGTTCTCGAGCCGAATGAGCGGTGGGGCATTCTCAGTGGTCAGGTGCGAGGGCAGTACGAGCGCCTGTTTGAGGCGATGCCGACGCCAGCACTCATGACCTTCGGGAACGTCGACATTCCCGACCTGTGGCCTGAGTACGTCAGGCCCGGGCATCGCGTCATTGATGGAGCAGCCGTGACCGAGGGGGGAGTTCGCATGGGTTTTGTGGGTGGTGGGATGGTCTCGCCGATGCGGACTCCATACGAGTTGACGGGTGAGCAGTACGCGGAGAAGGTCGCGGCGCTCGGACCGGTTGATGTGCTGTTCACACATATCCCGCCTCGTGTCCCGGAACTCACCTACGACACGGTGGCCCGCAGGTTCGAGTTCGGGAGTGCCAGCCTGCTTGAGTACATCATGGACGTTCAGCCGGCGTTTCATCTGTTCGGGCACGTCCATCAGCCGCTGCGAAGTCGGATGCGCATCGGTCGCACCGAGTGCATCAATGTCGGCCATTTTCACTCAACCGGCCGACCGTTCGTGCTCAACGTCTGATCTTTCCTGCTCACCATCTGACGAGAGCGCCCTCGGGGTAGCCTGAGACACCCGACCTTGGAGCGTCAATGGCTGAGAAGACTGAATCGAGCATCGTCATCGATGCCTCGCCCGCTGCCACCATGGCGGTCATCGCAAACCTCGCTGCGTACCCGGAGTGGAGTGAAGGAATCACGGCAGTCGAGGTGCTGAGCAGATACGAGGAGGATGATCGACCCGCGGATGCCCGCTTTACGGTCGACTCTGGGATGATCAAGGATATCTATGAGCTCGAGTATGACTGGGAGGGCGATACCTCAGTGTCGTGGACGCTCACCAAGGGCGAGATGCTCACGGCGCTTGACGGCTCGTACCGCCTTTCCGACAACGGCGACGGGTCGACGAGCGTGGCGTATCAGCTCGCCGTCGACGTGAAAATGCCAATGATCGGGATGCTCAAGCGCAAGGCTGAGAAGGTCATCATCGACACGGCCCTCAAGGGACTCAAGAAGCGTGTTGAAGCGACCTCGACTCCTGATTCTTAGCGGGCAGGCGGGAGCGGGCACCACATCGGCGTCACTCGCGCTGCGCGAGAGTCTCGGCGGTGGCGAGGGTGCAGCATCGGTCGTTGACGGTCGTGGGCATGTCAGCGAGATCGAGGGCCTCGTCGATCGGACGATCGCGGCGGCAGGCCTCGGAGCAAGGGCGCAGGAGCTGCCGAGGGTCCTCACGGGACTCACGGGCATAGCGGGTGTCCTGGCGGTACACGAGGCGGCAAAACGTGGCGAGGCCATCGTCTGGGATGCCGGGGAGACCGGGGGTCTGCTCCGGGTACTCGCATTGCTCGACGCAGCCCGTAGTGAGGTGGCCAGCATCCTGCCGCCACTTATCGCGATGCAGGCGGCGCGATCCCTCAGTGCGGTTGATCGTGTTGCGTGGCATGGAATTCTCGCCGCACTCAGGTCCGTCCGGGCAATGCTCGATGATGACGGCACCCGAGTTCTGCTCGTCGTTTTGCCGGATGGCGGTGTGGAGGAGTTCCTCGCGGCCCGGATCGGCCAACTCTCGCTCATGCGCACGGCCTGCGATGGGATCCTCGTGAACAGGGTGCCGCGGAACGGCGACGGTTGGCCGGAATCCTGGGCGGAGCCTAGGCGCCACCGGGTTGAACGCCTGTGCGGCCGCGGACTGCCGGTCATAGATATTGAGCACCTCACCAACGATGCTCCCGGCGAGACCGCTTTTCGGGGGCAGGCCGGCGGGGTGTGGGACGTCGCGAGAGTGCCGCGTCCTCTCCCTGACAGCATCACCGAGCGTGACGACGGTGGGTTCGACCTCCAGGTGCACTTGCCCGGCGTGCGTCCTGATCTCGTGCGCGCCGGAAGGCTCGGCGACTCTCTCGTCACCCAAGTTTCGGGGCTTCGTCGCCAGACGGTGCTCGCACCCGTCCTCGCCCGCTGCGAGATTCAGGGGGCCGGCATGGACGGTGACTGGCTCATCGTGCGCTTTGGGCGCAATCAGGCGCTTTGGCCGGAGGCATTGTGAGCGGAGCTGATCCCTGGTGGTTCACGGGAACTATGCCTGACGATGCATCGTCGGGGGCCCGAGACCGTACGCCGGGTGGGGGATTCTCACTGTCATTCTTTGCGTCAGGTGCGCGGCAGATCGTTGACATGGCGAAGCAGGCGATCGTGGTCCCGCACGCTGATCATGACGATCCGGAGCAGCATGGTGACTGCATCATCTGCCGCGGCCAACTCGCGCTCGGGGAGGTTCGCCGCCGGCCGAATGCCCCCGATGTCGATGTCGTCACGGAAACGAATTCGGAGTCGACGGTCGAGTGGATCCACCTAGACGCGGCACGACCGGCTGCCATCGGGTCGTTGGCCGACCGTAGGCTGTGGCCGTGACGTTCAGCATCGGGGTCGACGTTGGCGGCACGAAGATCCTCGGCGGACTCGTTGATAACTCGGGAGCCGTCGTATCCACGGCTCGTCGACCTACCCCACGCAATGACGCGTCCGAGGTGCTGAACGTGGTGGCCGAGGTCGTGCGCGAGCTCGTTGCCCCGCACAAGGGTTCAGTCGTGGGGGTCGGGCTCGGTGTGGCAGGACCGGTCGATGCATCCCGAGCAACGGTGTTCTTCGCGCCGAACCTCGGGTGGTCTCAGGTGCCGGTGCGCGCGATTCTCGAGTCCAAGGTGGGCATGCCTGTCGTCGTCGAGAACGACGGCAATGCAGCGGCGTGGGGTGAGTTCCATTTCGGTGCAGGTGCCGATGTTGACGAGTTGACGGTGGTCACGGTCGGCACGGGCATCGGCGGCGGCATCATCATCAACAGGGATCTCCTGCGTGGCGCACATGGCGCCGCCGGCGAGATCGGGCACATGAACGTGGTCGTCAACGGTCGGGCCTGCGGGTGCGGCCGTGGCGGCTGCTGGGAGCAGTACGCGAGCGGCAATGCACTAGTCCGTGAGGCCCGAGCCCTCGCGGCTGACCGGCGGGGAGAGGCAACCTTGCTCCTCGGACTCGGGGATGGGACTCCCGAAGGGGTGCAGGGACTTCACGTGACCCAGGCCGCGCGCGTCGGCGACCCTGTTGCCATGGAGGCCTTCCGGGTGATCGGAACCTGGCTCGGCCGCGGACTTGCCGACCTGTGCGCGATCCTCGATCCCGGTACGTTCGTCATCGGCGGCGGAGTGTCCGAGGCAGGCGACCTGCTCCTGGCGAGCGCCCGCCAGACGCTCTTGGACAAGCTCAGCGGCAATCAGCAGCGTCCGGCCCCCGAGGTGCGCCTCGCGACGCTCGGGAACAACGCCGGGCTCATCGGTGCAGCAGAACTGGCACGCCCGAGACCTTGATCGGAACGCATCGTCACACGACGGCGCCGCCGTCTGGACGGTCGTCTGCTGAGCCGTGATCCTCCATCCGTGCGACGAGGGTGATGAACCCTGCGACGAAGGCGATCACCCCGAGGCCGGCGATGAACGTGCCCAGCGATAGCAGGGTCGCGATAACGAGGAGCCCTGGTCCGCCGAGTGCTCCGGCCCACGCGAATCGGCTGATGACATCGGAGGGCCGGGGGATCGGCGGCGGCTCGGGAGGGTGATAACGATCCGATTCGAGCCCATCCGGTTCGAGGAGCTCATCGATGAAGGCATCGGGCGGCTTCGGATCGTTGATCTGCAGGCTGCTCGTGGCGGCGTCGAAGTCAATCTGTCCTGAGAGATCGGCGACGATCTGATCCCAGGCGCGTGCTTGCTCCTCGGGGGAGGGCTCGCTGCCGGGTTCGCCGATTCGGCCGGAATCGCTCATCCGGTGATGATGCGCTTGACGAAGGTAGCGCTACCTTCAAAGATCTGCTCGGCATCGTAATCGAGGGTTGCGACGTGATACGAGTCCGGCAGGACCACCTCTGTCCGGTCGACGGAGGAGACGTTCGCGAGGATCCACGCGGCGTTCGACGGTTCGACCACGTGGTCCTGCGCCGACCGAAACAGGAGCAGTGGTTGGGTGACCATGCTGATATCCCGCTTCACGATTGACCACAGTTTGCTCAGCGAGTGGGCTGCCTTCAGCGGAATTCGGTCGTAGGCGCCCTCGTCTTGCCCGGGCTTGGCGATGTCGTTCGAGATCCCGGGGAATGAGGGCAGGATTGCCTGGAGGGCCGGGAGGAGGAATCGATCTCGCCGCTCGGAGTGAACCGCTGGATTCACCAGGACAATGCCAGCGATGTCACTGCCACGATCCTGCGCCAGTCGCAGGGTAAGGGATCCACCCATGGACAGGCCCATGACGAAGACTCTCGAGCATGACCCGGCGAGTTCATCGAAGGACCGTTCTGCTTCGCCGTACCAGTCCTGCCACGTGGTCTCGTTCATGTCCTGCCACCGAGTGCCGTGGCCGGGAAGTCGTGGGACCTGAATCGACCAGCCACTCTGCTTGAGTGATCGACCCCACGGGGTCACCGATTTGGGTGAACCTGTGAACCCGTGCAGGAGGAGTACTCCGATTTCATCACCGGCGGTTGACCAGGCTTGTGCGTGTGGCAGGACGCTCATAGCCACTAGTCTGCCACCGAGGGCTTCATTGCAGAAGCCATCGCCTCAGGAGGGGCCATGCTCTACTGGATCCTGAAGTACATCATCATCGGCCCATGGCTGCGCGTCCTGTTCCGGCCGTGGCTCGAGGGGGTTGAGAACGTGCCCGACAAGGGTCCGGCCATGGTTGCTAGCAACCACCTGTCGTTCTCCGACTCGTTCTTCCTCGCCCTCATGCTCCGTCGGCCCATCACCTTCCTCGCGAAGAGCGACTACTTCACCGGCAGGGGCGTCAAGGGCCGGTTGACCGCTTGGTTCTTCCGTGGCGTTGGGCAGGTTCCGATCGACCGATCCGGCGGACGTGCCTCCGAGGCGGCGATTCACACGGGCACCCGCATTCTGGATTCGGGTAGCCTGCTCGGGATCTACCCCGAGGGCACCAGGTCGCCGAACGGCACGATGTACCGGGGTCGCACCGGAATAGCCCGGATGGCACTTGAATCAATGTGCCCGGTCATCCCGGTGGCGATGATCAACACCTTCGAGATTCAGCCCCCCGGCCGACTCCTGCCGAGCCTGCAGCGGGTCGGCATGCGGTTCGGGCCTGCGCTGGACTTCTCGAGGTATGAGGGGCTTGAGGGGGACCGGTTTATTCTGCGCTCAGTCACCGACGAGGTGATGTACGAACTCATGACGATGTCAGGTCAGGAGTACGTCGACATGTATGCGACGCGGGCCAAGGAACTCATCGCGGGTGGGGGCAAGGCTGACGCCTCCTCGATGGTTGAGTCACCGAGCTGAGGCCCAGCCCCGACACAGGTTGACCGCGGTGCGCCAAGCTAGGCGGTCCAGCAGGTGATGAGCCCGGGGGTCGAACACCCCTGAACTCTTGCGAATCCCGGCGAGGTCGCGCAGCGAGGGCCACATCCCGATTCCGACGCCGGCGAGGAGCGCGGCACCGAGGCCGGTGGTCTGCAGTTGCTCCGATCGATCGACCGGTACTCCGAGCACATCAGCCTGCATCTGGCACAGGAGGCCGTTGCTCGCCGCGCCGCCGTCGACGGCGAGCGAGGGCAGGTGCACGCCTCCCTCCTCGGACATCAAGGTGACGAGGTCTGCAACCTGATGGGCGATGGCTTCGAGGGTGGCTCGAGCCAGATGCGCGGCGGTCGTCGCTCGGGTGATGCCAATGATGAGACCGCGAGCGTTCGGGTCCCAGTCGGGTGCGCCGAGCCCGGTAAGGGCTGGGACGAAGATGACGCCTCCGGAATCTGGCACGCTAGCGGCGAGCATCTCGACCTCGGCTGCGGTCGTGATGATGCCAAGACCGTCACGAAGCCACTGGACCGCGGCACCCGTGATGAATACCGCGCCTTCGAGTGCGAAGTCGCGCTCGCCGCCTGGGTGCTGGAGCGCGACGGTGGTGAGGAGACCATTCCCCGAGGTGATGGCCTCGCCCCCGGTATGGACGAGGAGGAAGGAGCCGGTGCCGTACGTGCACTTCGCGCTGCCCTTTGAGGTGCCGGCTTGGCCAACGAGCGCTGCCTGCTGGTCCCCTGCGATGCCTGAGATCGGGACATTGAGGCCGAGGAAGGTGGTGGGCTCAGTGCGGGCGACGATGCCGTAGGACGCGACAATCTCTGGGAGTGCCTCGAGCGGGACCCCGAAGAGGTCGCACAGTTCCGGGCTCCATTCGCCGGTGCCGAGATCGTAGAGCAGCGTGCGCGAGGCATTGGAGGCATCGGTGATGTGGAACAGACCACGGGTCATGCGGGCGATCAAGTAGGAGTCGACCGTGCCGATCGCCACGCGGCCGGACTCAACTTGCGCCCAGGTGGACGGATCGTGTTCACGGACCCAGGAGATCTTCGTGGCGGAGAAGTATGGGTCCAGTCGCAGGCCGGTGAGTGCGACGATGCGGGGCTCACGGCCTGCCTCGCGCCACTCCTCGCACATCGAAGCGGTGCGCCGGTCCTGCCAGACGATCGCGCGGCGTGCAGCACCAAGGGTCTCCCTGTCCCAGAAGCACACGGTTTCACGCTGATTCGTTATGCCGAGGGCCGCAATGTCCGCGCGGCGACCCCCTGTTGCCTCGTGGGTTTCGAGGGCTGCTCCCGCGGCCGAGAGGGTTGCTGACCAGATGTCGTTGAGGTCGTGCTCGACCCACCCGTCGCCGGGGAAGTGTTGCTCGAACTCGAGGTAGCCCGAGGACGTCACTGCGCCTGTCTCGTCGACGATGAGCGCTGTCACCCCGGTGGTGCCGGCATCGATGGCGAGGACGAATCTGGGCATGGCTGAACAGTAGTGCGAGCCCGCGAGTGGGAACGTGATCTCAAGCCGAGCACCTCGCGAACCGATGGACTGTTGTTGCACCCAGCCCATCGGGTAGGTTCTGGGATGACAGCGGTTACAGCCGCAATCGATCATGGCAGGCGCCCCTACCGAGGGCCAGACGTCGAAGGAGAACGGGTCATGCGCGTTGGAGTGCTCACCGGAGGGGGCGACTGCCCTGGACTGAATGCGGTCATTCGCGCAGTGGTTCGCAGGGGTGTCGCGGAGTACGGCTATGACTTCGTTGGGTTCCGCGATGGCTGGAAGGGCCCGCTCGAGGGTCTCACCGTTCCACTCGACATCCCCGCGGTTCGGGGTATCCTCCCGCGGGGTGGGACCATCCTCGGGTCGTCGCGGACGAACCCGATCAAGGTCGAGGGTGGCATCGAGCAGATCGAGCGCAACCTCGAGGACCTAGGCATTGACGCCCTCATCGCCATCGGCGGGGAGGACACTCTCGGTGTCGCGACGAAGCTCACGGAGCACGGCTTCCACGTCATTGGCGTCCCGAAGACGATCGACAACGACCTCTCGGCCACCGATTACACATTCGGCTTCGATACCGCAGTGACGGTTGCCAGCGAGGCCATCGACCGCCTGCACACGACCGCTGAGTCGCATCACCGCATCCTCATCTGCGAGGTCATGGGCCGCCATGCCGGCTGGATCGCGCTGCATTCCGGCATGGCCGGCGGAGCTAACGGAATCCTCATCCCCGAGGTCCCATTCGACCTCGGGGAGGTCATTGGCTGGGTTGACTCGCGATTCAAGGCGAGCTACGCCCCGATCCTGTGCGTCGCAGAGGGCGCGCTTCCGAAGCAGGGCAGTCTCATCACGAAGGATGAGACCCTCGATGCCTTCGGGCACGTGAAGCTCTCCGGCATTGGCGAGTGGCTCGCCACCGAGATCGAGGGGCGCACCGGGCACGAGGCCCGCACGACCGTACTCGGGCACATCCAACGGGGCGGATCGCCCACCGCCTTTGACCGGGTCCTTGCGACGAGGTTCGGCCTGAACGCGATCACCGCGGTGAAGGACCAGGCGTGGGGCACGATGGTGGCCCTGCAGGGAACCGACATTGTTCGGGTGCCGCTCGAGGCTGCTACCGGCGTGCTCAAGACCGTGCCCCTTGCCCGCTATGAAGAGGCGTCGAGCTTCTTCGGCTGAGTCATCTACCCTTAGGCCCATGACCGTGCCCCCCGTTGCCGCGCCGCCCATCACTTGGCCGGATCTCCCCGCCCTTCAACAGCCTCCGTGGCCGGATGCCCAAGAACTTGAGCGTGCGGTGATGGAACTGCGGGTCCTGCCGCCGCTCGTGTTCGCCGGGGAGTGCGATCAGCTCATGCAGCGACTGGCGGCTGCGTCAGTTGGTCAGGCGTTCGTCCTTATGGGCGGTGATTGCGCGGAGACCTTCGAGGCCAATACCGCCGACTCGATTCGGGCCCGTCTCCAGACGGTTCTTCAGATGTCGGTCATCCTCAC
Source organism: Bifidobacterium breve (assembly GCA_945861925.1). Classification (GTDB taxonomy): domain Bacteria; phylum Actinomycetota; class Actinomycetes; order S36-B12; family S36-B12; genus WLND01. The sequence goes on along the minus strand of CAMAWO010000049.1, from coordinate 10,943 downwards.
CTACGCTGCGTCGCTGCCCGTCGTGAAGGTCGGACGGCTCGCCGGCCAGTACTTCAAGCCTCGAAGCAAGCCGATTGAGCTGCGTGACGGCATCGAGATGACCTCGTACCTCGGCGATGCAGTGAACGCAATCGAGTTCGATGCGGAGCTGCGCCGGCCAGATGCGCAGCGACTCGTTCGCGCGTACCACGCTTCGGCGTCGGCTTTGAATCTCGTTCGCGCCTTCACCCAGGGCGGCTACGCCGACCTTCGTCAGGTCCACGCTTGGAATCAGGATTTCGTGCGCGACTCCGTCGCCGGCCAGCGCTATGAGGCCATGGCAGGGGATATCGATCGGGCCCTGTCGTTCATGCACGCCTGCGGGGCGAACCCCGACGAGTTCCAACGCGTCGAGTTCTACGCGGCTCACGAGGCGCTCTCCATCGACTACGAGCGTGCGCTCACCCGCATCGACTCGCGCACGGGGCTGCCCTACGACGTCTCCGGCCACTTCCTATGGATCGGCGAGCGCACCCGGCAGCTCGATGCGGCGCATGTGCACTTCGCCTCCCAGATCCGTAACCCCGTCGGCGTCAAGGTTGGTCCCACGGCCTCGCCCGACGAGATCGTCGAACTCGCTGAGCTCCTCAACCCCGAGCGGGTACCGGGCCGCCTCACGCTCATCACCCGCATGGGCGCGGGCGCTGTGCGCGACGTCCTTCCTGGCATCGTCCAGAAGGTGGATGCCTGCGGCGTTCCGGTCGTGTGGGTCTGCGACCCGATGCACGGTAATACCCGCGAGGCGACAACCGGTCACAAGACCCGACTGTTCGACGATGTCATCGATGAGGTGCTGGGCTTCTTCGAGGTGCACCGTAACCTCGGCACCTTCCCGGGCGGCATCCACATTGAGCTCACCGGCGACGATGTGACCGAGTGTGTCGGCGGTACTGGGGGAGTCCTCGAGGGAAACCTCGGTGACCGCTACGAGACCGCCTGCGATCCACGCTTGAACCGCGAGCAGAGCCTCGAGCTCGCCTTCCTCGTCGCTGACATGCTCATCAAGCAGTAGGTACCGGTCTTGCTGTACTCGGTCTTCTGCGTCCCCGGCGGGGAACTCACCGTTGTCTGCAATCCGCAGCAGACCGGTGATCGTGGCGAGCAGGAGTACGGCGCGGTCGTCGCCGCTACCTACCGCGGTCTCAGCGATGCGACGAGCCGGCTCGATCATTTCGAGCAGCCACTCCGTGCCGACCTTGGGTCAGTTGCCGGGGCCATTGCGAGGTATCTTGACCACGACCTCACCGCCTTGGATTCGGTGTCGGTGTGCCAACAGGGCGGGCCGTTTCAGCAGCAAACGTGGGACGCTATGCGCACCATCAGGCCGGGCAGCATCGACTCCTACGGCGGACTCGCCCGGCGAGCAGGTCGGCCCCGTGCAGCGCGCGCCGTGGGCACGGCGTGCTCATCGAACCTCGTCGCACTCTTTGTCCCCTGCCACCGGGTGGTCGCAGCGAGCGGCATCGGTGGCTACGGTTACGGCCTTGACGTGAAACGGGCACTGCTCGTCCATGAGGACGCCGATCCGGATCAGCCGAGATAGCCGGCGAGCCGCTCGATCGTGCCGTCGATGTCGGCTGTAGTGGTCCTCGGGTTGATGATGCACAGGCGCAGCACGGTACGCCCGGCGAGCACGGTGCTCGTCACTGCGGCGAATCCATCGGCGGTCAGGCGCGCTGCAGCCTTGGCATGCTCCTCGTCGGAGGCGCTCGGGCTCGCGAAGGTGACGATGCCGAGTTGGGCGGGGGTGATGATGTCGAGCCGGCTGTCGACCTCGATCACCTGCTGCGCATACTCGGCGAGGCCGATGCCGCGATCGATGGCCCTTCCGAGGGTGTCGAGGCCGTATGCGCGCAGGGTGAGCCAGAGCTTGATCCCGCGGCCGCGGCGGGTGAGTTCGAGGCTGCGATTGTGCATGTCGATGGCGCTGCCGGTGACGTCGGCGAGGTACTCGGGATACATCGCGAAGGTCTGCTCGAGTGCGCCGGGCTCGCGGACGAACAAGCAGGCGATGTCATAGGGCTGGAACAGCCACTTGTGCGGATCGACGACGAAGGAATCGGCTCGGTCCAAGCCGGGCATGACGGCCCGACCTCGCTCGCACAGTGCTGCGGGGCCGCCGTACGCGCCATCGACATGGAGCCAGATCCCGTGCTCGGCGCAGATATCCGCGATGGCGGGGAGATCGTCGACGGCGCCGGTATTCGTGGTGCCGACCGTTGCCACGACCATGAGCGGCCGCAATCCTTGGGTGAGATCACCGGTGATCGATGCTCGAAGGGCCTCGGGTGAGAGCCGGTAACGTGCATCAGACTGCAGGACGCGAATGGCATCAGCAGACTGACCCATAGCCGCCAGGCCGCGCTTGATCGATGCGTGGGTCTGGTCGGTCAGGTAGATCACTCCCTCGCCGCGCAGGTGCCGAGCGGTGATAGCCCCGGTGATATTCGCCATGGACCCGCCGGAGAGGAGCACCCCTTCGCACGAGGGTGCGAGACCGATCGCGTCACGCAGCCATTCGCAGGCGATGATCTCGACCGCGGTTGGCCCCGACCCACCGCCCCACGACGAGGCGACCGACTGCATTCCGGTGGCGAGCCACTCCCCGAGGACAGCAGGGTAGGAGGAAGGGCCCGGCACCCGGGCGAAGTATCGGGGATGGTCGCCGTGCTGCTGGCTGCGCAAAGCGACCTCGGCAAGGAGTACGAGGTCGTCGTCGAGTGCGGACGGAGCGACGGGCGCGGATCCGCCGAGAAGGGCGAACAGGCTGGCCGGATCGGTCTCGGTGATCGCGCGTTCGTCGCCAATGGAGACGGTGTGCTCGATTACCCGATCGACGATCCAGTAGCCGAGGCGACGCATCGTCTCGGGGTCGATTGCGAGGATGTCGCTCGGGATAGCGAGCGCGTTCCTCGTCCCCTCATCCATTGGTGCCATGCTGCATCTCCCTCGTTAGTGATCAGACGATGTTGCGCTCTGCCCGCAGGGCACCGCCGGCGAACCGGCTCGCTGCGAACGGACTCACGTCAATGGGGGGCTCCCGGCGCAGGTAGAGATCGCGAAGCACCTCGCCCACCGCGGGGCCCTGGAGGAATCCATGCCCGGAGAACCCGGTTGCGTACAGGAATCGCTCGATGCTCGTAGCCTCGCCGATCAGCGCATTGTTGTCGGGCGTGACCTCGTACAGGCCGGACCAGCGGTGTGCGATGCCCACGTCGAGCAGGCTCGGGCAACGTCGTTCCATGGCCTTGACGAGATCAGGCATCCAGTCCTCACTGAAATCATGGGCGAATCCGGTGGTCTCCTTGGCGTACGACATCCCCAGGAGCACGCCCGGGCCTTCCCGGTGGAGGTAGAAGGTTGTTGCGGCATCGATGGTCATGGGCATGTTCGAGGGAAGGACCGATGCGAGGGAGTCGCTGAGTGGCTCGGTGATGAGGATCTGCCGCCGGAGCGGCTCGACGGGGAGGGTGACGCCTGCCATGGCACCGACCTCCTTCGACCAGGCGCCCGCAGTACACACAACCGCGCCGGTGCGGACCGGGCCAGCGCTCGTTCGGACCGCGACAATATCGGGGCCCTCGATGTCGATGCCCTCGACCGACACCCCGGTTCGGAGGATCGCACCGTGTCGGCGGGCGCCGGCCGCGTAGCCGTGGACGACCGATTCGGGGCTGCAGTAGCCGTCGCGCGAGTGGAAGGCTGCTGCCAGCACATCGTCGACGACGATGCCGGGAGCGAGTTCGCTGGCCTCGCTGGCGGTGAGGAGGCGGCTGTCGATGCCCATCTGCTGCTGGAGGCTGACCGATTCCTCGTAGGCGGCAAGATCAGCTGGATCGGTGATGACGAACAGGTAGCCGACCTGATGCAGGTCGATCGCCCAGCCCGGACGTGTATGGAACTGCTCGAAGGCAGTGAGGCCGCGGGCACCGAGCGCGATGTTTACCGGATCGGAGAACTGGGCCCTGATCCCACCGGCTGCCTTCGAGGTTGAGCCACTCGCGAGCCCGTCACGCTCGAGCAGGAGGACATCACGCACGCCTGCCTCAGCAAGGTGAAATGCGGTACTCGTCCCCATGATTCCACCACCGATGACGACGACGCTGGCGCTCTCGGGCAGTGGAGAGCCGGATGCGGTGGTCATCCGAAGTTAACGCCCTGTGCCAGGGGAAGACTCGTCGAGTAGTTGATGGTGTTCGTGGCCCGGCGCATGTAGGCGCGCCAGGAATCTGAGCCGGATTCACGACCGCCGCCGGTTGACTTCTCGCCGCCGAATGCACCGCCGATTTCGGCACCCGACGTACCGATGTTCACATTCACGATGCCGCAGTCGGATCCGGAGGCAGACATGAATTCCTCTGCCTCCCGCTGGTTGAGCGTGAAGATGCTTGAGGACAGACCCTGCGGCACGTCGTTGTGCATGGCAATGGCCTCGCCCATCGTGGCGTAGGTCATGACGTACAGCAGTGGCGCGAACGTCTCCTCGCGGACGACCGCAGTCTGCCGAGGCATCCGCATCAGGGCCGGCCGCACGTAGACGCCGTCCGATCCGGAATCGATGCGATCGCCGCCCACCATGAGCGTTCCACCATCGGCGAGCGCCCTGGCGATCGACTCCTCCATTCGGGTGTAGGAGGCAGGGTTGATGAGGGGCCCGACGAGCGTGCCCGGCTCGAACGGGTCGCCGACGGCGAGGCCGCGGTAGGCGGTGTCTAGTCGGCCAATGATCTGGTCGGCGATGGACTCATGGACGATGACGCGCCGCATCGTCGTGCAACGCTGGCCCGCTGTGCCGGCTGCGGCGAAGACGATGCCTCGAGCGGCAAGGTCAAGATCGGCCGAAGGGGCGACGATCGCCGCATTGTTGCCGCCCAGTTCCAGCAGGGCGCTGCCAAAGCGTGCAGCGACGCGTGGCGCGATCTCGGCGCCCATCCGCTCCGAGCCTGTCGCGCTCACGAGCGCGACCCGCGGGTCGTCGATGAGGGCCGCGGCGGATGAACGGTCAGCGATGACGATCTGGTGCACGTGGGCTGGAGCACCCGCCTGCGTCATTGCCTGGTCAAGGAGCGCCGAGCACGCGAGCGAGGTGAGGGGCGTCAGTTCGGAGGGCTTCCAGATGACGCTGTCGCCGCACACGAGGGCGAGTGCGGTGTTCCAGGACCAGACCGCGGCGGGAAAGTTGAATGCCGAGATCACGGTCACCACCCCGCGAGGATGCCAGGTTTCCATGAGCCGGTGGCCGAGCCGCTCCGACGGCATCGTCCGGCCATCCAACTGGCGGGACAGTCCGACCGCGAAGTCACACACGTCGATCATCTCCTGGATCTCGCCGAGGGCCTCAGACCGGATCTTTCCGACCTCGACGGTCACGAGATCGGCGAGATCCTCCTTATGGTCCTCAAGGAGCCGGCCCAGGGCCTTGACGAGGGCGCCCCGCTGAGGTGCGGGAACAGCTCGCCACTGGGTGAACGCCGCATGCGCGCGAGCAATCACGGCGTCGACATCGCTCGCGCTCGCCGTCGCCAGGCCGAAGAGTTCCTCACCGGTGATGGGGGAGCGCGCGACCAATCCATCGCCTGCAGGAATCTGCACTCGGCAGGATGCGAGGGCTCGCCGGGCGATGGTCTCGAGGTCTCCGTTGGATCGCATGCAGCAAGTCTGCCCGGTCCTTGGACTGAGGGTACGAAGTCCCCTACCGTCGTCCTAGATGATGCGGATCGTGACCGCGCTGCCCTTGGGAATCTGCGTACCGGCCACCGGATCCTGTGAGTACACGCGATTGAGTGGAGTCGCCTCGGCTTCGACAACCCTCGCCTTGAGCCCGAGGCGCTTGAGCTCTCCGATGGCCTTGCTCTTCGGCGAGTCGATGAGGTTGGGAACGGTCACAGGCGGCGGGCCCTTGGAGGTCACGAGTGATACCCGGCTCCCCGAGTTGACGACGGTGCCGGCCTTCGGGGACATCGTCATGACAACGCCCTTGGCGATTGTTTCGGAGAACTTGGCATCCGTGACGACGGCGATCCCGAGGCCTGACAGGGTCTTCTTGGCCCCGGCCGCTTTTCGCCCGACAACATTCGGGAGCGGCACCGGCTTGGCGCCCTTCGACACGATGAGGTCGACGACGGTGTCGCGTTTGGCCTCGGCGCCGATCTTGGGATCGGTTTGGGTCACCTTGCCGGCGGCCACGGTGTCGTCGAACGTCTCCTTGGATGAGCCCACCGCGAGGCCCGCGCCGGTGATCTCAGCCGCGGCATCTGCGGCCGACAGACCGCGCACGTCGGGAATCGTCAATCGCTCAGGGCCTCGGGAGATGACGACACCGACCATCCCCTGCTCGCGAACGTCAAAGCCGGCGGCAGGGTCACTTGCGAGGATGAGGTCCGCTGATACCTCCTCACTGAAGGCCGTGTCAGTGACAGTGAGGCTGAGCCCAGCTGCCTCGAGGACCTGCTCGGCCTCGGCCTGCGTCAACCCGACGATGCTCGGCGTCGGAACGGAGGCGGCTCTCCCGACTGCGAGGTACCAGCCGGCGAATGCGGCAACCGCAACCGTGAGAGCAACGAGGCCGACGACCGTCAGCCGCTTGCGACTGCGGGGGCGTTCCTGGGGAAGGGGTCCCGAGGCCCGACTCGCCGGCACGGAGGGCTGGTTGCGGCCGCGTGCTGCCGGGGGACTCTTGCGACGGCGGGCCGCACCACCGGCCGCAGCCGTCGAATCGACGACGAGGGTGGCGCGCGAGTCGGTGAAGGGCCGTGCGGGGGGCAGTACCGTCCGGACTCGGCGGACGTCGGCGAGGAAATCGATTGCGCGCTGGTACCGCAGTTTCGGATCGCGCCGAGTCGCGGTCACGACGAGGGCATCGATCTCGGGAGGGATCCCAGGCCGGCTTCGTGATGGGGCGGGCACGTCGCTGTTCACGTGCTGGTACGCCACTGCGAGCGGGCTGTCGCCGTCATGCGGGACCTCGCCGGTGACCATCTCGTACAGGAGGATGCCGGCCGCATAGACATCGGAGCGGCCGTCGGCATCGCCGTGCTCAACCTGCTCCGGCGAGAGGTAGGCGACGGTCCCGATGATAAGTCCGGAGGTTGCGCTCGTGTTATTCGACGAGAGTCCTCGCGCGAGGCCGAAGTCGGCGACCTTCACCCGGCCATCGTCCGAGATGAGGACGTTCTCCGGCTTGATGTCGCGGTGGACGAATCCTGCGGCATGGGCCGCTGCGAGGCCCTCAAGAACCGGCTCGAGCATGACGAGCGCCTGCTCGCCGGACAGCGGCCCGAACTGGTGGATCACGTCGCGGAGGTTCCGGCCGGGGACATACTCCATGGCGAGATAGATGAGCCCCGCGGCGGTGCCCTGGTCGTAGACGGCAACCACGTGGGGGTGGGTGAGGCGCGCCGCCGACTTCGCCTCCCGGTGGAACCTCGCGACGAAGTCGGGATCCTCGGCGAGGTGGCGATGCATGACCTTGAGGGCGACCGTTCTGTCGAGACGAAGGTCAAGGGCCTGGTACACGGTCGCCATGCCGCCTCGGGCAAGGAGCGCGAGCACCTGATAGCGCCCGTCGATCGTCTGACCTACGAGTGCCTCCTGCGCAGACGTCACCACCCTAGAGATCCTAGGTCGCAGGCATGCCTGCGGGCGGCTGCCACGCGCGGGGAACTGGCGCCGAGCGTTCGTCGAAGGCCGAGAGAGCCGTGGCGAGCCTGGCATCGTCGCCACCATAGAGCTCGATGACCCCTATGCCAGCGGGAGCGAGGGAGTCGTGAACGAAGAGCGCGATGCGCGCATCGACGAGGGCCCGGTACTCGGGTCCGTCGCGCTGGCCCGGGTCCGGGACCCATGGAATATCGGCTCGACACCACAGGAGCAGGTCATAGCTGCTCGTGTGCTGCACGGCGTCTGCGAGGAGTGAGTCGTCGTCGTAGTAAACATCTGAGTACAGGGCGGTCATGGCGGGTGCCGGATCGCCGATGACGACGTGCCCGCGGCTCGCTGATGGGCCGATCATCGCGCCCATGACCGACTCCTCGCGGGCGATCTGGTCGAGCATCACCTGCCGTTGCTCTTCGCGCCGCGGCACCCGGCCCCGAGTCGCGACGAACTCGCGGAGTACCTCGCTTGCGACCGACCCCGACAGGCGCTCGGCGAGCATTGCTGCGATCGTTGACTTGCCGGTGCATTCCCCGCCGATGAGACCGATCCGTGTCGCTCCTGGCGAGGCGGTGTCCAGCGAGTGCATACGAGAGGATATCGAGATGGATCCCGGACGATGGTCGTACGTTGTCGTCCTCGGGTTCGTGCTCGTCGGCTGTCTTTGGTTGGAGTTCGCCCTGCGAACCCGCGTGCTGGTGCGGGCACGGCGCCTGCTCGCGAGTCTGGTCGTCCCCGTCCTCGTCTTTTACGCCTGGGACGCCTACGCCGTGGCCTCGGGCCACTGGACCTTCGACCCGGGACGGATCCTCGGCATCCACCTTCCGGGAGCGGTTCCTATCGACGAGGTGCTGTTCTTCCTCGTCATCCCGCTCGCCGCGATCCTCACCCTTGAGGCGGTCCGCTCGGTGCGCGGCTGGAAGGCGGGTGATGAGCCGTGACCTACACGCAGCTCGGCGTTCTTGCGGCAATCCTCGTCGTCGTGTTCGACCTGTGGGCGGCCCGGACTAGGCTTGTCACCCGTCGGCTGTTTTGGGTGGCATACGCGATCATCGTGTTCTTCCAGCTCGTCACGAACGGGATGTTCACCGGCTTCGGCATCGTCCGGTACTCAGGCGATGCGATCATCGGCGGGTCCTCACCCGCGGCCGGCCCGCCGGCATTCATCGGTGACGGCCGGCTCGCCTTCGCACCGGTCGAGGACCTGCTGTTCGGGTTCGCCCTCGTCCTGCTGTCGCTCTCCTGCTGGATCTGGCTCGGACGCAGTGGCCTCCAGCGAACCCCGATCTCCGGCCCACCAATCTGGCGCAGGGCCACACCACCCCCCCCGCCGTTTGTCCCATTTCAGGGGACAAAAGGCGAAACTCGGCCGGATTCCGACGATATTTAACGATTGGTCCCAGAATATGGATGAAATGGCGGGGGGTAATGGGGAGGGGGTAACGGCAGCCGGGGGGTTGGGGCGGCCGCCGTGGTGGCTGGTCAGGCTACAAAACCGGATGGAGGCCCTTGATCTGCCCGGGTCCGTAGCGGCGCCTGGCCCGCCTGGCCCGCGACCACGCCGGCAGGGCGACCTGCAGGCGGCGGCGGATCGGCACGCTTGCCCGCTTCGTGAACACCTCGTAGTCGATGCGCTCGACCTCGTCAACAATGCCGCAGTAGAGCACCCGCGCGGCCTCGATGCAGTCACGCGATGAAGGGTGGAGGAGCTCGATGCCTCCGCGCGACTTTTCCTCGAGCTCCCGCACCCGGGCGATTTGAAAACGAAGGGCGTCCTTCACCGCTGGTGTGGCCACCCGGGTCTCGAGATCCGCACGCGTGACGCCGAATGCCGCAAGCTCGTCGAGCGGGAGGTAGACCCGTCCGCGGTCGAGATCCTCGCCGACGTCGCGTACGAAATTCGCAAGCTGGAACGCGACTCCGAGGTCCTTTGCGCGCTCGTATGCCTCCGGCGCCGTCGGCTCAAGGATCGGGATCATCTGCAGGCCGATGACGGCAGCCGACCCGTAGACGTACTCGTACAGCGCCGGATAGTCGGCGTACTCGGTGACCGTGAGGTCCATCCGCATCGAGTGGAGGAAGGCAGTGAAGTAGTCGACCGGAATATCCCATCTCAGGACCGTGTCAACGACGGCCCTGCAGACCTCGTCCTCGGAGTGGCCGCGGGTCAGGTCATCGAGGAACCGCTGGCCCCAGCCAACGAGCCATTCGCCCTTCTCGGCATCGGTGAGGGTCGAACTTAGGTCATCGACGATCTCGTCGGCATATCGCGCAAAGCCGTACAGGGCATGGACGTACGGTCGCTTTCCCGGAGGTAGGAGCAAGGTGGCGAGGTAATAGGTCTTGCCGTGGGCGGCATTGAGCTGCCTGCACCGCTCGTAGGACGCTCTCATGAGGGGATCGTGAATATCGGCCGCGTCAAGATCTCGTGAACTCACTGGCGCATCCTCCCATCTGCCATGTCGCTCGTCGGCGCACCGAGGAGAAGGCGTCGTTCGCGCGGGCTTGCAAGCGCGACGAGGGCCACGATCGCAACGGCGATCACGAAGGTTATCCCGTCCGTGATGTCGAGGAAGTTGTCTGAAGTGGTACTGCTCTCCACCATGCCATGCACCGTGAAGGCGGTCGTGATGAGGACGGCCATCTGCATTCCCCGATGGGTCAGGCCGCTGACGGCGAAGAGCGGTAGTGCCCAGAGCAGGTACCACGGCTGGATGACCGGACCGAGGACGACGAGGGCGCCGATTGCGAGTGCGGCGCCGCGCACGGGGCTGCGCCCGGATGGCCGCAAGATGAGGAGCGCGATGACAATCAGGGCCGCGGCACTGCCGATCGCCCGGACGATGAAGACGGCGGGGGCGCCGTCGGCCGTGACCCCGATGGCCGTGGTGAGGTATCCGATGATCTGACCGATGGCAGTCGTCGGGGAGAGCCAGGTGAGCACGCCGGATGGAGTGCCAAACGTCGCCGACAGCACTCCGTATCCGGAATCGACCGCGAGAAACAAGGATGCCGCGGTGAGAACGAAGACGAGGGCGGCGAGGAGCCAGGCCCGAATCCGATGCGGCCACGAGGCCCCGGACCCCGCCCAGAGCAGCCCGATGAATGGCAGTGCGACGATCGCGATGGGCTTCACGGCGAAGGCGATGCCGACGAGGGCTGCGCCCCAGACGCATCGGCAACTGGCTGCGAGCCAGAACGCAGCCACGATGAGCCCGACCATGAGGGAGTCGTTCTGGGCCCCGGAGACG
>CAMAWO010000048.1 GCA_945861925.1 Bifidobacterium breve | reverse complement strand
CGGGTGTCGCGCCGTGAGCAGTTCCTGGACACGATGGATGCCACGATCCCGTGGTCGCGGTGGGTCGGGCTGATCGAGCAATTTTACTACTACGGCCGGCTGGGCAGGAAGCCCAAGTTGCTGGAGACGATGCTGCGGATGTACCTGCTGCAGATGTGGTTCTCACTGTCGGATGAGGGCGTGGAGGACGCGATCTACGACTGCTATGCGATGCGCCGGTTCCTGGAACTGGACTTCACTGTCGAGCAGGTCCCCGACGCCACGACGTTGCTGCACTTTCGGCACCTGCTGGAGAAGCATGAGTTGGGCAAGAAAGTGCTGGAGTCTCAGGCTGAGATGTTCGAGGAGCAGGACTGGATCATGCGTGAGGGCAGCATCGTGGACGCGAAGATCATCGCTGCTCCGTCCTCGACGAAGTACGCTAGTGGTGTCCGTGACCCTGAGATGCGCCAGTCGAAGGAGGGCAGCCAGTGGTACTTCGGGGTGAAAGCCCATATCTGTGTTGACGCCGGGACCGGGTACGTCCATTCCGTGACCGCGACGGCCGCCAGCGTGCACGACCAGGACCAGATCGCCCACCTCGTGCGGGCCGATGTCGTCATCGTGTACGCCGACGCCGGCTACTAGCAGTAGACCGTCGTTGCTAAAGCACAGGGTATAGATGTCGGAGTTTGATGCGGGCGTCGCTGGTGGTGGTGAATTGCCAGTCGACTTGGCGTTCGTCGGCGTTGGTGGCGTGGGTCCAGGCTTCGAGTTCTGCGTTGAGGACGTCGAGGTCGGCGATGCGCCGGCCCAGGCATTGCCTGGTGAGGCAGGACAGTTCGATCCCTGCGATGCCACGCCAACTTCCGTGCTTGGGCGTGTGGTGGATCTCCAGGCGGCCGGCCAGGGCGAAGGCCTTCTCGGGCGGGAACGCCTGGTAGAGCGAGGCGATGTTGTGGGTGTTGAGGTTGTCCATCACCGAGGCGACCTTGTCCGCGTCGGGGTAGTCGACGGTCAGCAGATGCTCGACGCCGTTGGCCCAGTCGACGCGGGTCCGGGTCGACTCGGCGTAAGCGCGGCGCCAACCGCGTAGGGGTTTGGCCCAGACGAAGATCGAGCAGGTCCCGTGCCGGACGTATTCGCAGTCCTCACGGGCCACCTGCCCCGGCTTCGCCGGCGTGCCAGGTCTGGCATCTGCGAGTAACTGCAGTGGCTTCTCGTCCATCACGACCACCGGATAACCCGGATCGTAAGGCCGGGCATAGACAGCCAGGACGTCTTCCATCGCCGCGACGAACGCGGCGTTGCCGTGCGGCGGGATCGTCCAGCACGCTTTCAGGTGAGGCGTAAGCGCCCCCTTTTTAGGACCCGCCCGATCGTGGAGTGGTCCAGCGGAGGTATCCCCTCCGTCACAAGCACATGTTTCTCCAGCAGGCGCAGCGTCCAGCGCTGACGCCCCGGCGGCGGTTGGCTGCACGCCAACGCGATCAGCCTGGCCTCGACATCGCCCGTCACCTTCGGCTCCACCGGAGGTGTCGCGCGCTTCTTGCGACCGATCACCTCCTCGGCCCTGCCGCCCTGGGTCGTGAACGCCTTCGCCACCAGGTACACGGTGCTCTCCGACGTACCGACCCGCTCGGCCACCACCCGGCGATCAGGCGCGTCGCCCTGCGACTCGTCCAACGCCAGCAACACCCGGGCCCGCGTGATCATCCGGGCAGGATGAGTCCCGGACGAGACCACCTTGGTCAACCTCGCACGATCAGCCGGTTTCAAGCGGACCGTGAACTCCTTCGGACGAGGCACGACATCAACTCCCTCTGGTCAAGTATCAACCAGAGGAGCCGACCACAAACAACCATCAAATTAAAGGCGACACGCCGCTAGTGGCTCGTGTTTGAAGTCTTTTGACGGTTGGCTTTGGCGAGGACTAGGTCGGGGGTTTTGGTCGAGGTGAATGGGTGGGAGCGCTGGTTCCAGCCGCCTGTGAATGCGCGGATCTTGGTGGTGAGGTCGGTGACGGAGGTGAAGGTGCACTCGGCCGATGGCTTGGCGCTGGATGATGCCGAACCAGACCTCGACGAGGCCCCGTCATGATCCGGATGTCGAGGTGAAGTGGATGTGGATGCGGGGATTGTCGGCGAGCCAGTCGCGGACCTCGGCTTTCTTGTGGGTTGCGTAGTTGTCCATGACGAGGTGGAGTTCGCGGTGGGGGTAGGCCTTGGCGACCTGCGTGAGGAAGCGCAGGAATTCCTGGTGACGGTGGCGTGGCTGGCATGTCGCGGTGACGTTGCCGGTGGCGATGTCCAGGGCGGCGAACAAGGTGGTGGTGCCGTGGCGGACGTAGTCGTGGGTGGCGGACGTAGTCGTGGGTGGCGCGCTCGGGCAGGCCAGGTCGCATGGCCAGGATCGGGGCGGTCCGGTCTGAGGCCTGTTCTCGTGATTTCTCGTCGACGCAGAGCACGATCGCGTTGTCCGGTGGCGCGAGGTACAGCCCGATGATGTCGGTGACCTTGGCGACGAGTTCGGGGTCGGTGGAGAACTTGAAGGTCTCCGAGCGCCATGGCTGGACCCCGTACTCCCGCCAGCACCGGGCGACGGTCGCGTTGCCGACGCCGAGCCTCGCGGCGAGCAGCCGGCTGGACCAGTGGGTCACGCCCAGCGACTTGGGCGGGGGCTTGAGGGTCGCGGCGATGATCCGGTCGTGCCTGACATGCCGGGGGCGGCCCGGCCGGGCCTCGTCGTGCAGCCCGTCGATGCCGTGCTCGGCGAACCGGTCGCGCCACAGCAGCACCGTCGGGCGGGACATGCCGACGAGTTCCGCGATCCGCGTGTTCGCTGTCCCGTCGCCCGCGAGCAGGACGATCCTGGCCCGCTTCGCCAGCCAGCCCCGCCCTCACGCTCGATGCCCGGGTCAGCCGCATCAGGGCCTCCCGGTGCGCGTCGGTCAGGGCAAGGGCGGCAGCAGGCGCAGCGGGCATGGACCATTGTCCCGCAACACGCAGCGTGAACTCATTAACTACACGCACCACTAGGGCGCCGAGAGGCGCCCCGACGTCGCCGATGATCCGCACCTGTCGCAAGTCGAGTTCCGGATCGCGGCCCGCAAGTCGAAGCTCGCCTCGATGGCCCAGCCGGATCGTGCGGCGGAGTCGCGTAAGGCGTCGGTGCGGTCCAAGGTCGAGCACCCGTTCCTCATCGTGAAGCGGGACTTCGGATTCACCAAGAACCGCTACCGGGGACTGGCCAAGAACCGCAACCACCTGCACGTGCTATTCGCTTCAGCGAACTGGGTGATGCGGGCTCGTGCCGTCGCCCTCAAGGGGTGACGGCCAGCGCAAGCCTGCCCAAAACCCGCCCAAACCACACCTGAGACCCACCATCGAGCCAGAGAGAGCCTTCCTTGAAACTCGCCCTCGGCCGACCACCGGCAACCCGCGCGGCAAACACCCCGATGATCAGCGATTCCCTAGAAGTGGGGTCTCCATCTGAGTGCCGTGGGGCAGGGCAGCCACAACCTCTTGGGGCAAGGCCGCTCGGCAGCACAACCGCTGGTCCAAGCGGACGCGTTACGGCACCGAGATGGAGACCCCACTTCCCTAGAATTACCATTTCGAGGCCGATCACTGTCGGCTAACGGCCCGGCTACGGCCCATGCGCGGGTTGAAGACTGACCGGCCGGCCCACGTCGTGATCCGAGGACATGCGAACGTCTGGAATCTGCGACGGGGTCACTACCAGCTGGGTGTCGAGGCCGCACCGGTGTTCCGGCTGACGACTGCCTTAGACGAACTCCAACTCGCAATCTGAAGGGTCCAGTCTGCGCGAACGATTCGGGGTGTCCTGTGATCGGCCAACGCAAGAGCCGTGGAGCTCGACCGGACCACCGGGAACAACGCTTGGCGCGCTCTTGGAGGTGACTCCGTGCCGCAGGTCTGGCTGGCCGTCCCATTCGGCATACACATATTGGCGATCTGCGTCAGTGCGCCGCCGCCAACAATCCCGCGCATCGTGATCGGGCCATGCCGCCGTCAGGAGTATTCCACCGAGGTGTATGGGGCGGCCTTGGTCGACAGGATGTAGCGGGAGGCGCTGTAGGGCCATTGGGACACGACCTTGCCGGTGCCCGACCTGAAGTAGCTGCTCGTCTGGGCCCAGACGGTCTTGGCGAGCTGCTGCTGCAGCCGGGTGTTGTAGCGGCGATGGGCCTCGGGCTTGACCTTGACGCTGGACAGGTGCCGGGAGCGCACGTGGTTTAGGACCTTGGCGATGAACGCGGCCTGCGCCTGGTAAAAGGATACGAGGGGTACCGCGTTGGTGTTTGGGCCGTACATCATGAAGAAGTTCGGGAAGCCCGGGACCATTAGGCCGAGGAAGGCCTCCGGCTCGCCCCCCCAGGCCTCGTGAAGGTCCTTGCCGTCCTCGCCCTTCACTGTGAAGGTGCTCAGGTAGTTGGCGGCGTCGAAGCCGGTGGCGAGGACGACGATGTCGAAGTCGTGCTTCTCGCCGGCTGCGTCCTCCACTCCGGTCGCCGTCAACTGGGTGACCGCGTGCGGGACGAGCGTCACCTTGGGGCTCTTCAGGAGCTGGTAATACGTGTCACTGATGACCGTGCGGCGTCCCTCAAAGGGGAATTCTGGTGTGACGACCGGGATCAGGTCCGGTCGATCGACCAGGCTCGATTGCAGGTATTCCAGCGCCGCAGTTCGGCGCTTCTGGTTGCCACGCCCGTCCAGGCGGGCGTGCTGGGAGTTCCGCTGGCGCAGGTCGTAGCCCACGTAGAGTTTCAGTCTCTTCCAGTAGTAGACCGGGGCCAAGCCGCTCCAGCGTCGCTCGGACTGGCTGAAATCCCGGCTGTTCTTGGGCAGGATCCAGTTGGGCTCGAGTTGGAAGATTGTCAGGTGCGAGGCCTCGCGCTCGGCCACCTCCACCACCTGCACGGCGGAGGAACCGGTGCCGACTACGGCGACCGACTTCCCCTCCATGCTCAGGCCTTCGGGCCAGGCCGAGGTGTGGCACAGCGCGCCCAAGTAGGCCACCTCGCCCCGAGCAAAGGGAGGCATGAGCGGGATGTTCAGGAAGCCGACCGCGCTGACGACGGCGTCAAAGAGCTCGGTTGCAGTTCCGCCCGACGTGGACACGACGTAGGCATGGTCCTGCTCGGACCATTCGGCGGACACGACTCGGGTGCCGAACCGGACGTGCTTGAGGATTCCCCGCGTCCGCGCGACCCGATCAAGGTACTCCTGCAACTCATACCACCACGCGTAAACGCGGGTCCAGTCGTTCCGCTCGTACGAGAACGAATAGATGTGGGACTCCAAATCTACCTCGGCCCCAGGGTACCGGTTCTTCCACCACGTGCCGCCAATGCCGTTCGATTCCTCGAACATTACGTAGTCGGTGATACCCCGGCGCGTGAGTGCAACCGCCGCTGAGATGCCGCTGAACCCGGCGCCGATGATCGCCACGCGCATGCGGTTGCCCTTGGCCACGGCATCTCCCATCCCCAGTCGGGGCGATAGGCCCCTTGAATAAAGGCCTAGTATTTGAGCCATTTAGTCCGGTGTCAAGCCTTGAGCGCTAGCATGGAGAGCATTCGCCCCAAGGACTGAGGAGAGCACGTGCCGCACCTAGCGCAGCCGGTCGGAGTCCCGTCGTTCCGCAACCACCTGCCCGTCCAGATCCATTTCGGCGATGGCATCAGCGGCATGCTGCCGGACCTACTCAAGGCCGAGGGGGTGAAGCGCGCGGCCCTCATCATCGATGACGGCCTGCCCGGATTCAACCCACCCGCGGCAGCTGTCATCGCGGCCGTCGAGGCTGCGGGCATCCGCCTGGCCCGCTACGACAAGCCAGCGGGCGAGCCAACCGTCGAAATGATCGACGCCGCAACCGCCGTCGTGGCCGGTTCAGGCGGGCACGCCGTCATCGCGATTGGCGGCGGCTCGGTGATCGACACGGCGAAGGCCGCGCGCCTGTGCGCACAGCTCGGGACCGACTTCCGAACCTTCCTCGCCTCGAACCGCCAGTACCCGAGGCCGGACGTTCCACTGTTCGCGCTCCCCACGACGGCAGGCACGGGCTCCGAGGTGTCGGGCGGCGCCGTGGTCTCGGATCCCGACGCCGGCACGAAGTCAGGGATCGCCAACCCGCTGCTTCGGGCGCAGTACGCCCTCGTCGACCCCGTACTCACGCACACGACCCCGCCGGCGACCACGTCCTACGCGGGCGTAGACGCTCTCGCGCAGGCGATCGCCGGCATGATCGCCCGGTCACGCACGCCGATCGGCGACGCGATCGCGCTCGAGGCGGTGCGCCTGATTAGCCGTTCGCTGGTCGCCGCCCACCGGGACGGGACCGACGCAGCAGCCAGGTCCGACATGGCCTGCGGCAGCATGATGGCCGGGCTCACGATGAACATCTCGGACTGCACGGCCGAGCACTCGCTAGGCCAGGCCATCGGCGGCATGTTCCACGTCCCGCACGGGCTGACCATCGGACTGGTTCTCGAGCAGACCCTCGACCGCGAGCGCGCCCACGTGCCAGACCAGTTGGAGCGGGTCGCCGACGCGATGGGGGCCCCGCCCGGAGGTCCGGCGGACGGCCGCCGCGCGGTCGTGGCGGTCCGCCGCCTCCTCGCGGAACTGGACTTCCCGGTCTTCAAGAGCCTGGGTGTCGCCGACGCCCAGCTGGACGAGCTCACGGTGCTGGCGCTGGACGACTACTTCATCACCGAGTCGCCGCATCCGTGGGCAGCCGAGGAAGTCCGGGCGGCCTTCGCTGCGTCTCTTGCGGTGACGGGCCGATGAGCACCGACAACGGGGATGCCAACACCGAGGTCCTTGACGTGGTCGTCGTGGGTGCCGGCTTCTCGGGCCTGTACATGCTCATCCGGCTGCGTGAGCTGGGCCTGCGGTGCATCGTCATCGAGAAGGGCGACGACGTCGGCGGCACTTGGTACTGGAATCGCTACCCCGGAGCCCGCTGTGACATCGACAGCGTGGACTACTGCTACTCCTTCTCACCGAAGTTGCTTGAGGAGTGGCGGTGGACCGAGCGCTTCGCCACCCAGCCGGAGATCCTGCGTTACCTGGAGGTCGTGGCCGATACATTCGACCTGCGGCGCGATATCCGCTTCTCGACCACCGTCACGGCGGCCGACTTCGACGACGAAACCGGCACCTGGCTGGTACGCAACTCGGACGGGCATCTGCTCTGTGCCCGGTACGTCGTGATGGCCGTCGGCAACCTTTCCGAGCCGAAGCGTCCGGACATCCCCGGCGTGGCGAATTTCGCGGGAGATGCCTTCCACACCGCCCAGTGGCCCAAGGAAGGAGTCGACTTCACGGGCCGCCGTGTCGGCGTCATCGGAACGGGGTCGACGGGGATCCAAGCCATCCCGCTCATCGCGGAGCAGGCCGAGCATCTCTACGTCTTCCAGCGCACGCCGAACTACAGCATGCCGGCGCGCAACGCTCCGCTCGAGCCGCAGTACGTCGAAGACGTCCTCGCGACCTTCGACGAGCGCCGCGAGTTGAGCAGGCGGTCGGATGCCGGAACGCCGTTCGCGCCAGCATCGAAGGGCACCTTCGAAGTGTCCGACGAGGAGCGCGAGGCCATGTTCGAGGAGGGCTGGCGGCGGGGTGGCATCAATGCACTGTCCTACGCTTTCACCGACTTCTTCACTGACGTGAGGGCGAACGAGGTGGCGCAGGAGTTCGCCCGGCGCAAGATCCGTGAGCTTGTCGAGGACCCGCAGACGGCCGAGTCGCTGCTGCCCTCGCACCACATCGGCACGAAGCGCACGTGCGTCGACACCAACTACTTCGCCACCTACAACCGTGACAACGTCACCCTCGTCGACCTGCTCAGGGAGCCGATCGAGGAGGTCACCGAGGGCGGGGTCCGGACGGCCAGCCGCGACATCGAGCTCGATTGCCTCGTGTATGCGGTCGGCTTCGATGCGATGACCGGTGCCATGACC
This sequence comes from Bifidobacterium breve, assembly GCA_945861925.1. Classification (GTDB taxonomy): domain Bacteria; phylum Actinomycetota; class Actinomycetes; order S36-B12; family S36-B12; genus WLND01. Next base: position 12,163 of record CAMAWO010000048.1, on the reverse strand, counting down.
GCGATCGACATCGTGGGCCGCGGGGACTGGACGCTGCGGGAGGTGTGGGCTGACGGTCCGGTGACCTACCTCGGCCTCATGGTCGCGGAGTTCCCCAACATGTTCCTCGTGACGGGTCCAGGCAGCCCCGGAGTGCTCAGCAACATGGTGGTGTCCATCGAGCAGCACGTGGAATGGATTGCCGAGACAATCGGCTACTTGGAGACCGAGGGCTTAGGCTCCATCGAGGCCACCCCCGCTGCGCAGGACCAGTGGGTCGCCCACGTCAACGACCTGGCCAACGCCACTCTCTACCCGCATGCGGCGTCTTGGTACCTTTTTGCGAACATCCCCGGCAAGGCACGCGTCTTCATGCCCTACGTCAACGGTTGTGGCAATTACCGGAGTGAGTGCGAGGCTGTCGTCCGCGACGGCTACCGAGGCTTCGCCCTGACCGCTGCAGCGTCCGCCCGCGCCTGAGAGGACCGACGAACCCATGGCCAACGCCATCCCTTCGGAGCACGAGGGCCTGCTCAGCGACCTTCACGACCGAGGAGTGACCACCGTGGTGCTCGGGGGCACCGACACCCACGGTGTCATGCGGGGTAAGCGCATCCCCATCAACCAACTCGAGCGCATCCTGGGCGACGGCATGGCGCTGTGCGACGTGTTCTGGGTCATGCACGTGGACGAGTCGGACCTCGTGCAGCGCCCGGTCGGGCACGAGGGGTACTTCCCCACCGAGCGCAACGGCTCCCCGGACATTCTGGGCCTGCCCGACGTCAGCACGGCGCGGATCGTCCCATGGCATGACGATACGGTCCTCATGCTGTGCGACTGGAGCCTGCCCCACCATGCGGGTCCGGTGCCGATCGACCCGCGACACGTGCTGCGCCGGGTGATCGAGCGCGGTCATGCCATGGGGCTCGAGGCGTTCAGCGCGCTCGAGCTCGAGTTCTACCTCCTCCAGGAGACGCCGGAATCGATCGTCGACCGGCACCCCTGGGAACTGACGCCCCTGCAGGCCCGGCCCAGCACCTACGGGGTGGTGCTGGGCTCGCGCCAGGAGCCGATCGCCCGGCAGATCCGGGAGCGCATGCTCGAGTACGGCCTGCCCATCGAGGCCTGCAACCCAGAGACCGGTCCGGGCCAGTTCGAGATTAACCTCAGGTACGACCAGGCGCTGGCCGCGGCAGATCACGCATTCTTGTTCAAGAGCGGGGTCAAGGAGCTGGCCGCCCAGAACGGCCTGCTCGCCACTTTCATGGCCAAGCCCAACGCCGAGTGGGCCGGCAACTCGTGCCACATCCACCTGAGCCTGCGCGGCCTCGACGGCTCCCCGGTCTTCTACGACGAGGGTCAGCCGCACGGCATCTCAGTGACGATGCGCCAGTTCATCGCCGGCAGTCTCGCCGTCATGCCGGAGTTCACGGCCCTGCTCGCACCCAATCCCAACTCCTACCGCCGCTACCGGCCGTACTCGTGGGCCGGTACGACCGCGACGTGGGGGATCGACAACCGCTCGGCCGGGTTGCGCGTCATCTGCGAGGGTGCGTCGGGAACCCGGGTCGAGCATCGGCAGGCAGGCGGTGATGTCAACGCCTACATTGCGTCGGCCGCGGTCCTCGCGGCTGGCCTGTCCGGCATCGCCGCACAGGTGGAGCCACCGGAGAAGATCGATGCGGACATCTACGCGATGGATCCGGACGAGGTGCCGCAGCTCCCGCGATCGCTCGAGCAGGCAGTCGAACTGCTCGACGCGAGCACCCTTGCCCGGGAGTGGCTGGGTGCCGACTTCATCGATCACTACGTCGCGATGAAGCGGGCCGAGCTCGCCGCCCAGGCTGCTGCGGTCACCAATTGGGACGTGCGGCGGTACCTCGAAGCCCTGTAGCACTCATGGGTGCCGAGCCACGCTCGAATCTCGTTCCTGCGACTTGCCCGAAGTCGTTGACCGACGCTCCTAATTGGCCTAGTGTTCAGGTCTCAAAAGAGACCGGCCGTGGCGGCATGCCCTGGCGGTAGGTACCGAGTCCGAGGAGTGCACGTGACAACGGATCCGAGCAGCGCATTGGCCGATTCGGCCCCCAAGCAAGGCGAGTTGAGACGGAACGCCATCGGTCTGTTTGGCGTCCTATTCTTCGTGGTCGCGTTCTCGGCGCCCATCACGGCCATGACAGGCAACACGCCCCTTTCTGTCGGCTATGGCAACGGTATCTACGCCCCGGCCGGGTTCATCGTCGCCTGCATCATCCTCACCATCTTCAGTGTGTCGTTCGTCGCGATGGCCAAGCACATCACCGCTGCCGGTGCCTTCTACACGTTCGTCTCGCGAGGCATGGGCAGGCCGATCGGCCTCGGCGCCGGATGGCTGAGCACCGCTGCCTACGTCAGCATTGAGGCGGCCCTCATCGGCATCTTCTCGGTATTTGCTGACGGCCTGATGGTAGGGCAGTTCAACGTCTCGCTCCCGTGGATCGTCTACGGCGTCTTCGCCATCGTCGTTATCGGCATTCTGTCGTACCGGGACATCAGCCTGGCGGCGCGCTTCCTCGGCGTCGTGCTCATCATCGAGGTCGCCCTGCTGTCGGTCATGGCGTTTGCGGTTCTTTTCCAGGGCGGTGGCCCGGACGGCCTGATGTTCGAGTCGCTCAACCCCACGAAGGCGTTCACGAGCCTGCCTGAGAACTTCATGGGAACAGGCGTGGCCGCCGGTGTGGCCGGCATCGGCCTGCTGTTCGCCTTCTGGTCGTGGGTCGGCTTTGAGGCCACGGCCATCTTCGGTGAGGAGTCAAAGGATCCCAAGAGGATCGTCCCGCGGGCGACGATGATTGCGGTCGTCGGCATTGGTATTTTCTACACCTTCATCTCGTGGATGGCGATTGCTGGCAACGGCGCGGCGGATTCCGTCTCGATCTCAGCGAGCGCAACTCCATTCCAGCTCCTCTACACCCCGATGGAGAACTTCGTCGGGCACTGGGGCGTCATCGGCTTCGAGTGGTTCGTGGTTGGTGGCTCCTTCGCATGCGCCCTGGCCATCCACAACTCGGCGACCCGGTACATCTTCGCTTTCGGACGCGATGGCCTGCTCCCGAAGGCGCTGGGTCGCTCGCACCCGAAGTACCAGTCTCCCTACATCGCCTCGACCGTGCAGACGGTGGTCACGTTGGTGATCGTCGGAGGGTGCTACGTTGCCAGCGTCGATCCGTACCTCGGCCTGTACACGGTGCTGGCGATCTTCGCGACCGTCTGTCTGCTGTGCGCGCAGACCCTCACGGCCATCGCGTGCATCTGGTACTTCCACGTCAAGAAGATGCACCCGGAGACGGCGAACTTCTTCAGGACGATTCTGGCCCCGATCATCGGCGGGCTGGGGATGATCTACATCGTCTACCTGGTCCTCAGCAACATCGACTTCGCGACGGGCGGCCAAGGGGATTCCCCCATAATAAAGGCCCTGCCTTGGGCCGTGCTGGTGGTCTTCCTGCTTCCCGTCGTGGTGTCCCTGTGGTGGAAGTCCACGAAACCACATCTGTACGAGCGGATCGGCAGCACGGTGTTCACCCACGCGGGCCTGTCGACCGACATCGATGAGCCGACGCTCCATCGGAACTGATCAACATTCGAGAGTACCTCGCCCGGGTCACCTATCTGGTGCCCCGGGCGAGGTACTTTTCGGCGGTGGCCCGAGCCGGCCGGTCAGGAGCGCTTGCGGACAGTACCGGCCCGGGTCTCGGGCGCTTTGACCCAAGACTCGACGATGCGACCGGTCGTGTCGATGTGCTCGGTCATGTACTGTCTGGCTTTGTCGGGCTCCTGCCGCTCAATCGCCTCGACAATACGGTCGTGCAGGTAGTCGCCGGTGACGTCGAGAACGTTGAAAAGCGCCCCAACGGGGCGGAACATCTCAACCCGCCCCTTAAGAACCGCGTCCTGGAGCCACTGGTTGCGGGCGGCCTTGGCGATCGCCAGGTGTAAGTCGGTATCCAGACTGTGGAAGTGAGCGGTGTCTGCCGGGTGGGAGGGCACCTCGTTGTTTGGGCCCTTGAGTGCCGTCATCGCCTTTAGCAGCCGGTTCATCTCCTGCAGGTCGGATTGCGTGCGGCGCTCAGCGGCCAGTGCGGCGCAAGCGGACTCGACGGTGATCCGGAACTCGAAGACCTGTCGGATCTGCTCACGGTTCTGCTGGACGGCCCGTCGGGTCTGCGCGACGACAGGAACGGTCTCCCGGACGAACAGCCCGCCTCCGCGCCCGCGTTTGATCTCCAGGAGGCCCTCGTCCGCAAGGATCGCGATCGCCCCTCGCGCCGTGGTGCGAGACACGTTTAGGAACTCGGCCAGCGCCCGTTCGGGCGGCAGACAGTCTCCCGGGCGATAGCGGCCCAGCATGATCGCGGTGCGTATTTGCTCGAGGACCAACTCATGGGCGGCAACGATTCGGACGGGAGCCAAACCGGGGGTCGCATTGCGGCCGGCCACCACAAACTCCCTCCGTCGTCCTCCGTGTCCGGCGATGCTAACACTGGAGGCAGAGCCCTGTTTCGTGCATGGCGACAAGTCCTGCAGACTCAGGTGCGCCCACGGGCCCGCCCGTCTTGATAAAGCACCACCTATTTGGTCTAAGTACTTGACCTTTATCCCGTACACCTGCAGAATTGCGGTTGGGCAACGAACCGAAGGGAACACGAATGACGGAACGTCGCGTCTTGGTGACCGGAGGTGCGGGCGTCATCGGCATGGCCATCAGCCGCACCCTGCGTGATGCCGGGTGGACCCCAGTCGCCGGGGACTTGGCGCTGGCCATCGCCGCTGTTGATTGGGCTGCCCCGGAGAACGCTGCCATCGGGCAGGTCGCGCTCGACGTCACGAATCGAGACTCGGTGGATGCCGCCGCCCGCACGCTGGGTGGCGAGTGGGCGGGTCTGGTGAACTGCGCGGGGATCCTGCGCGACACGCTTCTCGGCAGTACCGTCGAGGACAATATGCGGTTGATGTTCGAGGTGAACGTCGCCGGCACCGCTCGGGTCACCGATGCCTTCGCCCCCACGATCCGCGATGGAGGAGCGATCGTCAACATTGGAAGCGTGACCGGGTATATGGGCCGCTTCGTCGGAGCTTCGGTCTACGGCGCGACGAAGGCGGGTGTCGGCGCCTACACGACGTATCTCGCGGTGGAGCTGGCCGCACGCGGCATCCGCGTCAACAACGTGGCGCCCGGTGTTATTCGGGCACCGATGAGCCCGTCGATGGCCCTGGTCTCAGGGGGTGAGGAGAACTGCGCGTCTCAGGCGATCCTCGGCCGGATCGGGGAACCCGAGGAGGTCGCCGAGGTCGTCGAGTTCCTCCTGTCGGACCGTGCATCCTTCATCACGGCCCAGACACTTCTCGTCGACGGCGGGTTCATCGCGCGATGAACAGCCCGGACAGCGATCTGGTCGAGGACCTGCTGCGCGACGAGAGCATCGATGCGGCCAATGCCGAAGCCTTGGCCCGCCTGCACGCGGCCGATCCGGTGGTCGTGGACGTGCTCCCGGCCCGCGACGCCATCCCCGGTTATCGACCCAACCTGGTGCTCACCAGCGGCGCTCCCATGGCGTGGGAGGAGTACCACAGCGGGCAGCGGGACGCGCTGATCGGCGGGGCCCTGTTCGAGGGCCTGGCGTCGACCCGGGAGGAGGCCATCGAGGGCTACGCCTCGGGCGATATCCAGGTGGGGTCCTGCCACGACTACGGCGCCGTGGGATCGCTCGCCGGGATCTACACGGCATCGATGCCGGTCTTCGTGGTCACCAACCGTGCGCATGGCAACGTGGGTTTCTGCAACTTCTACGAAGGCAAGGACCCCCGACGGCTCAACTATGGGTGCTACGACGAGGGCGTCCGCTCTCGGCTGCTCCAAGTCAACGACGTGCTCGCCCCGGTAATCGGTGAGGCCATCCGGCGCGCGGGTGGCATTCCGCTGAAGCCGCTCATGGCCAAGGCGCTGCGCATGGGCGACGAGCTGCACAGCCGCAACGCCGCAGCGTCGCTGCTCTTCACCCGCGAGATCCTGCCGGCGATGCTCGCGATGGCGAGCGAGGGTCACGTTGACGTGATCGACACCGCGATCCACATCGCCGACAACGACTACTTCTTCCTACGCCTTTCCATGGCGGCTGCGAAGGCATCGGCCGACGCCATGATCGGAGTGGAGAAGTCCACCATCGTCAGCGCAATGGCCTTCAACTGCCGCGGGTTCTCAATCCGGATTGCTGGTCTCGGCGCGGACTGGTTCAGCGGTCCCGCGCCGATTACCGAGGGTCAACTCTTCCCGGGACACACCGAGGACGAGATCACCTGGATGGGCGGCGAGAGCCCGATAACCGAGACGATCGGCCTCGGTGGGTTCGCGCAGGCATGCGCCTTCAGCTTGCAGAACTACCAGGGCGGCTCCTCGGAGGTCATGATGGAGCGCAACCTGGCCATGTACGCGATAACGGGCAGTGAGAATCCGGACTACCTGATCCCGGTCTTCGACTTCCGAGGGACCCCGACCGGCATCGATCTGCGCCTGGTCCTGAAAACGGGCGTGCTGCCGGTGATGGACGTCGGACTTGCCGGTCGCGACGGCGGCCAGATCGGTGCCGGCATCATCCGGGCTCCGCGCGAGTGCTTCGAGTTGGCAGCGGCGAGCCACGTCGCTCGGTACGGGTGAGGGGCGAGGCCATGTGCGAGCATCGCAGGACTGTGCTGGTCACCGGTGGCACCCGCGGCATCGGGAAGGGCATCGTGGAACGGCTTGCGGCGCACGGCCTCGATATCGCGTTCAGCGGCCGGGATCGCGCCGCGGGCGAGCAGGTCGAGGCGACGCTCGCGGCCGCGGGCGGTGGAGCGCACTTCATCCGCGCCGACCTCAGGGAGGCCGGTTCGGCCGCCGGGCTCGTCGCCGCGGCCGTCACAGCGCTCGGCTCCCTCGACGTCCTCGTCCATAACGCCGGCATCTATCCCGAGCAGCCGCTCGGGGACATGACGCTGGACGACTGGCACGCCGTCTTGGACACGAACCTCACGAGTGCGTTCCTGCTCGCGCAGGCCGCCGCCCCGCACTTGGCAGCGTCCGACGCGGGGCGCATCGTGTTCATCAGCTCGATCACCGGCCCGCGTACGGGAATCAGCGGGCTCGCGCACTACTGCGCATCGAAGGGGGGAATCGATGGCCTGATGCGGGCACTAGCCGTCGAACTCGCCGCGCAGGGAACCACCGTCAACGGTGTTGCACCGGGAACTATCCTCACGGATTCGCTAGCCGAACTCTACGCCGAGCCCGGGCTGATGGAGTCCGTCACCAGGATCATCCCGGTGGGCCGGATGGGCTCTCCCGACGACATCGCGGCCGCTGTCGAGTTCCTCGCCAGCCCCGATGCCGGCTTCATCACCGGCCAGAGCATCATCGTCGACGGGGGCCAGACGATCCCCGAGGTCCAGGGTAACTCGTGACAGCGCGACACCTCCAGGTCTCGTTCACCGGTGACACTGCACTGGTCACCGGTGGCCGGTCCGGCATTGGCGCGGCGACCGCCGCCCTGCTGGCCGAGTCTGGGCTCAGCGTCATCGCACTCGACGTGTCGTCACCGGATGCGGTGGTACCTCACCCATCGGTCCGACAGGTGATCGCGGACGTGACCGACGAGTCGACGGTGACGGCCGTGCTCGTGGAGTTGCTGGGCGAAGGCCCGCTCGACTACGTCGTCAACTGCGCCGGGATCCACCGGCAGGCCGGACTGGAGTCACTCTCAGCTGACGACTGGCACCTGATGCTCGATGTCAACCTCGTGGGGGCGGCCCTGACGACCAAGGTAGCGCTGCCCTGGCTTCGCAGGTCTTCGGGTGCCGCGGTCGTCAACGTCACCTCCCTCGAGGCGGGCCGGATCGTCGCCCTCATCAACCCCGAACCAGTCGCGCACTACGCGGCCTCGAAGGCCGGACTGGCGATGCTCACCGTCTCAATGGCCCGGGACCTCGGTCGGTACGGGATACGCGTCAACGCCGTCGCGCCCGGATTCATCCAGACGCCGATGACGCATGCCAATCACGCGGGGGTCACCGAACTGCCGGAACCGGCGGCGGCTCGGGTGCCCATGGGCAGGTACGGACAGCCCGGGGAGGTCGCCTCCGCAATCGCCTTCCTGCTCAGCGAAGGGGCCTCCTACGTCACGGGGAGCTCGCTGCTCATCGACGGCGGGTTCAGCACCACATGACCGACGCGTCCGACGGTCGTCGAGGAGTCGCATACGAGGCGTTCCTCGGTCGAGATGCGCGCTCGGGAGACTGGGCCGAACTGGCGCGCGGAACTTACCGCGTGGTGCTCGAGGAGATCGAGCAGGGACGGCCGGAGTCGGCGGCCCGGCTGTTAAACGTGACCCTCCTCGAGGCCGAGGAACTCCACGAGATCTACGGGCACTGGACCGACGACGCCCTCGCCTGGGTCCGGGCTCGCAACGACGAGGGACTGGACGCCGATGTCGCACGGCTTCGCGGCCTGCTGGGTGACCGGGCCTTCGACGGCTTCGAGGAGGGCTGGCAGGCCTATTGCGCCCTGACCGAGGCGGCCGTCGTCGCGGTACTGACCAGTGCCGCGGACGCCGCCGATCGTGTCGAGGCGGCGCGCGCCTGCTGGCAGGGCACCCACGACAACGCCGTGGATGTGCTTTACGGCGTGTTGGACATCGCCGTGCGCCGGGAGGGCGAGCGGTGCCTGCGGGACATCTGGGACCTTCTCATGGGCGACTGGTACGACGTGCACGCACGACGACTCGATGTGCGCAGCCAGGACTGGTCGGAGTCCGCGCGCCAACTCCGGACGGCGATCCTCGACGGGTTCCATGCCCATCTGTCCGGCCCCGACCGGCTGGGCGACATCACGCTCATCGAGGAGGAGGACCGCTGGGGCTTCAGGTTCGCTCCGTGCGGCTCCGGAGGGCGCACGATGTCGGACGCCGCCTCAGTCGGCGGCGCCCGTCCCGGCCCGCCCTATGGCTTCGCGGTGACCACCGAGCCCCACGACTGGGCGTGGAACACGGTCGGTGTCTGTGTCTACTGCGTGCACTGCTGCCTGCTCAACGAACTCACGCCGATCGACCGGCTGGGCTACCCGACGCGCGTCATTAACCCGCCCGTTTGGCCTGACGACCGTGCCGACCCGATGTGCACCTGGTGGGTCTACAAGGACCCTTCCCTCGTCCCCGATGACGTGTACCGGCGCGTGGGTCGGGAGCCTCCCGACCGCCTAGGCTCGTCCCAGATAACAACGAGGGACCAGATCACCACGAGGGACCAGTGATGCAGATATCCGTTCCTAGGGTTCCCACGGTGAGGCTCGAGGTCCCTGACTACGACCTAGGCCTACGGGGCAAGTCGGTCCGCGCCGACAAGCTTGGCCCCGGCGGCCGGGCGTCGATGTGCATGATCATCTACGGGCTGTCCGTGGCCGACGATGTCACAGACACGCCAATCGCCAATGCGGCCAACGGTTACCCGGACGCGTTCGCCGTGCCCGACGAGGACACCAGGGTCCGCCTGCCGTGGCATGTGGCGACCGAGGCGGTCATCGCGGACATGATTCATCAGGACGGGCGCCCGGTTCTCGAGTCGCCGCGCACGCTGCTCCGACAGCTCGTCCAAGGCTTCGGCGGGCTCGGGCTCGTGCCGGTACTCGGGTTCGAGTACGAGGTGTACGTGAGCCGGGCTGGCAACCTGGACGAGGGCCTGAGCCCGCTGGGCCGAACCATCAGCGCGTACAGCCTCCTGCGCCTTGCCGAGGTCAACGACCTAGCCGAGGAGTTCATGGCCCGTATGGAGTCCGTAGCAATCCCGGTGGAGGCCTTCCACTCCGAGCTCGGCCCAGGATTCTTCGAGTTCGCCCTTTCCCCTGCGCCAGCGCTGCAGGCTGCGGACCACGCGGCCCGGGCACGTCAGTACTTTCGCGAGCTATGCGCCGAGCGCGGCCTGCGCGCGACGTTCATGGCCAAGCTGCACATGGACCAGTCCGGCTCCGGCGGCCACGTTCACCAAAGTATCGTGCAAGACGGCGCCAACGTGTTCTCGAACGGTCAAGGGGACCTGTCGGAGCTCGGCCGTCAGTACGTTGCTGGCCTGATCGCGAGCATGGGCGACCTCACCGTGTTGTTCAACCCGTTCATGAACTCCTTCAAGCGACTCAATGCGGGCTTCTTCGTCGCCACCCGCGCGACGTGGGGTTATGACAATCGCAACGCGGCCTGTCGAACCATCCTCAACGTGCCGGCCACCGCGGCGCGCGTCGAGCACCGGCGGCCAGGCGCCGATGCAAGCCCCTATCTGGTGGCGGCGGGGATGCTGGCCGGTGGCCTGCACGGGCTCCAGGAGCAGCTGCACCTAGGTCCGGCCCTGCTGCCGGACTCCGACGTCGCGACGTTCGGCGCGGATCTGCCGGCCTCGCTCGAGGCGGCGATTGACGTTTTCGAGGCCTCGTCGCTTGCCCGCGACCTCCTTGGCCCGGAGTTTGTGGCGTCGTACGCCGCGACCCGGCGCGGCGAGGTGGCGGCCTTCACTAGTTGGTGGCGAGGGACCGTGACCGATTGGGAAGTCAATCGATACTTGGAGCACCTATGAGTGACAATGCCCCCATGACCGGACGAATATCGATGGATGAGCTCCTCGCGCTGCTCGACGAGGGCGCCGTAGACACGGTCATGTGCGCGGCTCCGGACCCGTACGGACGCCTCGTCGGCAAGCGACTAACCGCGCATGCGTTCCGGACGCTATGCGTCGACGGCGAAGGGGTCAACGCGAGCACGTTCGTGTTCGCCGTGGACCTCGACATGAATCCGATCGAGCTCCCAGTCTCGAACGTCGAGAACGGCTACCTCGACTTCCGGCTGGTCCCCGATATGGGCGCGCTGCGCCGGGTGCCCTGGGAGCCGACGACGGTCGTCGCGCTCTGCGACGCCTATCAGTCCGAGTCAGGCGAGTTGCTGTCGATCGCGCCGCGGTCCATCCTGCGCACCCAGATCCAGCGTGCGAGCGATCAGGGCTTGCACGTGAAGTTCGCCTCCGAACTGGAGTTCTTTCTCTCGCGCACCTCGCCGGACGAGGCGTGGAAGCGGGGATACCGCGACTTGGAGATGCTCTCCAACTACCGGTCGGACTACCAGATGATCCAGGCTGGCCGAGACGAGTGGTTCATCGCCCAAGTTCGCAATGGTCTCAACGACTTTGGGGTGCCCATCGAGTCGTCGAAGCCGGAGTGGGGGCTCGGTCAGCAGGAGGTGACACTTGACTACACGACGGCGCTTGAGATGGCCGACCGGCACGTGCTGTTCAAGCACGCCGTCAAGGAGCTCGCCGCGCGAGCCGGGATGACGACGACCTTCATGGCCAAGCCCAGGATCGAGGAGGTCGGATCCTCCTGCCACCTGCACATGAGCCTGTGGTCGGTGGACGGGGACCAGCCGCTGTGCTGGGACGCGTCGACCGGCGGGATGTCACCGCTGTTCGGGAGTTTCGTCTCGGGCTTGGTCGAGCACGTCCTCGAGCTCGGCGTCCTCCTCGCCCCGACCGTCAACTCGTACAAGCGGTTTTTGCCTGAGCAGTTCGCGGGAACGGCCATCGCGGTTGGCCATGACAACCGTTCCTGTGCCCTGCGGCTGGTCGGGCACGGACCGTCTTACCGGGTCGAGAACCGGATCCCGGGAGCCGACGTGAACCCGTACTACGCCTATAGCGCCATGCTCATCGCCGGCCTCTCGGGGATTTCCCGCGGGCTGCCGGCCCAGACAGTGCGGTCGGGTAATGCCTGGCGCGACCCGTCGGTGACGAGTATGTGGTCGGCGATGCACCAAGCCGTGGCGGCCTTCGGCCGGTCAGCCCTGGCCGAGGAGGCGTTCGGCCCCGACGTGTACGAACACCTGCTCCTAACCGTGCAGAAGGAGGTGCGGGCCTTCGAGTCCGGCTGCGTCACCGACTGGGAGACCCTGCGCTACTACGAGCGCGTCTGAAATCCGTTCAGCAATCGACCAATTCCACCCCGAGGAAGGACCGCTGCCATGCCGCTCCATCCCGCAGCCGCCAAGCTGCTGGCCGACTCCGCCGCCGCCGGGCGCCCGAACGCCCACCTACTGTCCGTACCGACGGCGCGGGTGAACTTCGAGTCCGACTTCGGGGGTCT
>CAMAWO010000047.1 GCA_945861925.1 Bifidobacterium breve | reverse complement strand
GCCTCCCCCGAGATGCGCGGGCGCGTCATGGCCCTGTGGACGGTGGCGTTCATCGGCAGCACGCCCGTTGGCGGGCCGATCGTCGGCTTGGTGGCCGAGCACGCGGGCCCTCGCTGGGCCCTTGCGGTCGGGGCAGTTGCTGCATTCACCGCATCGAGTCTTGGGTTTCTTGCGAACCGCCGGCGACCAGGCGGGCCGCACCTCGATCAGTAGGTGATGGCGCTGTCAGCCCCGCCGAGGAGGTCGAGTGAATGCAGCCTCCCTTCGACCGAATCCGAGTGGTGCACGAGCATGAGCTCGTCCGCGTTCGCGTGACGCCTGAAGTCACTGAGGTAGGCGCGCACGATCTCGGGAGTCCCCAGAGCCGTATAGGTGAGCATGCCATCGACGTGCCTCCCCTGCGGTCCGGCAAGCACGACCTCGATCGACTCGTCGTCGAGGGGCTCACCGCCTCGTCCGACCAGCACCCGGGCCAGCCCGCGTCGCCTCGTCTCCCGGGCGGCGAGCGCTGCTTCCTCCGTCTCGGCAACGATCACGTTCACCCCGGCGATCACATGTGGTTCGGCGAGTTGCTCCGACGGGACGAAGCGCTCGCGATAGATCCGAACCGCATCGAGCAGACCTTGCGGTGCGAAATGTGAGGCGCAGGCGTATGGCAGGCCGAGCATGGCGGCGAGCTGTGCGCCGAAGAGTGACGATCCTAGGATGGTGATCGGCACGTGGGTGCCTCGTCCGGGTGTAGCGTTGACCCCCGGCACCACGGTCTCGTCGCCCAGGAACCCTTGCAGTTCAACAACATCCTGCGGGAAGGACTCAGCTGCCCGTGGATCCCGCCTCAGGGCACGAACGGTCACCTGATCGGTGCCCGGAGCCCTGCCCAGCCCGAGGTCGATGCGATCGGGATGGAGCGCCGCCAAGGTCCCAAACTGCTCGGCGATGACAAGTGGCGAGTGGTTCGGGAGCATGACCCCGCCTGAGCCGAGTCGGATTCTCTCGGTATTGGCCGCCACGTGAGCGATGAGCACGGCGGTGGCCGACGATGCGATCGTCCGCATGTTGTGGTGCTCCGCGTACCAGACCCGTCGATAGCCCAACTTTTCCGCGCGGCGGGCGAGCAGCACACTGCCCTGGAGACTGTCGCGAATGCTCTCGCGCGGCCCGACGACGGCGAGATCAAGGAGCGACAGTGGCGTAACTGGCATGTGCCCTCTCGAGGAATCGAATGAATCCGGACCCCAGCATGCGCACTACTGTTGCGAAATCGCCCAAACGTGGGAGTTTCGCGACAGTAACGTGCACGTTCAGGGGCGATTTCTACTGGGGCGGGCCCCAGAAGAACATGTCGAAGCGATCCGCCCCCGCCGCCACTGCCTCGGAGTAGGTGAACGCTCCGTCATAGAGGGCGTCGTCGAGGATGATGCCGTCTAGGCCGTTTGGGACCAGCTCATGCAGTGCGTGGAGGTCGCCTAAGTGTCCGATACCACCTCGCGCCATCACCGGACGGTTCGTGTGTGAGCAAAAATCCGCGAGCAGGTGCCGGTCTCCGTGCTTCCAGTGGTGCTTCTCCGCCTGATCGGAGATCACGAACCGGCTGCACCCCGCGCGCTCAAGGCTGCCGGCGATGTCGAAGACGTCAGCCTGACGAATATCGAGTCCGACGGCCACGCGATCGCCGTGGGCCTTCACCGCGGCGCTTGCCCATTCGCGGTCAGTGCCGTCGATGACGACCCGGCTGGCACCTGTCGCGATCGCAACCGACAACGCGGCCTCATCGCGCACGACTCCCGAGTACTGCAGATGCGCCCCACCCGCCACCATGTGGTGGTGGTTGGGGGTCCCACCATCGATTGCATCCTGGTCGACGATGTGGATCCACGCCGCGCCCTGATGTACCCACGAGGAGATCGATTGAGCGACGGAGCCGATCTCGTCTGACTGGCCGTAGCCCTGCGGAGCAATGCGCGCGCGCCCTCCAGAGATCGTGACAACCGGCAGCAGGGCAAGGGGGTACGTGGCCATGGATGCAGACTATCCGCGATCCCCTCGCGCCCCAATCCCGACGTGGCTTGCGCCGCCTGCAGGGAAGGTCTGAAGGTCGAGGGACTTCAGGCTCAGCCATACGCCGGTGCCCCTCGCAAGGCGCATGTCAGCGGCAGCCTCAGGCGTGATGGCAGCGACCACACTCGGCTCACCGTCGACAAGGACTCGGATCCTGTCATGCGACGGCTGGAGCGAGATCACGTTTCCCTGCCATACATTCCTCGCGCTGCCCTCGGGCCGGGTCAGGTGCAAGGTGACCGACTCTGGTCGCACGACGGCCAAGGCGGGGCCGGCGAGGTCATGGTCGACGATGTTCAACACTCCCCCACCGGCCAGCGTGAGCGTGCCGCCGGCGGCCTCACCGCGTAGGAGGGTGACGCCCATCAGGGTGGCAACGTAGTCGGTGAGCGGTCGCTGCGAAAGCTCCGCGGGGGTGCCGTCCTGGGAGACGATTCCGTTCTCGAGCACGATGACGCGATCGGCGAGAAGGAGGGCATCGAGCGGGTCGTGGGTGATGTGGACGACGCAGCCGGCGAAGGACTCGAGTTGCGTCTGCAACTCTGCGCGGACGATCTCCTTCGTCTCGACGTCAAGGGCAGCGAGTGGCTCGTCGAGGAGGAGGACGTCGGGCGAGGTCGCAAGCGCCCGCGCGAGGGCAACGCGCTGGGCCTGCCCGCCGGAGATCTCACCGGGCTTGCGGCCCGCGAGATCCGCGACGCCGAGGAGTCGCAGCGTCTCCAAAGCCCTTGCGCTGGAGACAGTTCGACCGGCGCCGCGCGAGCGTGGCCCGAAGGCGACGTTGTCGAGGACGCTGAGATGGGGGAACAGTGCATAGTCCTGGAAGACGACACCGACCGATCTTCGGTGGGCAGGAACGAGCGTGGCCTCCCCGTCATCGACGACCCGACCGTTGATGCTGATCGACCCGGTATCGATGGGGTGCAGCCCGGCAATCGCCCGCACGAGCGTGGACTTGCCTGCTCCATTCGGCCCGAGGATCGCCACTACGGTGCCCGGCTCGAAGACGGCAGTGACGGTCAACGTGAAGTCACCGCGGGTGACGGTGCAGTCGAGGTTAAGGCTCATGAGCGAGCGGCCCCCCTCATGTAATTGCCACGCAAGGCCACCAGCACGGCCACACTCACGGCGAGCAGCAGGATGCTCAGAGCAATCGCGATGTCACGATCGGATTCGAGGGCCGTATAGACGGCAAGGGGCATCGTCTGGGTGACCCCGGGAAAGTTGCCGGCAAAGGTGATGGTCGCCCCGAACTCGCCGAGCGCGCGTGCCCAGCACAGGGCCGCCCCCGCGATGATCGAGGGTGCGACGAGCGGGATCGTGATGCGACGAAACACCGTCCACGGCGAGGCACCGAGGGTGACAGCGGCGTCCTCGAAACGTCGGTCAAACGAGCGGAACGCCCCCTCGAGGGTGATGATGAGAAACGGCATCGCGACGAAGGTCTCGGCGAGGACCACCCCCGTCGTGGTGAACGGCAACTGGATGCCGAGGGTGTCGTAGAGAAATCCTCCGACTACTCCGCGGCGCCCGAATGCGGCCAGCAGCGCCACGCCCGAGACAACCGGCGGAAGCAGCAGAGGCACGATCACGAGCGCGCGGATCAGGCGAGTCCCCGGCAGGATCTCGCGGGCCAGCAGCCAGGCGAGCGGGATGCCGATCACGCCGGCGATCGCCGTTGCGATAACGGAGGTGATGACCGAGAGTCGCAGCGCCTCCATCGCTGATGGGGTGGTGATGATGGACGCGAACGAACTCCAAGGCGCCTGCAGTAGCAAGGCGACGAGGGGAACAACAAGGAACGCAACCGCAATCACCCCCGGCCCGATGAGGAACCACGGGGGCGCTGCTGCGTGCCGGACGGTCACCAAGGCCGCACGAATCCGTAGGCGCGCAGGATGCCCTGCGCGGAGGTTGTGAATCGGACGTAGGTGACGAAGGCCCGAGCTGCTGCGGCATTGGGGGCGCCGATGACGGTGGCGATCGGGTAGGTCGTGGTGACGTTGCTCGCTGGCGGGATGGCCACAGACGTGACCTTGCTTGCAGCGGCCTTTACGTCGGATGTGTAGACGATGCCCGCATCGACCTCGTCCGCCATCACCTTGCCCAGAACTGCGCGAACGTCAAGCTCCTGCGTCACCGGCTTGACCACCACGTTGTTTATCTTGAACAGGTCGCGTGCGGCCGCCCCGCATGGGACCGCCATTGCACACACCGCGACCAGCACGCCCGGGGTTGCCAGGTCAGATAGCCGCCTGATGCCGGCGGGATTGCCCGCAGGCATCACGATGGCCATTGTGTTCTTGGCGAAGAGGAAGGGCGCATTGACGCGACCTGCATTGACGGCCTTCCACATCGTGGGCTCCGAGGCGGTCGCGAGTACGTCGACGGGTGCGCCGGCATTGAGTTGCTCGACGAGCGCAGGGCTGCCGCCGAAATTGAACCTCACCGTGGTGCCGGGGTACTTCTTCATGAACGCTGCTGCGATCACTGGGAAGACGTCAGTGAGTGACGCGGCTGCAGACACGGTGACCGTGCCGGTCACCTGCTCGGGTGCCGCAGGCTGGCGGGCTATCGCCGCAGACGCACCTGCGCCCGCCATGGTGGCAGCCACGAGAGCGGCTGCGATGGAGGAGGCGACTTGTCGCAGGGCGATGCTCACTGGCCCTCCTCGAGTTCAACGATGACGTTCGTTGACTTGATGACGGCTGCGACAAGTGAGCCGGGGGCAAGGCCCAACTCATCTGCAGACTCCCGACTCATGAGCGAGGTAACGCGATGCGGGCCGGCCTGGATCTCGACCAGTGCCATGACGCCGTCCTTCTCGACCCGGGTGACGATGCCAGGGAAGCGGTTGCGTGCCGACTGCTGGATCGCCCGGGCCTGAAGCTGGGACTGTTCCGCCATGAGGAGCGCGACACTAGCGGCGTCAACGGTCTTCGGGCCCGATGAATGAGACCCCTCCACCAGCCGACCCGCATCCAGCCAGCGGCGCACAGTGTCGTCACTCACTCCGAGCAAGTTTGCTGCTTCAGAAACCCGCAGATCTGCCATAATCAATCAATCTAAACCGTATTTGCGGATCTAACAAGCGTGAGTGCTCTCGCGTCAGGCGACATTGGCCGGTGCCACGACCGGCATCCCGTTCATCGCGGCAGCCGCAGCGAGCCTGAGGTCGTAGGTCACGACGGCGACGAGGTCATCGCCAAGCGCGAGGGCCGATGCAAGGTGGATTGCGTCAAGTGTCCGCAGGTCCGAGGGTCCAAGCCGACCGGCCGCTTCGAACAGCGAAGTAGTGATGGCAAGAAGAGTGATCGAATCAAGCACGACCCGAGCCCGTAGAACTCGGTCGGGGGCGGCCCGCTGAACCGCGCGGAACAACTCGGTTCGGGCCAGATCACCTGCAACCAGCAATGGTTTTGTATCAGCTATCCAGGCACGGAGTGCATCGGTCTCAGCCTCAGCGACGACGAGTTTCACGAGCGCCGACGTGTCGATGTAGTGGGCCACGGTCAGTAGCGCTCGGTATCCCTCATCAGCGTCAGTTCCGCCGACAGGCTCGGCCCTGCTTCAGGCGCAGGGAGGTCTCCAATGTCGCGACGGGGTGGGCGCGCTAAGCCCGAGTCGATCATCAATTGAAGGCTCGAGGCTAGGAGCGGGATCATCTGCGCGACAGGACGGCCTCGATCCGTGATCGTCACGATCTCGCCGCCAGCCACACCCGCAACGACTGCGGACGCGTTTTGCTTCAGTGCTCGGATACCGACCTCGGCCATGTTCTTCAAGGTAGCACAATGAGACGGGCGTCAGTCTGGGGACCCTTGGTGCTCGAACACCAACTCAGTCTTACCGCGTGATGAATTCCGTGTAAGGGATCTCTCACCCAACCGACCAATCCGTGAGGGATTCGGCCCGGCCCCGCCGACTGCCGGCTTTGGGTGCGCTGCGCTGACCCCAAAGCCGGGTTATGGTGAAAAGCAATTTCCAATCAATGAACAAGGAGTTCACCCGTGAAGAAAGTTTCAATCGCAGTGGTCGGGCTGGCCGCCGCGCTCAGCCTCGCAGCATGCAGCTCATCCAGCGACACAGCAGCCACGCCTGCCGCGTCATCCGCATCCGCTTCGGCACCCGCACCGGTCGAGACGGCGATGGCATCAGAAGAGCCCATGACCGGCATGACCATCCTTGACGTGGCATCGTCGGCCGACGGCTTCGCCACACTCACGGCAGCCGTTACCGCTGCTGGTCTCGGCGAGTTCCTAGGTACACAGGACGGCAGCTTCGTCACGGTGTTCGCACCGACCGACGATGCTTTCGCAGCCCTTCCCGCGGGCGTGCTCGATGCACTCCTCCTGCCGGAGAACAAGGACCTGCTCGGCAAGATCCTCGCCTACCACGTGATTGAGGGCAATGTCCTAGCCGCTGACATCGTCGATGGTGACGTTCCCACCGCTGAGGGCCAGAGCGTGACCCTCCAAACCGGTGAGTTCGTCACGGTCAATGGGTCGAAGGTCATCGCAGCCGACGTCGTCGCATCCAACGGTGTCATTCACGGTATCGATGCAGTTCTCCTCCCGCCGGACGTCGACATCGACGCCCTGCTTGCCAACTAGTCGCACCACGTTTGACGCGAATGGGGAGGGCCCTGTGCCCTCCCCATTCGTCATGGCGCCGCCGCCACGGACCCGTCTGTTCTTCCACCCTTCAATGACACGTCATGTTGATACCTCTGACTGCTCATGCAGATGCGTTGCACTACGACCGTGCGGATTGCAATCTCAGCGGAATCGTTCCTACCCCGGACGAATGGCGTGGCAAACTCCGTGGCCCACGTGGCGCGGTCCCTGCGCCTCCTAGGCCACGACTGCCTCATCATTGCGCCGGACACCTTCCCGCACCGCGACTTCGAGGGCATGCCAGTCCACCGGGTGCGATCCGTGCAGATCCCCGGGGTTCACGACGTGGACATCGCGGTCACCAGCACGGCCAAGATGACCGCCGAACTCGAGGCGTTCAACCCTGATGTCGTGCATCTGGCCTCACCCTTCGTTTTGGGTCGGCAGGTCCTCGCCGCCGCTCGGGCGAGCCGGATACCCGCCGTCGCGATCTACCAAACCCATGTCGCGGGCTTCGCCCACCACTACGGACTATCGGGTGTCTCGTTCCTGGCCGACTCCATCGTGCGCGCGGTCCATCGCTCGGCCGATCTGACGCTGGCACCCTCCCGCCAATGTGTCGACTACCTGACCGGCCTCGGCGTCCCCCATATTCGCCTCTGGGGACGCGGCGTTGACCTCGCCCGCTTCTCTCCCACGCGCCGCTCGCGCGAGCTCCGGGATCGCTGGAGTCCGGACGGACGACCCGTGGTGGGCTTCGTCGGGAGGTTGGCGCCGGAGAAGGGCGTGCATATGCTCGCTGGCCTTGCGGCTTCTGACGAGGTCCGGGTCGTCATTGTCGGTGACGGGCCAATGCGAGGCGAACTCGGCCGACTCATGCCGCAGGCCCTGTTCACGGATCGCCTGCTCGGCGACGACCTCGTCGCTGCCGTGGCGAGCATGGATGTTCTAGTGGCGCCCGGTGAATTGGAGACCTTCTGCCAGGTCGTGCAGGAGGGGATGGCATCCGGGGTTCCCGTCGTCGCCCCAGCCACCGGTGGACCGCTTGATCTCGTGGAGCACGGCGAGACCGGGCTCCTGTATCCCCCCGGTGATCGGCTGGTGCTCGAGGACCACGTCCGCCGGGTTGTCACGGACGAGGTCCTCGCCGCACGGCTGCGACGAAACGGCCTAGAGCAGGTCTCCACGAAATCGTGGCTCGCCATCACGCATGAATTGCTTGGGCACTACTCCGACGTCACCGGACAAGCCCTCACCCCGGCCGCCTAGCGTGGCCGTCATCGCCCACCTGGCGAACTTTTACACGCCGACGAGCGGTGGCCTGCGAACAGCGATGGATGCCCTCATGCTCGAGTATGTTCGCGCCGGTCATGAGGTTCACACAATCGTTCCCGGCGCCGAGGCTGCATCGCAGACGTCCGGATGCACGACGATCCACCACCTGCCAAGCTGGCAGCTTCCGGGATCCGGGGGCTACCGGGTCATCACCTCAACGGATCGAGTGCGGGGCATCCTTCGCGAGATTCAGCCCGACTGCGTCGAGCTATCGGACCGGCTCACCCTGCTCGGTGCGGCCGACTGGGCCCGCTCAGCCGGAGTCCCTTCGTCACTCATCGCCCATGAGCGCATCGACGGTGTGTTGCAGGCATTCATGCCGTTCCTGCCCCGCAGACGCGTCGCTGATCGAATGAACGCATCTGCTTCTGCGCGAGTGGACACAATCGTCTGCACCACGCAGTTCGCGGCCCAAGAGTTCGATCGAATCGGCCTCCCCACGACGCAGGTGCCGCTGGGCGTCGACCTCCAGACGTTCAACCCGGCGCGGCGCTCCCCTGCGGCGCGTGAAAGGTATGCGGAACAGGTGCTGTTGGTCCTCGCGAGCCGGCTTTCACGAGAGAAGCGCCCCACGTTCGCCGTCGACGTCCTCGACGCCTGCCTTCGCCGCGGCATGGACTGCCGGCTACTCGTCCTAGGCAAGGGACCGTTGACCGAACGGATGGTGGCACTGTCCAAGGATCGGCCGATGACCGTTCTGGGTCACATAGCTTCCCGAATCGAGATGGCCCGACTCCTCGCCAGCGCGGATGCGGTCCTCGCCCCAGGCCCGATCGAGACCTTCGGTCTCGCAGCGCTTGAGTCGCTCGCCTGCGGCACTCCTGTGCTCTGCAATGAGGCCTCAGCGATCCCCGAGGTTCTCGGGCCGGATGCCGGGTTCGCACGCCCCTTAGATCCCGAACTCTGGGCGGACTGCATCGAAACCTCGATCAACGATGCCGCCGACGTCCGAGCTCTTGCTCGCAGGCGAGCCGAGGAGTTTCCTTGGAGTCGAACGGCAAATTCGCTGCTTGAGGTCTCCGGAATACCCAAGACCCCGACCCCCGACACGTCGCTTGCCATCGGAACCTTGGAGGTCGGGTGACCGTTGTTGTGGCGGTCGGCGACAGCATCGCCTTCGGTGTGGGTGATGTCGACCACGCCTGCGGCCCACAGGCGTGGTCCGGGAGACTGAGTCGGCTCATCAGCGCCGTGAACGTCAACCTCGGCATGACAGGGGCGGTCCTTCGGGACGTTGAGTCACGGGTTCCCGAGGTGCTCGCGCAGGGTCCCGACATTGTGCTTGTAAGCATCGGCGGAAACGACATCGTTCGCGGGCCGTTCGACCGGGAGGAGTTCGGTAATCGACTCGCCGACTGCCTGGACTCATTCCGGTCGGTTGGCGCTGAGGTCGTCCTCCTTACGGTGCCGGATCTTTCACGCATGGTGAAGTTGCCCGGGTTCATGGGACGCGCGTTACACGCCCGCACCCACGCGGTCAACGCCGCGCTGTTGTCTGCGGCCGAGAGGACCTCGACGATCATCGTGGACCGTTGGCATGACCCCCACACCTATCACCACACGCACCTGCACGTGGACCGAACGCACCCTTCGCCAGCAGGCTTTCAGTACCTTGCCCATTGCACGCTCGCGGCACTGGGGTTCGGCGTGGTCCTGGCTCCGATAGCGGAGGTCCCTTCCCCACGCCGCAGGGTCATTTGGATTGCAACATCGGGTCTCTCCTGGGTCATTCGCCGGTTTCCGCTCGTGGTGCGCAATGTCGTGACGCTCATGCGTGCTCGACCCCAGCGCGGAAGCGAGTGCACGCGATGTGACGCGGCGATCGGGCAGGCCGCCGCCGTTGCTCTGCCGCCAGGTGATAGCAGGAAGGCGATCATTTGTTCGTCATCCTTACCCGCAATATGGCACTTGCCATCACCGGTGTTGACCTCGCCGTCGATGGCGGACTGACCTCGGGGCACTATCGTGACGTCCCATGGGAGCACCCATCGTGACCGCCAGTCGCCCGCGGCTGCGCCAGCCCGCCGGGCTCACCACCCTCGCCATGATGGAGATGTGGGAGCGCTTCTCGTTCTACGGGATGGTCTCAATCCTCGTCCTGTATTTCATCGCCCCACCGGATGGTGGGAGCCCACCCGGGCCGGGGTTCGGATTCTCGAACGCGGATGCCGCGGCACTCTTCGGCTGCTATTCGGCGCTCATCTTCGCGACCCCGCTGGTCGGCGGCTGGATAGGCGACCGGCTTCTTGGCCCGCGCCGCACGCTCGTCATCGGGGCCGTGGTCATCGCCTCCGGCCACTTCGTCCTTCTCGTTCCCGGTGCAGGTTGGTTCTGGACCGGACTCCTACTCGTCGCCATGGGGACAGGCCTGCTCAAGCCGAATATCTCTGCCGTCCTCGCCGATCTCTACACCGACGATGATCCGCGCCGCGATGGTGGCTTCTCCCTCTTCTACATGGGGATCAACATTGGGGCGTTCCTCGCTCCACTCATATGCGGCTACATCGCGATGCAGGTCTCGTGGCGACTGGCCTTCTCCGTCGCAGGTTTCGGTATGGTCCTCGGTTTGATTCAGTACGCATTTGGACGCAGCCGTCTGGGCTCCGCGGGCGTCGCGGTGCCGAAGCCTGCTGACGCAAGCCAGCGTCAGAAGATCCTTCTTCTTGCCGCCGCCTCCGTCGCAGGAATCGCCTTCCTTTTCTGGGCAGTGATCTCTTCCGTTGGGTTCTCCGCCTCAGCCGTGACGGCCCTCGTCACCTTCCTCGTCATCGTCGTGTCGATCGTCGCGTTCAGCCGGCTTCTCACCCGGCCCGGTTTCACCCCGCTCGAGAAGGCCAACCTGCGCGGATTTCTCGTTCTGTTCATCACCAGCGCTATCTACTTCGTGCTCTCATCCCAGGCCGGTTCGACCATCAATGAGTTCACCCAGCAGTGGATCAGGCGATCAGTTGGATCCTTCGAGATGCCGTCAAGTTGGCTGCTCAGCCTCAACCCAGTGCTCGTCGTCGTATTCGCACCTCTGTTCGCTCTCCTGTGGACCAGGCTCGCTCAGCGTGCTCCATCGACCCCGCTCAAGCTCGCCCTCTCGCTTGTCGGGGTCGGGCTCTCCTTCCTCATCATCGCCGTGCCGGGGTTTTCGGCGGATCAGGGGCAGTCATCTGCGCTCATGTGGGTGCTCGCGACCTTCCTCGTCCTCACCTGGGCCGAACTCCTCATCGTGCCGATTGCCCTATCGACAACGACGAAACTCGCGCCTCCCGGCCTCGCCGCCCAACTCCTCGGCCTGTGGTATCTCGCCGCTGCAGTTGGCGGCGCCGTCGGTGGTCAGGCGGCACGCCTCGAGGAGCCCCTCGGTATGGGCTGGTACTTTCTCGCCTCGGGCCTGTTCGCGATGCTCCTCGGGCTGGTGTTCGTCCTGCTCCTGCCCCGACTCCGCCCACTCTTCGTCAGTAGCGGGCCTTTGTAGGCTCAGCCGCTGACGCGAATGAGCTTCCGATTGAGGAACTCCTCGATACCAAGGGTGCCGAGCTCGCGGCCAAAGCCGGACCGCTTGGTCCCGCCGAACGGGAGTTCGGGCGCATCGAGGCCAACCCCGTTGATGAAGACCATGCCCGTGTCAAGGGCGTTCGCGACCCGTAGTGCCTGCTCCTCGTCGGTCGTGAAGACATAGGAGCCAAGGCCGTACGGAGTGTCGTTGGCAATGCGGATGGCGTCGGCCTCGTCCGTGGCGCGAAAGACCTGCGCCACCGGACCGAAGAGCTCTTCGTAGTACACCGGATTTTCAGGAGTGACGTCGCTGAGCACGGCTGGGGGGAAGAATGCCCCGTTGCGCTCACCCGAGGTTGCCAACGTGGCGCCGCCAGCCACTGCACGCGAGACTTGGTCCGCAAGATTTTCCGCGGCGCGCTCGGAGCTGAGCGGAGCGCCGAGGTCAAGGAAGAGCATCCGTGCCTTGAATCGCAAGACGAACGCGTCATAAAGCCCATCGATGACGACCATCCGCTTTGCCGCGTTGCACGCCTGGCCCGTGTTGTCCGTTCGTCCCATGATCGCCGCATCAACCGTCGCATCAAGGTCATCCGAACTCAGAACAATGAATGGGTCCGAACCGCCCAGCTCCAGCACGCACTTCTTCAGGTTGCGGCCAGCAATCTCGGCGACCGCAGCGCCGGCCCGCTCAGATCCGGTGAGCGAGACCCCGCGGATCGCCGGCTCGGCGATGATCGTGGCGATCTGCTCGTTGGTCGCATAGACATTGACGTAGACACCCTCGGGCACGCCAGCCTCGGCGAAAATCGCCGCGATTACCGCGGCTGACTCAGGGCACTGCGGGGCATGCTTGAGTAGAACAGTGTTGCCTGCGACGAGGTTCGGTGCAGCGAACCTCGCAACCTGATAGGCCGGGAAATTCCAAGGCATGATTCCGAGCAGGGCACCGACCGACGACGGGCGGATGAATGCCGATCCGCCGCCACCCACGAGTTCAACCGGCTTGTCGGCGAGTAGAGCCTGCGCGTTATCGGCGTAGTAGGCGTAGATCGACCCGGAGAACTCAACCTCACCGGTCGCGTCGGCGAGGGGCTTGCCCATCTCCCGCACGATGATCGCGCCCAGTTCCGCAGCCCGCTCCTCGTGGAGCTCGCCGATCCGTCGAACGATGGCCGCGCGATCGGCGATGGAGCGCTTGGACCAGGCCGCATGGGCAGACGCCACCGAGTCGACTGCGGACCGAATATCCGGATCCGATGCAGTCGGGTAACTCTTCACGTGCTCGCCTGTGCGGGGATCAACGACCTCGTACAGACTCATGGCTCTCCCTGTTGTGTTCCGATCACGGCCGCCGGTGGCCGTGCCTCATTATGCGGGTATTGGGGCACGAACTCGCTGCAAAGGCCCGGGATGCGCTCAAGATGCGGCTTCGTCTCAGCCGGGTTACGTTGAAAAGTAACGTTCATCCACCATAGGGAGCATTACAGTGAAAACCATCTCAATCGCCGCGGTCGCACTGGCCGGGGCGCTCAGCCTTGCAGGATGCAGCAGTTCGTCAGACGACACGGCAGCAGCACCCGCTGCCTCCACATCCGCTGCGGCAGGCGATTCCATGGCCGACTCCGAAATGCCCATGGCCGACTCCGAAATGCCCATGGCCGCAGGCGACATCATCGACATCGCAAGCACCACTGATGGCTTCGCCACGCTTACCGCCGCCGTCACCGCGGGCGGCCTTGTCGAGACCCTCAAGGGTGCCGGCCCGTTCACGGTGTTCGCACCGACTGACGCAGCATTTGCAGCACTTCCGGCCGGCGTCCTTGACGCACTGCTGCTGCCGGAAAACAAGGATGCCCTCGCGCAGATCCTTGCGTACCACGTGGTTGCCGGCAAGGTCATGGCAGCTGACGTGACCGATGGCGACGTCGCGACCGTCGAAGGCCAGAACGTGACCCTGTCGACCGCTGATGGCGTCACCGTCAACGGCGCAAAGGTCGTCCAGGCTGATGTCGTGACGTCCAATGGCGTTATCCATGCCATCGATGCCGTCATCCTGCCCCCGGATGTCGACGTCGCGGCGCTTCTCGCGAAGTAGTCAACTGATTGAAACCACGCGTATGGGGAGGGCCGAAAGGCCCTCCCCATACGTCGTTCTGGGGGTTCCCGACGGTTTAACTGGAGAGTAACCTGACGACACTGATGTCCGTCAGACCAATGCCACCGACAGATGTATTGCCGCGCATCGCGTCGGACTGACCCAGGCTCCTAGCGCCGTCGGTAGGCATTTACCCGATGTTCGATGACATGCACCACGATGCGCTTCACACCGTCGTCGATTTCGTAGATGACGCGGTAGTCGCCACGACGAGCAACGTGCAGCCCCTCCAATTCGAAACGCAGCGGCTTCCCAACGCGTTGAGGATTGTCGGCTAGTGGTCCGTACACGAATTCGATAGCAGCAGTCGCCACCTTCTCGGGCAGCACGGTCAGTGACCTCGACGCGGTTGCTGTCCACGCGACCTGCCACGTGGTCACTCCGCAAGACCGACCCGGCGAGCGGCCTCCTCCTTGGTCAACGGCACCGCTTCGTCGCGCTCCGCACGCGAGGCGCGCACCTGCGCCAGCAGGGCGGGGTCGGACAGCACCCGCAGGGTTTCCTCGAGCGAGTCAAGGTCGTCCACACTCATGACAACAGCAGCGGGTCGGCCGTGCTTGGTAATCGTCACCCTCGCGTGCTGCGTTTCCACCCGCTCGACGACCTCTGACAGGCGGTTTTTGACCTCAGCTAACGGCAACTGCTCTGCAAGACTCATAGCTATAAGTATGGCTACTTTCCCGACCCCGTCAAGAGTTCGGCGAGACTCATGTAACTCGGCCGTGACCGCCACCCCGCCGACCAGTCTGGGCGCCCAGGCTGGGGCCTGCCTTGCATCCAGCCAGGGCCCCCCGTGTCACTACGGGTCTGAACCCGTGGGAGGTAGGTTGCCGTACTCAGCCGGGTGGCGCCGAATGGCCCGTCCCGCATTTCGAACGTTGTATAGACGAATCTCGCCAAATGGATTGACACCGGCTGACGGGGGTGCCGTGATCCGTGCAACCAAAATAGAAAGCGGTGCACCGATGACGACTGCCGAGATCGAAGGAAGCCTGCTCGAGCCCGATGTGCAGGCGTGCCTGTTCGGCTACCACGCGCAATTGCGCGAGAAGGCGCCCGTCTACCGCATGCCCGAGACGGGGTTCTTCGTCATCTCGAACTACGAGGACCTGAAAACCGAGCTCTCGGATCCCGCCACGTTCTCGAACGACATCATGTTCGAGTAGCTTGCCGCGAACCGACCCCACGGTGCATGGCCGCTACCGACGGCTCATCAATCGCACCCTCACCCCATCCATGGTGAAGGTGATGATCCCCAGCGTCACCCGCATCGCCGACGAGCTCATCGATTCATTCATCGACAAGGGTCAGTGTGACTTCATCGAGGCCTTCGCATTCCCGCTTCCCGGCCTCGTCATCGCCGAGCAGATCGGCCTGGATTCAGGCGAGATCAACACCTTTAAGCGCTGGAGCGACGGCATGCTCGCCCCGGCCATGGGACTTCTCGTGGACGAGGCATCGGCCAAGCACTATGCCGAGGTGGAGGCCGAAGCCCAGCACTACCTTGCCAACCTCTTCGAGGAGCGCCGGGCGAACACGTCCGGCGACATCCTCTCGGCACTGCTGGCCGACTCGGTAGATGGTGACGAGCCATTCACGATGGCAGAGCTGCAAAACCTGATGGACCTGCTCATCACCGGCGGCTACACGACCACGGCGGACTCAATCGGCAACGCAATGCTGCTGCTCCTTGAGAACCCCGATCAGATGGAACTGCTCCGCAACGACCGTTCGCTCCTCCACAACTTCGCAGACGAGGCACTGCGGCATGCGAGTTCCGTGCAGGGCCTGTTCCGTCGGGCGACCAGCGACACGGAGCTCAGTGGCGCGTCGATACCGGCGAACAGCATCCTTCATACGCGCTATGGATCGGCCAACTGGGATACGACAGTGTCCGCCGAGCCCGAGAGGTTCGACATCACCCGCGGCAATGCCAGCAAGCACCTGTCGTTCTCGCGAGGCCCGCACTTCTGCTTCGGCCAGCCCCTCGCCATCCAGGAGATGATGACCGCTAGCGGGCCATTCATCGAATCTGAGCGGCTCACGTCAATCGAGACTACCGACTGAGCACGGAACCGCATCATGAATGGACGCCCATCACACCGTTGGAGCTCCAGGCGCCTCATGAGATGTGCACGCATTCTCGCGACCGCCATCCCGCTTCTTCATGGAACCTTTATGCGTTCGACCGCGCATCGTCGTCGAGCAGGGCGCATGCTCGAGACATGAATCTCACTAGAAGGGACTTCGTCGCTTCCGTCGTGGGCGCCGGGGCCGCCCTCGGACTGGTCGGGTGCGGCGTTGTCGACTCGCGCGCTCCCGTCGGGTCGACCCGCATGTCATCCGCTGCCTCCCGGTCGTCCACAGGCGCCGTGCGGCGACTAACCCTGCGGGCGCAGCCGATCACCATCGACCTCGGCGGCACTCACGTGCAGACGTGGGGGTTCGGGGAATCCGTCCCCGGGACCCCTTTGCGTGCAACTGCTGGCGATCGAGTGGTCGTCGACTTTCGAAACGACCTGCCCGAGGACACCAGCGTGCACTGGCACGGCCTAGCGATCCGAAACGACATGGACGGCGTCCCCGGAGTCACCACGCCGAGTGGATCCTCATGCTCGACGACTGGACCGACGGCGTAGGCCCGAGCCCGATGGAGATCATGGACCGGTTGATCGCGGACGGCGAGTCCGTGTCCGGGATGGGTGACATGCAGGGGATGGGCGGGATGGATGCCGGCGACGTGGAGTACCCGATGTACCTGATCAATGGGCGCGCACCATCCGATCCCGAGACCCTCGCGGCGCGCCCCGGGGACCGGGTGCTCCTGCGGATCATCAACGCCTCGGCCGACACCGTGTTCAACGTGGCCCTCGGCAGCCATGACCTGACCGTCACGCACACCGACGGCTACCCGGTGGAGGCGGTGACCGCTTCGGCAGTGCGCATCGGCATGGGTGAGCGTTACGACGCAGTGGTCACCCTTGCGGACGGGATATTCGCCCTCGTCGCGGAGCCGCTCGGCAAGCGAGGGATGGGCAGGGCGCTCGTGCGCACGGGCTCGGGCGCGGCGCCCAGGGAATCCGACCGTCCCCGCGAGCTCGACGCGTCCCCGCTGACCGTGGGTGCGCTGCGCGCCGCGGACTCGGCCCGTTTGCCACGGCGCGAACCGGACTCGGTGCAGGACGTGCTGCTGTCCGGCTCCATGGCGCCGTATGCGTGGACCATCAACGGGCGCACCTACGATGACACGGTCCCCTTGACTATCCGAGAGGGCGACGCCGGTCGGCTGCGGATCCATAACATGTCGATGATGTCTCACCCGCTTCACATCCACGGCCACACCTTCCAGCTCAGGTCCGCCGGTGGCATGGGACCGAGGAAGGACACCGTGCTGCTGCCGCCCATGGGTCGCGTGAGCGTCGACTTTGCGGCGACGAACCCGGGGTCGTGGATGGTGCACTGTCACAACGCTTACCATGCTGACGCTGGCATGATGACCCGGCTGGACTACGCCGCATGATCCACGTAGCAGTTGCCCGCCCATGAGCACCACCGTCGAGGAGTGCACGAAATGAAGACGATCACCAACGCCAACGGGGCCGGCTATGGCTTGGTTGCAGCGTGAACCTGTCGTCTCGATTGCCAATCATGGTGACCGTCTCCGTCATGGCCGTCACACTGACCGCCTGCGGCACGAGCAACGGCACCGTGCAAGGGCCCGCTTCTTCGCCCATGATGTCGGTGCCATTGGCGAGTCAGTCGCTGCCCATCAACGGAGCTGAGATGGCCGGGCACATCCACAACCTCGCCTATGAAGAGCTCCACCTTCTGTTCGGCACCCACGAGGGCCTGTGGAAACAGGCTCCCGGTTCGATGCCCGTTCTGGTGTCAGACGATGCGTTCGACGTCATGGGCCTCACCACCACCGGTGACCGCTGGCTGGCGTCCGGGCACCCCGGCGAGGGGATGGACGCGCCCGCAGTCCTCGGCCTCCTTCAGTCCACCGACCAGGGCCGGACCTGGGCAGAGGTGTCACTCGGTGGAGAGGTCGACTTCCACCGCCTTGCCGCATCGCGCACCGTCGTCGTCGGCCTCAACGCCCACGACGGACGACTCCTGCGGTCCGTCGACGGTGGCACCACTTGGACCGACCTCGGAGCGCCAGGCCTCTACGACCTCGCTGTCAGCCCCGCAGACCCGGCCATCATCGTCGGCACGACCGAGAACGGTCCGGTCCGCAGCATCGATTCCGGCGCCAGCTTCCAGGCAGTGGCGGGGGCGCCACTGATCGCCCTCCTCGCGTGGACCGGCGGCACCCTGTACGGGGTCGACGTTGACGGCCGGATCCACGAGTCAACGGACGACGGCGTCATCTGGAAACCCCTAGGAGCCCTGCCAGCACTGCCCTCAGCACTCGCCGCAACGGGAACCACAGTCGCCGCCCTCATCGGTGACATCGTCCTGGAGTCAGTTGATGGCGGGACGTCCTTCACCCCGAGGATCACCGACCTAGGGCCCCACTAGCGCATGTTCGGCGATGATGACGGGTCAATCCGAGAGGGGTGCTGGCGTGGAAGCCGTTCGAATCCTGGTCGTGGACGACGAGGCGTCACTCGCCAAGATCGTGGCGAGCTACCTTGAGCATGAGGGCTACGAGGTGGCGCTGGCCCATGAGGGATTGACGGCCGTGAACGTGGCTGCCACCTTCCGGCCCGATGTCGTGATCCTGGACATCATGCTTCCCGGACTCGACGGGATGGAGGTCTGTCGCCGCCTTCGCCAGTCATCGGACTGCTACATCGTCATGCTGACAGCGCGCGAGGACGAGGTGGACAAGGTGCTGGCCCTCGCGATGGGGGCGGACGACTACCTGGTCAAGCCGTTCGGCCCGCGGGAACTGATCGCCCGCATCAAGGCAATGCTCCGGCGCCCACGACTCAACACCATGCGCGAGGGCAGCCGGGTCGTGACGATCGGTGGTCTGCGGATCGATACCGAGAGCCGCGAGGTACACGCCGACGGGCGGGCGGTGGAACTGACGCCAACGGAGTTCGAACTGCTGTCGACCCTTGCCTCCCGCCCGCGTGCGGCGTTCACCCGCCGAACGCTCATCGAGGCAGTGTGGGGGCGCGACTGGTTCGGCGACGACCACGTCGTCGACGTCCACGTCGGCAATCTCCGCAAGAAACTCGACGACAACCCAAGCGAGCCGCGGTTCGTGCGTACCGTGCGGGGAGTCGGCTACACAATGGGTCCGGGATGAGGCAGAGAACAAGTCTCGCTCGACGGCTCATGACGGTGCAGGTGCTGGTCATCGGGCTCGGCATCGCCACCCTCATCGTGACAGCCGGACTGCTCACCCCGCGGCTGTTCTCGCAGCACCTATACGCGGCCGGGGAGACTGATCGCGCCGTCCAGAGCCATGCCATGCAGGCACTGTCGTCTTCACTGGCCATCGGCGTACTCCTTGCTGTGGTGGTCTCTGTCAGCGCCGCCATCGTCGCGTCGTGGCTGCTCGCCCGACGGATCGCGCAGCCACTGGAGCGGCTCGCCGAGGCGGCTGAGGGGGTCGAGAGCGGTGCGCTCAAGTTCGTCGACGAGACCCGATTCACGTCCGAGATGTCGCAGCTGTTCGACTCCCTCGAGGACATGTCCGAGCGACTGGAGCGGGCGTCCGCGAACCGGAACCAGCTCATGTCGGACCTATCCCACGAGCTGCGCACGCCGCTGGCCACTCTCGAGGCGCATGTCGACGCGCTCGAGGACGGAATGATCGCTCCGACCGCGGACACCTACCAGGGGATGCGCGACCAGATTGCCCGCCTGCGCAGGCTCGCCATGGACGTGCGGGTCGCCGCCGCCGCGCAAGAGCATGCGCTGGAACTCCACCCGGTACGCACCGATGCCGACCGGCTGGCCCTGGCAGCGCACGCGACGGCGGCGCCGAGGTACGCGGCCAAGGGGGTCGAGCTCGGACTCGACGTCAGCGGCCAGCCGATGCCGCTGCGATGCGATGCGGAGCGCGTGCACCAGGTGCTGGCCAACCTTCTCGACAACTCCCTGCGCCACACCCCCTCGGGTGGTTCCGTGCGGCTGTCGGCACGTCCGGCCGGGACGGATGCCCTACTGATCGTCGAGGACTCCGGTGAGGGGCTAGCGCCCGGGCAGCTACAACGGATCTTCGAGCGCTTCTACCGCGTCGACTCTTCACGGTCAACGTTCGACGGGAGCGGCAGCGGACTCGGGCTGACGATCGCCCAGGCCATCGTCGCCGGCCACGGCGGCACGATCACCGCCTACAGCGACGGCCTCGGAAAGGGCTCACGATTCACGATCGCGCTGCCCCTCGACGTTGCGGGCGCGTGACGGGTAGCCGGTGTCGAAGTGCATGTAGTCCGGCACCTTGATGTTCTCCCACACCCAGCCACGCTCCTCGAACAGCTGCACCGGCAATGAGCCCTTTCGGATGACCCCGGGCCCGTCCTTGGCCTTCGCGAACTCGCGCCCAGGCTGCCAGCAATCGCAGCGCGGGTCACGCCACGGGTTCTGGACCGGGTTGATATCGACAGCCCGGCCATTCGCATGCGGAGAGTCCTTCACCAGCGCGTTGATTTGCCCAGCCTTGCGGCA
>CAMAWO010000046.1 GCA_945861925.1 Bifidobacterium breve | reverse complement strand
GCCCGCAACGTGCCTTCGTCCACCATCCGTGTCGGTCTGCTTGCCTATGGCGCAATCGGCCATGAGCACAACCTCGCGGTTCAGGCCACCGATGGCCTCGTCCTCGCGGCCGTCTGTGACACGAATCCCGAGCGAATCGCCGCGGCCCTCGAACTCGCTCCCGATGCGGCTTACTTCAACGATGCCGGCACGATGCTCGACTCGGGCACCATTGATCTCGTCGTGATCTCGACCCCTCCGGACAGCCACTACTCGTGGGCCAAGGCCGCCCTTGAGCGCGGGATCCATGTCATCCTCGAGAAGCCGATGGCACTCACCACGGAGCAGTGCGACGAGCTCATGGCACTCGCCGACACGCACGGGCTACTCCTCGTCGTTTACCAGAACCGTCGCTTCGATCGCGACTTCGTCACCCTCGCAGCACTCATCTCCTCCGGGGCGATCGGCGAGGTCTTTCAGTACGACAGCTTCGTCGGCGGCTACTCCAAGCCCTGCACCTACTGGCACTCCGATGCCGCCATCTCCGGCGGGGCGATTTTCGACTGGGGTAGTCACTTCCTTGACCAGGT
The DNA here is from genome assembly GCA_945861925.1 of Bifidobacterium breve. Taxonomy (GTDB): domain Bacteria; phylum Actinomycetota; class Actinomycetes; order S36-B12; family S36-B12; genus WLND01. Next base: position 19,805 of record CAMAWO010000046.1, on the reverse strand, counting down.
CCTCGCGGTTATGCCGGGCGAGGTGGCCCATGTGAGCGGAGTGAACCACAAGCGCCAGTGGACCCACGTCACGAATGCCGACCACGCGCAGGTGACCGTCACCTTCACCGATGGAACGCAGGCAACATTCGTGAACTCCGATCTCGCCGCTGCGCGAAAGCCCAAGTTCTACGTCCTTGGCACCACCGGGGCCATCGTCGGCGATTGGGACCCGCAGGCCGAGCCCGCCGTCGCTGATCTCCCGGCCCTCCTCACGCTCCACCGGCCCGACGGATCATCCGAGCGCCTGTCGCTCGACGACGTCCCGGCCCACGCCTTCCACACTTCGGTCGTCGAGTTCCTCGTGAACGGGGTGCCGATGGGTATCCTCGCGACCCAGTCCCGCGACGTGGTCGCCCTCATGCAGGCCGCCGAGGCATCTGCGCTCGAAAACGGCCTGCCCGTCGTGCCCCAACTCCTGCGGTAGCCGGTGCCGATCAGGTGGGGCTTCCTCGGCGCAGGTTGGATAGCCACCCGAGCCCTGGCCCCGGCGGTCCACGCCGCACAGGGCGCTCGGCTCCATGCAGTAGCCAGCCGGAGCGCTGAGCGAACAGCTGCACTCGAGCCCGAGGTGGTCCACACCTCCTACAGCCAGCTCATCGAGGATCCAACGGTCGACGCCATCTACATTTGCCTCGCCAATGTCCAGCATCTGGAATGGGTCGTTAAAGCCCTAGAGGCCGGCAAGCATGTGCTGTGCGAGAAGCCGCTCGGTTGCGACGCCGGCGAAGCCCGCCGGATGGCCGATGCCGCTACGGACGCCGATCGGCTTCTCGTGGAAGCCGTGTGGACCCGCTGGCACCCGCGGTTCCGACGGCTCGCCGAGCTCTCCACCTCGGGTGCCCTCGGCGAACTCATGTCCATCGACTCCGCCTTCGCCTTCCCTGGTCAGATCGCCGGCAACTACCGCAGTGACCCAACGATGGGAGGCGGCGCACTCCTCGACACCGGTGGCTACCAGGTGCACGCCTGGGCTGCACTCACGGGCGGTGCGCAGGTCGTCGACGTGGTGCAGGCGCGCGCATCAACCGGACCCTCAGGGGTCGATCTCACCACCTCGGTCACCGCCGTAGTCGACGGGGTGATCCACGCAACAGCACTGAGCTCATTCGAGCAGGACGAGGCTCAGCATCTGGTGGTCCGTGGATCAGACGACAATGCCGCCATGGCAATCGGGCCGGCGTTCACCGCCTGGCGCGAGGAGACCACGCTCAAGATCGGCGGTCGCGAGGAGCGCTTCGCACCGGTCGATGCCTATCAGGTCATGATCGAGGAGGTCAGTGCCCGCATCGAGGGCCGCGAGGCCTGGGTCGTGCCCATCGGCGACTCAATCCGAGTCGCCGAAATCCTCGACGCGATCCGCAGCGCCGCCCGTCTCCCGTAAGGCACCCGGCCGGTCAGGCAACGAGCACGACCGCCACAACGTCGACCATCACTGCGCCGATCAGGGCAATGAACATGCCCGATCGCCTTGTCGACCGGGTTCCATACCCGACTGCGCTCGAGTAGGCGAGGACGAGGCCTAGGGAGATCAGCCCATTCGAGGGCGCAGCAACCAGCGCCAAAACTGCCGTCCCGGAAGCCAGCAGCGTCCAGCAAAGGAGAATCGAGCGACGGCGTCCAAGGCGTACCGCGAGACCGCCCATCCCCGCATCCGCATCCGACTGAAGATCGGGGAGTGCATTCGCCAGATGCGCGCTGACCCCGATGATCGCGAAGCAGAAGACTGACCAGATCGGTGGTGGCTGCCCATTGAGCCCGTACGCCACGAAGCCGGGGACCGCTCCGAAGGCGAGCGCGTATGGCAGCCACGACCATGCGGTGCGCGAGAGTCGCACGTTGTAGAGCCAGGCCATGGCTAGGGAGAAGACGTGGCAGGTCCCACCAACCGGGCCCGCGACGATCCAGCTCAGCGCGGATGAGAGAACGAGGGCGGCTATCGCCCCGGACCACAATGCCCTCGCCGTGACCTGATCGCCGACCGTGGGCTTTGACAGGCGGCCGGACGCAGCATCGAGGCCAGCGTCGAACGCGTCATTGCTCCAGCCCACGGACAGTTGCCCGACGAGCACCGCAAGAAGGAGGAGGGCTACCCCCGGGAGTCGCCAACCGACACTCCAGGCAAATGCGGTGATGACGAACGTGACCGCCATGGTTGGGCCCGGATGGCAGGCGCGAAGAAAGCCGGTCAGAGTTCGCATCAGGCGGCGAACCGGATCAGGCGCCGATGTGCTCAAGAACGAGCGCGACGAATCTAGCGGGGTCCTCGACGTGCGGTTCATGTCGAGCCCCGGGGAAGGCAACGAACCTGCTCCCCTCAAGCAGGGCATGGGCATGGGCACCGTGCGCGATCGGGATCATCGGATCGCGATCGCCCCACACAATAAGGACTCGCTCACCCTCGATGAGATACAGCTTCTCGAGCGCTGACACGCGCTGGCCCCGCACCCCGACAACGCTGCGCAGGGTGGCAAGGAAGGCTTCCCTGCGCTCCTCGTCGCCGAGCCTGCTCACGGTGCGAAGCGCACTGGGGCTGAGCGCATGCGGCTCGACACCAACCCGCGCAAGCAGGCGGCCAACGCGGTTTGCCCCCGCGACGGTTCGGCGGTTGATCGCGATCTTGAGGGCGAGTGCAGCGCCAGGCAGGGCGCCGGCCCGAAGCCCGACGAAGGCCTCCTCGCCCAAGCCGCCGCTCGAAACGAGAACTAGCCGGTCGACACGCTCGGGGAACTGGTAGGCGAACTGGAGGGAGATGCCGCCCCCAAGGGAGTGCCCGATGAGGTGGACCCTCTCATGACCCAGAAGGTCAAGCAGGTCGCGCAGGGTGCTCGCCATGGCGCCAAGGCTGTAGTCACCCGACTCCTTTGAGGATTCACCGTGACCTGGCAGGTCCACGGCGATGACTGCGGCGTTCTGCAGCACGAGTCGGTCAAACACCGGCTGCCAGGTGTCAGCGCTTGAGCCGATGCCGTGGACGAGGAGGATCGGCGTACCGACCCCCTGATGCTCCCGATACGAGACCGTTCGCCCGTGCATTCGCACGTATTCCCGTTGAATCTCGGGCTGCCCTTGCTCACTCGACGTCGCCACCGCACACGCAGTCCGGATCATGTCAACTCCCCGCTCCTCGGAATACTTACCAACAAACCTACGCTAGCGTAACCTACGCAGACGTAGGTTAGGACCATCGGTCTCCAGCGGACGAATCGACCTGCGAAGTCGCGCGCCACGACTGAAATTGCGGCTCGCACATGGCATGGCACAATTCCTCATCATGGCCTCCAAAAGATGCGTCCTCTTGTCCCGTCGAATTGCGCGTCCGCGCAGTCGCGTCCTCGTCGCCATTGCGGTCTCAACAGTCGTCTGCATGTCCGCGTTGACCTTGGCACCCGCCGCCTCGGCGCAGCCTCTCGCAGCCCCCCGGATCTACGGAGGCACCCCGGCGAATGGCAATCCCGCGATCGTGAGCATCGCAACTTTCGACGGCACGAGCTGGCCCACCGGATGCACCGGCGGCATGCTGCGCGGCCGCCTCGTCCTCACCGCCTCCCACTGCACGACCAGCCAAGGGTCCGGGACCGGGGTGTCGGGCTTCGCGCTATTCAACCCGGGCGCGACGGCACTCACCTACAGCAACACCGGACCCCAAGGCGCCTCGCCTGCCAAGGTCATCGATGCCTTCCGCCCAGCCGGCTACGTGAACTCGACGAATCAGGTCCAGCCGAATGACATCTCCATCCTCCAACTCGACCGCGATCTCGGTGCCCCCGGATTCACCCGCCTGGCCACCCACTTCGACGTTGAGCGCTGGAAGGCGGCCGGCACGATGGTGCAGCACGCCGGGTACGGTCTCACCGGCCCCGGCCAGCGCACAACGAACCCCTTTGCGACGAGCCTGCCGTTCGCCTCGTTCAACCCCACCTCCTCTCTCGGCCAGACCTTCACCACCGGGCAGTCCCCCGCGTCCGGCATCTGCCCGGGCGACAGTGGCAGTCCCGCATGGGTGTCCGACGCCAGCGGCAACATCCTTCTCGGCGAGGTTGCCGGCGGCAATGCCCCGTGCGGCCAGGCGACGAACTACTCGAATCTGGGCTTCTTCGCCATGGGCTACCTCGAGATGGTGAACAGCGCGCTGCGAGCGGCCGGGTATCCGACAATTCCGAGTGCTCCTCAGGGCATCAGCCTCACCGCACTCAACCAATCGGTGGTCGTGGCGTGGCAGGCCCCGGCAACCTCGCCTGAGACCGTGGTCGGGTACGACGTCCTCGACGCTTCCGGAGCCGTCGTGTGTCAGACAACCACCACCACCTGCACCGTCCCGAACCTTCCGGACGGCACCTATGCGTACACCGTTCGAAGCCGAAACGTGGAAAACGAGGGTGATGCCATGCCGATTTCTGCGGCTCCAGCCGTCGTCGCCGCACCGACCCAACTTCCGGCTCCCAAGGTCGTGAAGACGCCCAAGGGCAAGTCTTCGATCGTCTACCAGACCCTCGCCGGCAAGTCATCTGCCGTCGTGACGTCCTATACCGTCCGCGACAACCGGGGAAGGGTGCTCTGCTCAGGTTTGCCGGCGGGCGACAGTGTGCTCACCAAACCGACCCTCACCTGCAACACCCTCCCGACCAAGCCCGGCACCTACCGATTCACCATTCAAGCCGAGACCGAGACGGGGAGCACGCCGGTCTCGAGCGCTAGCCGCCCGATTCGGATCCGCTGAACCTCGGCCCTTCGCAGGAGTAGCGGCGTCGCTCCCCTACCAGGCGTAGGCCTCCGGTGCGGTTCCCCCGGGCCCGGGGAAGATCTCGTCAATGCGCGCGAGCGCGGACACGTCCAGAGTGATCTCCAAGGCCCTCAACGCACCATCAAGGTGATCAACCGTTCGCGGTCCGACGATCGGCGCGGTGACGGCCGGCTGGTGGAGAAGCCATGCGAGGGCGACGTCGCCGGGGCCCTCGCCCCTGTCGTCGCAGAAACGCTCCCACGCCTCGATCGCCGGCCGGTGCAGGTCAAGGGATTCGGCCGCGCGGCCGCTGGCGCTGCGGCTCGTCGTGCCGTCAGCAGTCTTGCGGATCACCCCGCCGAGGAGTCCCCCATGGAGCGGTGACCACGGAATGATGCCGATTCCGTAGGCCTCGGCAGCCGGGAGCACCTCAAGTTCAACAGTGCGCTCGACCAGGTTGTAGATCGATTGCTCGCTCACCAGCCCGAGTTGCCCGCGCCTGTTCGCAGCCTCCTGCGCCTGAACGAGGTGCCAGCCCGCAAAGTTCGAGGATCCCGCGTAGATGATCTTGCCCTGCTGGCGCAGGACATCCATCGCCTCCCAAATCTCATCCCACGGCGTGGCGCGGTCAACATGGTGCATTTGGTAGAGATCGATGTAGTCGGTCTGGAGTCGAGCGAGCGAGGCATCGCAGGCACGTCGGATATTGAGTGCCGAGAGCTTTCCGTCATTCGGCCAGTCGCCCATGTCGCCATACAGTTTGGTTGCGAGGACGGTGCGTTCGCGCCGCCCGCCGCCCTGAGCGAACCACTCGCCGACGATGCGCTCGGTCAGCCCCTTGTCACTCCAGCCGTATACGTTCGCCGAGTCGAAGAAGTTCACGCCCTGGGCGTGGGCAGCGTCCATGATGGCAAAGGAGTCGTCCTTAGACGTCACCGGACCGAAGTTCATCGTTCCGAGGCAGATGCGACTCACCGAGAGGCCCGTTCGACCGAGATGCACGTACTCCATGAGCGTTCTCCTTCATCTGGTCGTGTTGATGCGCCGAGCCTACTGACCACCGCGGCTGGCTACACGCGAGTCGCGCGTAGCAACGTTGCTCAGCCCGAGAGCGTCATCGAGGTAGCAATGAATATGAGCGCGGGCCGAGACTGCGTTGAGCCCGTAACCGGAGAGCAGGTAGAGCGTGAACGCATCCTCAAGTGCAAGGGCGGTGCGGGCGATCACCCGCGTTTGCGTGCTCGGCGAGAAATCCCCCGACGCCACACCGCGCTCGATCACCTGCGAATAGAGGTCGAGCTGTCGTTCGTTCAGTTCCGCAAGGACCGGTACGACCTCGGGGTGCAGGCCGATAAGGCTGCTCGCCTGATAGAGCACCCGCACGGCATCGCTCAGCGAATCTGGGATACCTAGGGAGACGAGGGCGTCGAGCGCCGATCGAGGGTCAGGCTCTCCGTCGATTCGCTCCTGACGACCGGTGCAGTACTCGGCGCCGACCGCGTGAACCGCCGCGATCAGCACCTCGTCGAATCCACCGAAGTAGTAAAGGATCGAGCCCGTGCTCAGCCCCGCCTCAATCGCAACCTGTCGCAGGCGGGTGGCCTGAAGACCATCTCGGGCAATGACAGCCGTGGCTGCGCTCACGATCCTGTCGCGTTGTCGCTCGACGTTCACCTGCTCGCGATGACGAGCCATGACTACCAGCGCGCATGGAGTGCGGTGGGGGCGCGGAACTCCCATCCCTTGAAGGTCACCGGCCCATACTCCTCGTCGAACCTGAGATCGGGCATCGCCTCGACAAGCATCTGCAACGCGATCCGCTCCTGATCGCGCGCGAAGGCATGCCCGGCGCAGAAGTGCGGTCCAAAGCCGAAGGCCGCATTCGGCTTGCGGACCCTTCTGATATCGAAGCGGTCTGGGTCATCGAACTCGCGCTCGTCGCGGCAGGCGCTCGACACCACTGCGCAGACCGTCTGCCCAGCGGGGATCACGGCGCCACCGAGTTCGACATCGCGCGCGGACTCGCGGGTCTGGGTCCCTATTGGCGCGACCCAGCGCAGGCCCTCGTGGACCGCGTCGTCCCAACGCTTCGGCTCCTCGCGCAGGAGTGCGAGCTGATCGGGGTTTTCGAGCAGCCCGACGAGGCAGGTGCCTGCCCCGTGGCCCGGCTCCTGCATCCCGCCGGTAAGGATCACTTTGAGCGACGGCATGACGTGGTCAATCGTCCGGGCCTGCCCCACCGGGCAGCCACTGGTGAGCATCGATGCGATCGTCGAGTCGTCGGGGTCCTCCCGAAGTCTTGTCATCATCGGACGTAACTCACGGTCGATCTTCGCGGTGGTCTCGTCGCTGATCGCCTGCTTCACCGGATCGTTCTCGAAGTTGATGGCCCCCATGGCCAGACCGTGAAACCAGTCCTGGAGCACCTCGGCCGACAGGTGACCGACCCCGAGAACAGAGCCAAGGCTCAGGACACTGATCGGCTCGAAGTAGTCGGTGAGGAGGTCTGCGCGGCGGTCGCTGCGCGCCAGAAGCGATGCGAGGGCCTCCTCCGCGATCGGGGTGACGAGGTCGTCGATGTATGTCGCGACAACGCGCGGTTTGTAGCGCTCGTCGAGGCTGCGGCGCAACTCAAGGTGCCGTTCGCCGTCCATCGTCATGAGGGTCGGTCCACCGAACGAACGATCAACGGGAGAGTCGGCGACCTCGGCGGTGAACATCTCCGGCCTCGTCGCCACCGTTTCGACGTCGGCGGCGCGGGTGACGAGCCACGCGTTCACCGCCGGAACCCACGCCACGGGCGCCTCCGTGCGAAGCCGGCGATAGACCGGATACGGGTCTGTTTCAAGATCTTCGACGGTGATTGCTGAGGCGTAGGAGGTCATGGAGATATCTTTGACCAGTTGATCAAGGAATTCAAGGGAATCGGCTCGTCAACTTGAGGCGTGACCCAATCGAGCCCGCCCTCCTGATCGCGAACAGTGCTGGACGACTGTCCGCCCACGTCGATATACTTCGAACACATGTTCGACTGCCACCCGTTACCGGGGGCCCTGTTCTCGAAGGGAAACACCGATGTCGAAAACCGATCAGATGCGCGCGCTGCGCGAGGCGCGGTTCACCCGGTCCAGCACCGGCGCTTCGCGGCGTGTCTCGCCTACGTCAGCCGCCGCCGCACCCCGGTCAGCCGCCCGAGCTGCGCCTATTGAAACGTCAGCGCCCATTGAGGACACGGCGCCCACCGTGGAACTCGTCCCAACTGCAGCCGTCATCGAAGTACCTGCAGTCACTGCACCGATAGTTGAGGTGCCGTCCTTCGAGGTCCCCACCCTCGATATACGTATCCCGACTTCGGTCCCCAGGGTGCGCGAAAGGCCGAGCCCGATGCCCAGCGCGAGATTCAGCGAGGTGTCCCTTGCTCCCGCTCCCGAGCAGATCATCATCCCCGCCCTCGACCTCCCCGGCCCGGAACCAATCGGCCACGGGATCATCCCCGGGCAGCCGATCGCCGCCTACTCGCAGGTGGATCTCGCGGCGGTGGTGCGCTGGGTTGAACGCAACGCAGAGCCGCGCGATACCGCCGCGCTGGTTGCAGCTGTCATGGTCGAACTCGGGTTCAAGCGCAAGGGCACGAAGATCACTGCTGCCATCACCAGCGCCGCGGCCTCGATTGGCGCCCTCCCGTTTGAGCCCGTGGCCACCGTTCCTAGTCTCGAGACCATCGCATCATGACGTGAGCCGCGATCACGTTCGCTGATCGAGCATCCGAAGGCCGCCTGCCACCACGCTCGCAACGATAGGCAGTTCACCGACACGTTCGCCGTCTGCGTACACCACCGGCCCCCTCGACTGGACCGTGATGGTTCGACCCTGAAGCACCCGAACCGCAGGGTGCTTCACATGGCTACCGCTGAAGATCCTCGGAAACACCCGCAGGATGGTCGTGCGCGATGCCCGGTCGACCCACGTGATGTCGAGGATGCCGTCAGTCATGCTCGCTGTCGGGCAGATTTGCATGCCTCCCCCATAACTGGAGCCATTGCCGATGGCAATGAGAGTCGCCGGGCCGTCCATCGACTCTCCATCAACAGTGACCGCGTACTCATAGGTCCGAAACGAACGCATCTCAGCAAGGAGGGCGAGCACGTAGCGGGTCGTCCCATTGAATCGACGGGTACGGTTCGCGCGCTCGTTCACCGCGGAGTCCAACCCCATTGAGGTCACGCCAAGTGACCACACCTGCCGCGAACCGTGCTCTATGCAGGTGAGGTCAATCGCCCGAGTGCGCCCGGCGAGCAGCGAACGCGCAATGCCGCGTGCCACCACATCGTGGTCCTTGAGCGCAATGCCGAGAGAACGCGCAATGTCGTTTCCGGTTCCCGCCGGTATGATCGCCATCGGAATCGCCGCGGGTGCAGCCGCCTGCAGAACGAGGTGAACCGTGCCATCCCCTCCGCAGGCAATGATCCCTGCCGGCAGTGATTCAACGGCTTCGATGATGCTCTCGCGCATCGACTCGATATCAGTCGGAACAACAAGGTCAAAGTCGACACCCTCGCTGTTCATCGCGACTCGTGCGCGCTCAGCAATACCCCTCGTCCGACCGCCACCTGCAGTTGGATTGGCGATCAGCACCACCCGGGGCCCACTCATGAGCAGACCCTAGGGCCATTCGCTACCTCACGGTGCTGATGTCCACTTCCTGCCACTGATAGCGCGCTTGGTCAACGTCAGTAAACCCTGAGCCGAGGGGGAAGTCGGTTCCGCTCCAAGCAAGCACCGGTCGGAGGTCGAGCCAGTTGCCTCGGCCGCCGGACTTGATACTCAGACCGTCCACAGTCGGGGTGATTGAGTAGTTCTCGCAGGCGGTGGTGTCGTTGGAGTAGAAGCCACCCATCGCAGATGCGGATGCCGCACGCGACCAGGTGCTTCCGTCGTAGAAGCTCACCGCGTTGATCGTCAAGTGTCGAAGTGCTGCGTCTAGGCAGGATGGGGCCTCGTCGCCGCCCCAGTTTTCGACGAATGGGGCAATGGTTCGAAAGTCCGGCTGGGCAGGAACGTCGAATGTGGCAATCTCCTGATAGGTGCCACCGTCATCGAGCGAGACCGAACTCCTTACCCGCTGGGAGGGACTGGCTGCACCCGGTAGTTTCTCGACCTTCCAGATAACCCTTTCTCCTGTGTGCCAGTCGAGGGCGGCGGTGCACTTAAGTCCGTCGCCCTCACCCGTGAAATCTGCACAGAAGGTCGTGTCCGGCAAATGAGCGACTATGGGCGTCAGCACGTTTCCCGATGCATCCTTGGCATTCCAAGCGGAAAAGATTGCGAGTTGGCCGCGCTGCCGACCGCGGCCGGGGTCGCAGATACCGGGCGCCATCGTGAAGTCGTCGTCGCCACAGTCGAAGCTCTGGAGACCGCCATAGAACGAGACTTCGTTCGGATCAGGTAACTGCCAGGCCGTGATGACTTGGTAGTAGGTGCGAGTCGGGTTGGTATGCGGGGTCGCAGTCACCGTGTAGGCCTGATTGGTGCCGGACGACGTGACGGATGTCGGCGCGCTGAAATACAGAGCGACGTATCGCCCGACGGTCGGCTTAATCCGGTCTGACGTACGTATCGTGTAGCTGATCGTGCGGCCAGTTGAACGATCAGTCGCAGTGATCCGCTGCTGACGCGCTCGCCCGGCGAAGTACCAGATGCGCGCCCGGCCATCGGCATCCGTTCTGGGCTGATACGAGGTGATGTGCGAGGTGCTGTCGCTCGCGCGCCAGGTGATGAGAGCGCCGGCCACCGGCCGACCCCCAGCGGTGAGTCGTACAACAAAGGATGAGTTCAGCGACTGGTCCTGTAATCCCTGCGGGGACCCGTCAACCAAAGTCCCGGGCAGCACCGGAATCGCGGAGACGTAGTCCCAGATGAAGTTCGTCGCGCGGACTTCCGGCACGGCTACTCGGTGGGAGGGCGCCGCAATCGCGCCACCAGCGAGTGCGATGACGCAACATGCGGAGAGTACGAGGATGCGCACCCAAAGAGTTCTGGTCAAGGTTTTCCGATCGATCATTGGAGACCGCCCACCCACCCATGACTGTTCGACGAGGCCAATCTTAATGTTCGGATCATGTTCGGACGATATTCGGGGAACGTACGCCCTCGCACGTTGGCCACGGATACGGAACCCGACCCAGTCGGAGCGCGTCCAACGACCACCTACCAAACGAAGGGAAGCTTCAAATGAAACCGACAATGGTGGCTCGAGTGGCCGCCTTGCTCAGTCCGATCGCCCTGCTGGGAACCGCGTTGGCGCTGGCCAACCCGGTCCAAGCGCACGGCTATGTCAGTGGCCCGTACAGCAGGGCTGCTGCCTGCAAAATGGGACTCAACACCAACTGCGGAGGTATCGTCTACGAGCCGCAAAGCTTGGAAGCCCGCAAGGGCTTTCCGGTGACCGGACCGGCGGATGGTCTCATCGCCTCGGCCGGAACTGGCTTTACCGAGCTGGATCAGCAGGCGTACGGCCGTTGGTACAAGAACAACATCAGCACCGGCCCGTTGACCATCAACTGGACGTACACGGCAGCCCATCGCACGTCGCAGTGGTCCTATTACATGACCAAGCAGAACTGGGATCCGAACGCTCCGCTCAAACGCGCTGACCTTGAGTTGGTCTCGACCATCGCCCATGACGGTTCAGCCGCCAACACAAAGCCAGCCCACGCAATCACGGTGCCGGCGAACCGCAGTGGGTATCACGTGATTCTCGCGATCTGGGACGTCGCAGACACGACCAATGCCTTCTATAACGTCATCGACGTCAACGTGAGCCCTGGTAGCAGCGACAGTTCAGCGCCCTCGGCCCCGAACCAGCTTGTCGGTTCTGGCGCGACGTCAAACACCGTGGATCTCACGTGGGCTCCATCGACCGACAATGTGGGAGTCACCGGGTATACCGTGCTGCGCGATGGCGTGAGCGTTGGATCATCTGCCACCACTCGCTTCACGGATTCCGGGCTGACGTCCGGGCGTGCCTACAAATACACGGTGCGGGCCAATGATGCAGCGGGCAACACCTCGGCAGCATCAACCTCAGTCACGATGACAACACTTGCTGGTGTGCTGAAGGACACTCAGCCGCCAACGACACCTAGTGGCCTGCATTCCATGACCGTCACCGAGTCGAGCGTCGACCTCATGTGGTCGGCTTCCACGGACAACGTTGGTGTCACGTCCTACACCGTGCTACGTGACGGCGTGATCGTGACCCAGACGTCGGCAACGAGTTACCTGGACAGTGGACGGGCACCGGGAGTGACGTATCGCTACGAGGTTCTTGCTACTGACGCGGCCGGTAATGCGTCGACTCGCTCCACCCCGCTCACGGTGACCACGAAGACCGTCGCGACGAGCACAGGTTCAACAAGCACCAGCGCTTGGAGTTCCACGGGTCGCTACGTCGTCGGCGATATCGTCACGAACGGTGGAACAACCTATCGGTGCATTCAGACCCACCAGGGATACGGAGATCCCAACTGGATCCTCGCGCCCTCCCTATGGACCCGAGTGTCGTAGTTGTTCAGAAGCAGACACTCTTGAATGAGTGTTCGCACAGGACGGGTGCTTCCCGAATCAATGGTGATTCGGGAAGCACCCGTTGGTGGATTCCGGTAACTACCTCGGTCGTTATCCGTATCGAGGGGCCGGTGATGAACCGGGCAGGAGGAGAGCGTACACAGATCCGAATTCAGTACAGTTCCGTCTAGCATTGCGGCGATCGATACAACCGGAGGACACCCATGGTCAACGACACGCCCATGAGTCGCAGGGCGCTCATCGGCGCTGGCGTGGTTGGCTTCGCATCGATTGCCGCCGCTGGCTCGCCGGCGTCGGCGGGCACCCGGTCACGTCCTTCAGCTGCGCTCCCAACGCCCGTCTCATCCCTCGTCACTCGCTGGGACACCGACCCCTGGTCGAGGGGCGCTTACTCTGCCCTTCCTGTCGGCTCCACCGATGCGGTGCGCGAGACCCTTGCCGACGCACTCATCGCTGACCGAATCGTCCTCGCGGGTGAATACACCGACCCCGCCTACCCCGGGACCGTGCAGGGCGCGATTCGCTCGGGGAATCGCGCGGCTGAGGTACTGCTCGACGAGGACCTCGGCCCGCAAGTCATCGTCATTGGTGCCGGGGTGGCCGGGCTCACCGCCGCGAGGGACCTCGCGGCCGATGGTGCCCGCGTCATCGTTCTCGAGGCCCGTGACCGCATCGGCGGACGAGTCCACACGAACACGTCGTGGGGAGTCCCGGTCGAGATGGGCGCTGCATGGGTGCATGGCCTGAAGGGGAACCCGGTCGTCCCACTCACTCAGCAGGCCGGCCTTCGCCTCGTCCCCTGCAACTATGACAGCGAGATCATCCGCGACACCGTGACGGGAAAGGATTCCGCGGCGGCTTATCGGGCCGATGATCAGGTCTCGCGTCTCACGGACCGTCTGGCCGACTCTTGGCCGCCGGCCGGCATGTCGGTCGAAACATGGCTTCGCCAGAACGGCATGCAGCGCAATCGCTTCACCTCGTGGGCGGTTGAGACGAATACCGTCCAGGAGTACGGACTTAATGCGAGCGCGCTCGGAGTCAGGGCCCTGACCGAGGGCGAGGACCTCCGCGGGGGTGACGCATTCGTCGCGGGCGGCTATGCCGGGATCGCCAATGTTCTCGCCGCCGGTCTGGACATTCGTCTGAACTCGCCGACCGCTCAGGTTGACGCCAGCAACGGCCGAGATGTCACCGTCACCCTGCAATCAGGGGCAACCCTCACGGCCGACTCAGTAGTGGTTGCCGTACCAGTCTCCCTGCTCCAGGCATCGCTCCCCCTGATCACGCCGATGCCAGCGAACATCCGAGCAGCGATCGGCAGGCTTCGCACCGGCGACCTCGAGAAAGTGATCCTCCGCTACGACGCCCAATGGTGGGGCAAGGAGCGAGTCATCGGGATCGTCGGCGGCGGCGTACCCGGCCAGTCTCCGGAATCCGCCCTGCGGTGGACCGAGTTCTTCAACGTCACGGATGTTGTCGGCGCCCCAGCGCTCGTCGGATTCTCGGGTGGGACAGCGGCCATGCGCCGGCCGCCCACCGACGCGGGCTGCGTCAGCGAGGCACTCGCCATGCTGCAGGCGGCCTACACTCCCAAGTGATGGCCGCCTGAAGCCCTGTCATCAACCTCACCGGGGCTTCCCGGTGAATGGTGGTTCACTTCACCAGCGCTGGCGGCGATCCCGGCGTATGCGACCGATGGAGCAAGGACTCGAACCGGATCCCAAGTGACGACCTACCTGACCATCGAAGGTCGGCAGGTCGTCAACATCGGAGCACCGGGGAGCAGCGCCGGCGATACCACCATCAACCGCGGCTCGGCTTCAATGACCGACGGGGGTCCGGCTATCGGCACCTTCGCCACTCGAGTCGTCGTCATGATGCCTGACGCGAACGGACGCGAACGGCGCGACACGACCGTTCACGTGTCGATGCCGCCGGCCGCCGCCAGCGTCCTGAAGCTCACCTGGAATCTCATGCCGAACGTCGGGATCGATCCTGAGCAGGCGACCACCATCGCCTTCGAGCGCCTCGTGAATGCCACGAGTTCGGGGCAGGCCACGAATGACATCAACATGTTGTCTCAGGGCGGCTCGCAGGGCCGGCTTCGAATGAAGGGCGAGGAGGGCACATTCACCTGCGGTGACGCCAAGCTCGCGCAGTCACGACCAGGCGGGATCGGCCTTGACTCATGGCTGTGCCGCTACGACCTCCGGCGTGGATCAGTGCTGCTCATGACTACGGGCCCAGCAGTCCAAGTGGTACCACCGCAATGCCGTCGTCTCGCCTTCGGTAAGCATCTTGCCCGGTCGTGACAATTGCCGCATCCAGCAGGCCATCGCCCAACTCCCTCTTCAGCCACACCAGATGCCTCACATCGCTCGATTCGACAATCGGAGAGAGTTTCACTTCGATCGCCACGACTTTCCCGTCGCCACGTTTGACGATGAAGTCGACTTTGTGGGTTCCTCGGTGAGTGCGTAGGTGCAGTACGGACGCGCCTGCGGAGCTGGCGAATGTTCGCAAACTCATGGCCGCGAGTGACTCGAAGAGTTGCCCAAGGAAAGTGTCCGATCCGGGATGCGCATCGGGTCCCTCATCATCGAGGAGAGCGTCAGCTTCGAGCCCAACCAACCGGGCGGCGAGTGCCGGGTCGGCGAGGTTGTACTTGGGGGACATGCCCACTTGGCTTAGGCGGTTGTTGATTGGAATCCACGGCTCGACAACATCCAGAATCCGTAGTCTCGTCAGGACATCTCGGTAGGGGATCGTCGTAGTCTTCGCCGAACAACCCTTCCAGACTCACTCTCCATATCCGCATCGACAATTCGGGTGAGATAGCTGTCCAACTGAGCCCGCAGGTGGTCGCCCGAAAGGTGCTGCAGGCATGGGAAGCCTGATGCGAGTATCAAGTCCGTGTAGTGCTCCAGTGTTAGCGCGCAGCTTCCGGCAATGGGACCGCGCTGCCCGGTCAGGAGTTGGCGCAGGCTCACCGCCGGAGTGCAGACCGCACGTTCTGGGAGCGTGAGTGGGCGCATGCGCACCGTCGTGATTCGCCTTGCGCCGGAGTGAGTTTGGGCCCTAGGCATGGATCCGGTGAGGATGAATCGCCCGCCAGACGAGTCCACATCGACCGCGTCCTTGACCGTGTCCCATGTCGAAGGGACCTGCTGCCACTCATCGACCAGAATCGGAGGGATCCCGTCCAGAATCCGCTCGGGGTTCTCTTGGAGTCGAAGTCGCTCCCGTGGCCGGGACAGGCGGTGGACTGTCCCTGCTCGTTGAAGGGCCGTTGACGTTTTGCCAACTGCCTTGGGGCCGTCTAGGTGGATTGCAGGGAGCCCGGGCAAAAGGTTGTCGATCTCATCATCAACAATGCGACGCACGTAACCGCTGTCGGCGAAACGGCTGTTCGGGGTCACCTGCTGCACGGTCGTTCGAGCCCTTAACTGCGCTACCTATTCGTCGAGTTCGTCGCGAAGATTGACTGCATGGTCTGCAATGGCACTCCATCGATGCTGGGCCTGCTCCCGACGGTCGCATTGTGTCGATTGCTTGACCGGGGCCGACCAACCACATAGCCTGCGTTCATGACCACCTCACGCACAATGCGAATCATCGTTGCAGCCTCTACCGTCCTGCTCATGAGCAGCGCAGCAGTCATGACCGGTTCCAGCGCCAGCGCCAAGTCTGACGGCACGCTCATCGTCCGTGACCTGCCTGCCAGCGTCCGTCTGGTTCCGGGCGAAAAAGTGAAGATCATCCTCTCGACCAATAAGACCACCGGCTACTCCTGGACAGCGAATGGTGGGTGCTGCACATCATCAGGGGCAACCATCGCCAAGGTGTCCAAGGGCGTCTACGCGGCACCCGACAACACCAACGGCATGGTCGGCGTGACCGGCCAGACCACCTGGACCGTCACAGCACAGCGAACGGGCAAGACGACCGTCACTATCGTCACCTCGCCCCCGGGTGCGCAAAACACCATGAATGACGAGACAGTCGGCGTTCTAAAGATCACCGTCACGGCAAAGTAGGGCTGGAAGCTCCCGCTTCAGAAATGCGTCACGGGTCAAGGCGATCTCTGCGTCGGCCTACGTCATCCGACGTAATACATGGGGTTGGGAAGGAGGAACCCTTGAGCGGCATGTCCACCGGTCAGGTCACTCAGTTGGTCGCCGATGGTGTAACTGATTCGCCAGCCCCGCGCCTCAATACCTGCCCGCGCCTTGGTTTTGTAGGCAGCATTCGACAGTGACTGGGTCGCCGGCGTCTTGAGGATGAGTTCCTGCCAGCCGGTGACGCCGCGGTTGCGCAGGCAGGCTTCGGTAGCAAGACGAGCGGATTCTTTTCGTCCGGAGATGAGAAAGACAGCGACACCCTCTTTTTGCGCGGCCCGAAGGAGGTCTCGCGTTGGCGCAATGACCGCAGAAGAACACTTGATAATGGACGTTCGACTTAGGTTGCCGGGCAGCGTAAATCCGTTGGCAGCGTACAGCGCATAGTCGGTGATCAGCGTCTCGTCGATATCGAAAACAACGGCCGGGCGACACATTGCAGCGGAAGTGTCCCCACACGTATTTGCAAGCCAAGGACCGAGGAACTGCCCCGCTGCCGTGGCCACAGCCTGCTGGTCGGATGAGTACCCGCCAGAGTCGTGATACGACTCGATTTCATCGGCAAAACCGGGGCCGGCAGTGAAGTAGGACGTCGTTCCTAAGGACGGGAGTCGCTGGTCCACGCCAGTGATCGGAGTCGAGTTGCCCGCAACGTTGATGGGTTGCACCGACCCGGCCGCCGAGGCTGCGCCAGCATTCAGGAGGAGCGACCCGGCTACGGCAAGGGCGAGAGAGGGAACGATGACGAGAGCCGTGGCTCCCGCGTGGGGGCGGTGCACGAGCAAAAAGATACACCTCATCTAGCGACAGGCGCCCGCAGAACCTGCAAACTGAGGTTGATCTTGCGTTATTCAGCCGTGCTGATCTCAAGTTCGTATGTCAGGTCTCGTCGGCGGGCCGTGTTGCCGAGACTCGGTCGCATCAGGTCGGCGTAGGCCCCCAGACACGTTCCCTGGAACATCGAGACCTTGAGGGCAGACCTGCGACTCATGGGAATGACGATGTAGCGACGCGGTGTCGCCCTGCCCAGCGATGAGCCGTTCAAGGCGATGGCGGAAGAGGAGGAACTAACCGACGAGGAGCGGGAGTACGTCGCGGGCAAGGTCGCGCATGTCAAGAGGCTGCTGCTTGACCCGGCACGGTAGCGGAGGTGTGCCGTGTGAGCGCCGCGCGCCCACAGCGTGTCCATAAGAGGGAAACAGCGGGGGATGTCAGGGGTTGTGGACGGGTCGTTCGGGGACCGCCCCTTGCTGGCGCCCTCTAGCGCTATACGTGGTAAATAACGGGAATCGCTGGTGGTGGCTCCGGCAGGATTCAAACCTGCGACACAAGGTCTAGGAAGGTCGACATCGCCGGGTGGTGCACCGGGTGACGTCCGGTCAACGCGGTCAGCGTGCGTTGCGCTGCAGCCAGACCCGAACACGTTCTGCCTGGATCGGTGCGGCCGTGCTGGTCTGAGCCAGCCGCTCAAGGAGGAGGGTGACGTCGACGAGGCGGGCGCCGATGAGTGCGATGGCGAACTCGAAATCCTTCTCGCGATAGGCGATGAGCTTGGCGATCACCAGGTCGTGCGGCTCGAGACACAGCCCGCGTCCCGGCTGGGTGTTCGATCCCTCGACGATGACGAGTCGCTCAGACCAGCCGTCAGGCAGGATCGCGACGGAGACTGCGACTCCTTGGCCGTAGTAGCCGTGGGTGCGATGGCCTGATCGTCGTCGTCCAAGAAGGCAAGGTCCGCCTCGATGGACATGGTCGTCGCTTCCGGCAAGTCGTCCTCGTCGTAGGTGCCGAGAATCGACTGGCTGCCCAGGACGAGGACGTCGCGCCGCTCGGCGATGGTGGACGCTGAGCGCAGCAGATGCTCAAGTTCCTCACGTCTCATGGCTGATTCCTGGTTGGACGGGAAAGATTCTTAAGAACGGCTGTGCGCTCGGTGTCGCTGAGGACGCCGACGAATGGCGAGTTCTGGCGCAACTCGCGTGAGTCCACGGTGTCGGCGGTCAGAGCCGTGAGCAAGTCATCGAGTGGGCCATCCAGAAGCCCGATCCATCGATCGTGCCACTTTCCTCCTCGCCGTCGGCTGCTGCCGGGGCTCATATCGGCGAGGTGTGCACGAGCCGCGTGCTTGGTGCCCTCCGGATCGGCCACCAGACGCCCTGCCACTGCCATTGCCAGTCGGAAGCTGCGCCGCTGGTCTCGGGTCATCCGATGCGCACCTGCGGCGAAGGCGTCCAGATCCTCGCGCCGAATACGCCGATGACGGTTGACCAATGAGTAGGGCAGCAGCCCACGGTTGCACAGGTCGACAACGTGCTGGCGGGTCGAACCTATGATCCGCGCGGCGTCACCGGTCGTGAGCCATCCGTCTGGAGATGACATGGGTTTAGGATAGTGTGTAAAAACAATAAACACAATGAGTAAGATCATCCATTGTGTTTATTGCGATTGTTATGAGCGTGGGACGGTCAGACGCGGAGCACCAGGGTCGAGACTTGCCTCGAGCCCTGGTCGGTTGCTGGGACACCGAGCCGTGCCCCAACTTCCGCCGCAGCCTGCTGTGCCCGCTCGGCACCGTCCAGTCACTGCGCTGCACCGACTGCGGCGAGATCCCCACCCTAGATAACATCCGCGTCGAGGAGCTCGAGGGTTGGACGGGCACGTCACCCACCGTCACGACGCGCCTGCTGTGGTCGTCCTACGCGGATGCCATCGCCCAAGGTGACCACACGCGCACCGCCGACATCCTCGCTCTGGTCGAGTTGTACGCCGAGCGAGGTGAAGGTGTTGTAAGGGCCGTTCTGATTCCCGCTGGTGAAGTCCTGTTGCCACGCGTAATTCAACTCGTACTGCGAGGAACTCCAGTAGTGTTCATTGTTTACGAACCCGCCAATTGCGTCCCGGTTCGTGTAGTAGTGAGGGGGGCGTTGAGTTCGTCTTTAGATGGCAGAGCCCAGTCAATCTTGCCGCCACCCTCGTACCGCTGGGCGGCATTGGCCGCGTCACCTAGCTCGCACATGGGGATCTTGGCGTGCGTTTTCGCGTAACCCGAGCAGATCACTGTTGCGAGCGCGCCGGAGATGTACGTGCTCCCCCTGCACCAGGGGATCCCATACCCGCTGCCGGAGAAGTCGGCTCCCCTGTGCGCCCGGAGGGACTCGAACCCCCAACCGTCTGATCCGAAGATAGCCCCATCGGTCAACTCAAGGCTTTCGCTTCTTATTCTAGGGGGAGAATCCGAGGACTGCGATGCACCATGTCTCAGGACATCTCATGCGGGTGGCTGAGCGGGTGGCTGAGTGGCCGTTTGGACCACCGGCGGGTCAGGAGTCCGGGTT
>CAMAWO010000045.1 GCA_945861925.1 Bifidobacterium breve | reverse complement strand
CAGGTGATGCTTGTCGTCGCACAGACCTTTGAGGTCATTGCCGCCGCAGTGCTCTTCGCCGGCCTGCTTTGGTCCCTATGGATATCGCTCCGCGACTACCGGCGACGCAGGGACGGTGGTCTCGCCTACCGGGTCATGCGTCAGTCCTTCGGTGGTGTGATCCTCCTCGGACTGGAGATTCTGGTTGCAGGCGACTTGATCCGCACTGTGGCCGTCGCGCCAACGCTCGACAACGTGCTCGTGCTCGGCATCATCGTCCTCATCCGCACGTTTTTGAGTTTCAGTCTGGAGATCGAGATGGACGGTGTGCCCCCCTGGCGCAAGGGCCTCGTCAGTGGCGCGACCGTCATGGCAAGGGCTGTCAGTGCGACCAGATCACCTCGTGAATGATGTGACCACTATTCAATCGAGGGGTGAAGGACGCGGATGCTCTTGAGTGAAGTCGAGGCGGTCAGCCAAGGCCGCGCTCGACACTTGTTCGCACTTCAAGGCGACCTGCGCCTTCTTGATGCCGATGCCTACCTGATTCCCACTGACTCCTACGGGAGCGTGGAGGACCATTGGGCGTGGGCCGTGGGCGTTGACCGTGAGGGCGCGACACGCCAATTGCGTGAGCAAGGCCGACACCTCGACGAGGCTGGTTTCGTGTGGGTTGACGATGCTCCGGCCCGGCCAGTGCTCGCGGTCAATGTCGCCGGGGGCAACAGGGACAATGACGTCGCTTCGATGGTCCGCCGGATCAAGGCGTCCTTCGACGCACTGGAGGCGCGGGCTCTCCAGACTCGATTCCGGGCTCGACCGCTTGTTGCCATGCCGCTTGTCGGTGTGGGTCGCGCTGGTCTCGGGGGCCGCACCGGTGAGGTCATCGCATCACTCCTCGACGCGATCGGCGATCACTTCGGCGGAAGTCCAGCCGGGGGATTCGACCTCGTCATTGTCACGCGAGAATCCAGCAGCATCGCCGCCCTGCAGCATGAGCGCCGCGCACGATTCAACGAGACGTCAACGGGCGTTGTCCCGGACTGGCTTGAAGGGTTGGTGGTAGCCGGCAGGGCGGGGGAGTTGGCCGTCATATTTGGGGCGGGGGCGAGTGCATCCCTCGGGCTGCCGATGTGGGACGACCTGCTCAAAGAACTGTTGCAGTCACTCGATGATCCAAAGCTCAGCCGGATGGACTTGACGGGCCTGGATCCCACAGATGCGGCGACCCTTCTCATTGAGGCCGGTGGTGAGGACTGGTTTAGCGATGCGCTTGTCCGCCTGCTGGCCACGCCACGTCATTCCCTCACGCATGGACTCATCGCCAACCTCCATTGCCCGCTCACCGTGACGACGAACTACGACCAAGCATTCGAACTGGCAGCTGAATCGATCACAGGATCACCGGTTGCGGTACTGCCGTGGGATGAGGGCTCGGGCGCCGGCACTCGGGTGCTGAAGCTCCACGGTGATCTCACGAGGGGGCAGTTGGTTCTGTCCCGCGATCAGTTCGTCGCCATGCATGCGTTCCGGCGGCCCCTCGCCGGAGTTCTGCAGTCGAGGATGCTTATCGGTCATCTCCTTGCCGTCGGAACATCGATGAGCGATTCGACCCTCGTCCATGCGGCGGAGGAGTTCCGTGCGCTCATCGGGCAAACACAGGGGACGAACGCGTCGCAAGGCAATTCCGTCGTTGATGCGCGAGCGGGAACGGTTGTCCTCTCCTCGTCGGACCCGGCGCGGGTTCGCCTGCTCGACCGAGCCTTCACGGTGGTGGAGGGCGATGAGGAGCGCGGGGTTCGCGAGTCGGCGCGCGATGTCGACGTGCTCCTTGACTGGGTGGCGATGCAATCCTCGAGCGACCTGTCATTCGCCCTCGACGAGCGCTACCGTGCTCTTCTCTCGCCCGCCGATCAGGATCTCGCCGCGCGGCTGATGTCCCTCGCGGGCGACGGGCCAGGCGCTGAGGGTCTTGCGTCGAGCCTTCGCTCATCAGTGGAGGTGTATCTGGCATCGCTCGGAGCTAGTGGTGTCAAGCATTCTTCGACGATTGGCCGAACGTAGTCGTCACCAAGCAGAGACCAGCCCACCGGTCCCGAAAAGCTCTGAACCCGGCTACATGGCGCAGGTTTCTCGCGCCCGTCAATGAACGGGTGGCCGCGAAGTGGAAATGGGCATCCCAGCCGTCAACGGGCAGGTCTAGTGTGACGAGGGTGCGCCAAGAAGTTGACATGTATGTCAGCAGGTGGGCACCAGCCAGAAGTAGGGGGAGCACATGTGGGGAGTTTCGCTCGGGGATTACGTGATCTACTGGATTGGCCTGATCGTCATCACGATCGGGGCTGTCATCGCCTCTACCGTCAGTTGGTTCCGTCAGCGAGGGAAGAAGGAGTGACACTTTTGGTCGCGGGCTGCGACGATGCGACCCGCACGATGTTCGTCCAAGGCGGAGTCCCGAACGGCAAACTTCGCTGAGAAGCTGTGTAGCAACCCTTGCATGAACTCAAGGGCCAAATGGCTTGCCTGGGGTGTCCGCGAGTGGGCAAACCCGAATGGCGCTAGAAGGCGCGAATCGCTCGCACGTTGTAATCCATGCTCTTCGGATCTGTCAGCTTCGCGTTGCTGGTGTTGCCGACGTAATGGGCCTGATTCGCGGTGGACTGCGAGGAGGTCCAGTACTGGCCGTCTAGCCCCCCGACCGCTCCCTGATTCTCATACAACGCCATCCCCTCCATTAACGAGGGCAGGTACCAATCCTGCAGTCCTCCGTTGGGCGCACTAGCCGTGAATCCTGCGCCCGAACTGCACTCGCTCGTTGCAGTGATCGACATCGTGTTCTGGTAGCCAGCGCCGATTGGCGTGCCCATCGAGTTGGGAATTGACGTGTTCGCGCCGGGCCCAACGCAGTACGGCACGTAACCGGAATCGGATGTCTGAGCCTCGAGGTAGGTGCAGGAGCTGCCGCATGGGGCAGCGCTGAAGAATGGTGTCGACGCGACGTAGAAGACGATCCCATTGCCAGGGCCGATGTCGCCGATCTCGCATGCACCACCATCGGCGCAGGAGGGCACAGGTGCCGGAGAACCCACTGTGCCTTGTTCGACCACGTCGTCCTGAATAGCTCCCGACGTGGCTGGTGTTGTTGACGAGCAACCGGCGAGGCCCACGCCGGCGAGTGCCAGCCCGACGACGAGCAGTCGAAGTTGAGTGCGCATAACATCTCCAATGATGAGGAAAGACGAACCGTTACCGGCCTTCGAGGATGTGCCGCATGCTAGCGCCCTTAAGTTCCCGGGATCCCACACGAATTTACCCTGCAGTGCGAAAGGCGAGGTGCTCCTGAGGTCGGTCAGTGTCTGGTGATGCCACCTTGAGCACACCGTTCCTGGTGCTCGAGGTGTTGGGCACGATCACGTTCGCCCTGTCCGGGGTCATGGCTGCCGCGCGAGCGAGCATGGACTGGCTGGGAGCATTGGTCCTCGCGGTCGTCGTGGCGGTCGGCGGTGGAACGATTCGTGACATCCTCCTCGGCCACCTGCCCGTTGGCTGGCTCGAGCACAGTTGGCCGGTCCTAGTGGCGGGGGCGACAGCCGTCGTGCTGCTCGCCGTCCTGCGAATCTGGCCAGACACTGACCTCACATCGTCAAGGCCGATCCTCGTCGCGGATGCGGCTGGGCTCAGTGCCTTCGTGATCATCGGAACCCAGATCGGTCTGGAGGCGAACCTGCGGCCGTTCATGGCGGTGCTGCTGGGAGTCCTGACGGGGGTCGGGGGAGGAGTGATCCGCGACATCCTTACGGGCACGAAGCCGGAGGTGCTCGTCGGGCAGATCTACGCGGTCGCGGGCCTCGCGGGGGCGGCTTGGTTCGCGCTGTTGGAAGGCTGGGGGGTCGGCACACAGGTTTGTGTTTGGACGGCGGTCGCGCTGGTGTTCGCCATTCGCATGATCGCGATTCGCCGCGACTGGCATCTTCCGCGTGCCATGCCCATGAATGCCAGTTCAACGAGGAGTTGACCGGGTCAGCTGCATGAGAAGGCCCCACTCAAGTCGGTGGCGTAACAGATGGCCGGTCTATCCGGGGAGCGCCGGCAGAAGACCGCACGGCGGCACCGATTCGGTAGCTCGCCGGATGGCGTCCCGTTTATGGTAACTTTCGCGAATGGCAAGCCCTGAGCCACCATGATCTGGAACGCCCGTCGAATGGCCGTGACGATCCTCAGTGCGGCGGCGTTGTTCTTGACCGTTGCCTCGGCGCCTGCACTTGCGGGCACGAAGGTCGGCGGGCGGTGCCCCAAGGCCGGGCAAACGACGGGCATCCCGAACGGGACCTTGACCTGCGTGAAGGTTGGCAAGAAACTCGTCTGGCAGAACCTAACTTCCGGGCAAGTATCAGCGGGCGCGGGCTGCTCGAAGAAACCGGCGGCCGTGTTCACACGCGCCCCGTTCGTCGCGTCCGATATTGCGTTGATCACCAATGGCGAGGAGACGAACGACCCGCGCTTTGCCTATGTCTGGCTGCGGAGTCCGTACACCCCGATTCCGGTCTACGCCCCCGCTGACGGCACCCTGATCACGATCAGGCATCTCACGGCCACGACGTTCTTCCCCTCTGATGACTATCAACTCGTTTTCGAAGTTTCGGCGGCATGCCAGGACCAATTCGGCTTCAACCACTTCACTGCGCCGCGGGCCGATATTCGGGCCGCCTACCAGTTCGGTGACCAGTGCAGCAGTTGCTTCGACGACAGCGGCGCCCCGACCGCTAGGTACCCCGAGCGCGAGACTCCGGGCACTGCGATCAGGGTGAAGGCAGGCGATCTGCTCGGGTACACGTCCGGGACCCCGTTTGCGCACAACTTCGACTACTGGGTGCGGGTTGGCGGCGAGTATGTGTGCCCGATGAACGTACTGCCCGAGCCGTCGCGCACGACCTTGATGAACCTGCTCGGTCCGGGGCCGAAGTCCGGCAAGCAAGGCGACGTGCCCGGCCCGGTGCCCGGATATCCGTGTACGGGATATGGTGCGGCGGACTAGTAGACCGTCGTTTTTACAGCACTGGGTAAACCCGCTGGAGTTTGATGCGGGCGTTGCTGGTGGTGAATTGCCAGGTGACTTGGCGGTCGTCGGTGTTGGTGGCGTCGATTTCGGAGATGTTGAGCCAACTGCCGTGCTTGTGGGTGTTGAGGTTTCCCATCATCAGGACGACCTTGTCCGGGTCGACTCGGCGTAGGCGCGGCGCCAGCCGCGTAGGGGTTCGGCCCGCACGAAGATCGAGCAGGTGCCGTGGCGGACGTATTCGGAGTTCTCACGGGCGACCTGCCCCGGCTTCGCTGGCGTGCCAGGCCGGGCATAGACAGCCAAGACAACTTCCGCCAACGCCGCGACGAACGCGGCGTTGCCGTGCGGCGGGATCGTCCGGCACGCTTTCAGGTGAGGCTTAAGCGCCCCCTTTTTAGGACCCGCCCGATCGTGGAGTGGTCCATCGGAGGTATCCCCTCCGTCAGGAGCACAACCTTCTCCAGCAGTCGCAACGTCCAGCGCTGACGCCCCGGCGGCGGTTGGCTGCACGCCAACGCGATCACCATGGCCTCAACATCGCCCGTCACCTTCGGCACCACCCTGCCACCTTGGGTCGCGAACGACTTTGCCACCAGGTACACGGTGCTCTGCGACGTACCGACCCGCTCGGCCACCACTCGACGGTCAGGCGCGTCGCCCTGCGACTCGTCCTACGCCAGCAACACCCCGGCCCGCGTGATCATCCGGGCAGGATGAATCCCGGACGAGACCACCTTGGTCAACTTCGCACGAGGCATGACATCAACTCCCTCTGGTCAAGCATCAACCAGAAGAGCGGACCACAAAAAACCATCAAATCAAAGGCGACACGTCACTAGTACACGTGATCGACGAGTCGATCCCCGCGGCGTTCCACACCACCCGGCACGGTAGGAACAATCGATGTGAATGAAACCACGGCCGATTGAGGGCCCGCCTGAGGCCGATGCGCGAACCGCTAACCGGCCGAACGGCCAGCATCGTGATCGGTAGCCATGTGTTCGTACAGAACCTCCGCCGGGGCCGATACGAGGTCGGAGTCGAGAGCGCGCCCCGCGATCGCTCAACGCAACTATGCCGTCGGGTCTTGTCATGATCGTGAGTCATAGCCATCGACATGGACGAGCGAGTAGGTTCATACCGTGGCTCTGTCCAATCGGAATCTGCTCCATGCCCGTCTCATCAGGGACGACTGGTTCACACAGAAGGGTGAGCCGGCCGACCTCGACTACTGGCGGCTCTTCCACGGGGTTGACGGACGGGTGCCCGTCAATGGGCTGACATTCGGCATCCGGGTCCTTCACCGCTTCCTGCGCTCCTGCTGATGAACGCTATGCGGAGGTCGACCTCGGTCGTGGCGGTGCTGGCCCTCGCTGCCCTTGCGGTCCCCCCGGCCGGGGGGTCGACGCACTCCGGCGCCGTGCCCGTCGTGTCAGGACACGTCGTAGTACCGACGACCCCGACCGCGGTAGCCGTGAGTCCCGACGGCGGCCAGCTCTACGTCGTCAGCCAAGGTAACGACCCTGAGCCCCTTCATTCGATCACGGTGATCGACGCGCGGACGCTGGAAGTGACCTCAACAGTCACCACCTGCCTGGGACCGGTTGACGTGGTGGCGGCCGGGAGCACCCTGCTGGTCGCCTGCACGGGGGGACAGGCGCTGCTCGTCATGGATGCCGCGACCATGACTGTCCTGCGCAGCGTCGGCCTGGGCGCCGACCCGAAAGGGGTGGTCGTGTCGCCGTCCGGCGACAAGGCCTACGTGCTGGCCTCCGGCTCGAGGTCGCCGAAGGTGCTCCCCGCCTTGATCGTCGTCGACATCGGGAAGGGGAAGGTCGTCGACCGCGTGCGCGTCGGTGTCATCTCGCAAGCGGTCGCGCTCAGCCCCTCGGGGAAGCGCGCCTATGTGAGCAACTGGGGCAGCGACAGCATCACCGTCATCAACACGGGGGTGCGCAAGGTTGCCGCGACACTAGACCTCGGAAGCATCATGCCGGGGGCTCTGGCCGTCAACCCGGACGGCTCCCGCCTGCTGGTAAACCGGGAGAACGCTGGCGTCTCGAATCCGCGCATTCTCACGGTGAACACCAAGTCCCTCGACGTCGTCGGCGGGTTCCGGCCGGGAATGAAGATCGATGGCATGGCGTACAACGGCACGCTCACGCAGATCCTCGGCGGCTACTACCGAGTCGGCACGCTGCTCCTCGTCGCCGGCGAGGTCGACTACGAGGACACCTTCGCGATCATCGACCTGCTCACCCAGCGCGTGCTGACGAGCGTTCCGCTCGGCGCCCCATGTCGCGGCGCTGGCGTGTTCACGGACCTCGCGATCGCCCCGGACGAGCGGCGAGCGTACGTCCTCGGCGAGTGCCTCGGCCACCCCGGCACACTGACGGCCGTCGACTTGCCCAAGTAGCCGGTCAGTGAATGGAGCGACGGGTTCTTCACCACGAACGCGAATCGACCCCGGCTCCGCCTGCTCGGTGCAGGCACGTAACTGCAGGCCTACCTCGGCGGGGTGCTTAAACTGGTCATTCCCGGTGGAATAGCCGGCTCCTTCGCCGAGTTGGGACCGACATGACCGAGCAGCAGGAATACCGGGTCATCAAGGTTCGTGGCGTCGTAGAACTGCGGGAGTATGCTCCCTGGGTTGTTGCGGACGTCGTCGCGTCCGGCTCGGCCGAGCAGGCGGGCAGCGCGGCATTCCGGCCGCTCTTCGAGTACATCTCCGGTGCGAACCGCGGCGCCGAGCCATTGGCGATGACGGCACCGGTCACCCAGGAGGCTGCGGGCGCAGGCGAGTGGACCGTTTCCTTCGTGCTCCCCGCTGGGCGCTCGCTGTCGCAGTACCCGACACCCACAAATTCGCGCGTGTCGCTTCGCGCGGTCCCGGGAGAGACAGCCGCTGCGATTCGCTGGTCGGGGCGCTGGACCTCGTCGAATATCGCGCGCCGTACGCAGGACCTTCGACGAGTGATGGCCGAAGCCGGGTGGCAGGAATCCGGGGAGCCTCGGTGGGCCCGATTCGACCCGCCGTGGAAGCCTCCATTCGCGCGACGCAACGAGATCGTCATCCCCGTGCACCGTCCAGGTGAGGGATCCCAAGACTAGCCCAAGAATTTCATCAAGATATTTTGTGACACAGGCCTGAAATGGTGAAAGTGTTTGCTAATGCTGGGATAATTGGCTTTACGACGAGTCAAAAAACCAGCAAAGATAGGCACTTCCGAAATGTTCGCTACCGCGAATTATTCGAAGGTCAAGTACCGGTCGAAGTCGTCGGGCGCGGTGTCGAATGCGGGGATGCTCGCCGCGTGCGGTGACTGCCCCGCGGACGTGGTGATGCTGCGGGCCCGCCCGCACCTGTTCGGGATGGTCGCGTCCGATCCGACGATCTCGCGGGTCATCGGCGACCTCGCCCGCGACGACGCCACCGCGATCGCCGGGACCGCGGCGGCACGGGCGCATGCCAGGTCCGCGGACGGGCGACTGCCAGGAGGGGCGCTGCCCGAGGTCGGCGACCGACTCATTGTCGATCTTGATGCGACCCTGGTTGCCTCCCATTCTGAGAAGAAGCTGGCCGCGCCGAATTACAAGCGGGGCTTCGGCTTCCATCCGATCCTGGCGTTCGCCGGCCACGGCACCGGTGGGACCGGCGCGCCGCTGGCCGCGATCCTGCGACCGGGCAACGCCGGGTCCAACACCGCGACCGACCACGCCGCCGTCACCGAGCTGGCCCTGGCCCAGCTCGACTCCGGCCAGCGGGGCCGGGTCCTGGTCCGCGCCGACTCCGCCGGCGGCACCAAGGCATTCACCCACCACCTCACCGACGAGAAACTGTCGTACTCGTTGGGATTCCCCGGATTCCTCGCCCACCTCAAGGCCGCCATCGACACCGTCGGGGAAAGCGCCTGGGTCCCGGCGATCGACGCAGGCGGGGACCTGCGCGACGGCGCATGGGGCGCGGAGATCACCGGCCTGCTCGACTGGCCCGCCGGGATGCGCGTGGTCGCCCGCAAGGAACGACCCCACCCCGGAGCGCAGCTCACCCTGACCGACGTCGATGGGCATCGCGTCACCTGCTTCGCCACCAACGACCCATCACCGGACCTGCCCGCCCTCGAGGCCCGCCACCGGCAACGCGCACTATGCGAGGACCGCATCAAGGACACCAAAGACACCGGGCTGACGAACCTGCCCTACCCAGGCGCCGCCTCCAACGCCATCTGGATCCAGGTCGTCCTGCTCGCCATGGACCTCACCACCTGGGCCCAGCAGCTCGCCCTCACCGGGACCTGGCGCGTCGCCCAGCCCAAGACCCTGCGGCTGAAGCTCTTCGCCACCGCCGCCCGCCACATCCGCGCCGCGCGCCGCCGGATCATCGACCTCGACCCCGACTGACCCCGCGGCAACCACCCGACCGCCGACGACCGGAACCACGGAGACCGCCACCAAGGCCCACGGGACGAACACCCACGCCCCAACGGGCTCACCCCGGAAAAATCAAAAACCCGCCGAAATCAACGACCCCGACGAAATGGTTGGGCTAGTCATTGACGCTGATACTCACCTGACCCTTGCGATCGCCCTTCAGCGCCTCAAGCCGATCGCCCCGAGGAACCCTCAGGTCATCCAGCCGACGAGCCGCCAAGTGCCCGGTCTCCTTGTCGGCGAACGAGACGATCACTGCACGGTAGTAACGTTGATCGTTACTATCGGGCGGGGTCTGCGGTCACGGCGAGGGCCGAGGAGAGCGAACCCTCAGCCAGCAGTGGACAGCCATATGATGCTTGAACAGGGGACAGGGGCGCCGAAGCGCTCCCCGCGAAGCACGGGGTGCTACCTGGCAACCGGCAAGTTCACTCTCTCCGCACTCGGCGTCGTGCACTTCGTCGCGATTGGCAGGGAGCACTCGGCGATCGTCACCCTCCGGCGCATGGTGTCCCGGCAGTTGCGCGATACTGGGAGGTGTCCCGGCGTGGTCCGGAAAGACTGGCCGCGATGTTCCGTCGCAGTGGGAGGCGATCATGATCCACGCAGGCGCACCCTCATCTCCGGTGATCCTTCATGTGCCGCACTCGGCCACGACAATCCCCGCGGACGTCCGACGAGGCATCCTGCTGGACGACGCCGCCCTCGATCTTGAACTGCTGCGCATGACGGATGCCTACACCGACAGGATCGCCGCTACGGCCGCTGCCGACGCAGAGATAGCGCCGTGGCGCTTCGTCAACGGCTTCTCTCGTCTCGTCGTCGACCCGGAGCGGTTTCCGGATGCACGCGAGGAGATGCTGGCCGCCGGGATGGGCGCCGTCTACACACAGACCTCCGGCGGCGCGACGCTTCGCGCATCCGATGCCCTCGCCAAGGCAGGGCTGATTGCCCGGTACTTCACGCCGTATGCGTCGGCCTTGGCCCGGCTCGTCGACGAGCGCATCAACGCCTGCGGCGGCGCGACGATTATCGACGTCCACTCGTTCCCGCGCGTCGCCCTGCCATACGAGCTGCACTCAGATTTGGACCGGCCGGAGATCTGCATCGGCCGCGACGACACCCACACGCCGCCGAGGCTCGTGGAATCGGCAGTGGACGCCTTCTCCAGATTCGGCAGGGTCGGCATCAATGAGCCGTTCATCGGCACATACGTGCCACTCTCCCACTACGGCACGGATCTACGCGTCCGATCGATCATGCTCGAGGTACGGCGCGACCTCTACATGGACGAGACGAGCGGCGCGCCCGTTGAGGGTGCCCTGCGTGCGCTCGGCGAGGCACTCGCCCACCTCATCAATTCCGACACCGAGTAGACGCCCAGCCACTGTCAGGGGTGTGGCGTAGCTTCGGAGCAGGTCACGAGTGAACGACGCGAAGCCCCCTGGCTTGTCGTTCCGGCAACCGCGCGTCCCGTCGCACGGTGCCTCCTGGGGAAGACCCGCTCTGCCAATGGCTGGTAGGGAAGTAACGGGCCCACAAGGGCCGGAAACGAGTACGCCATGTCAGAAACAAGCACTCCTGAAACCGCGTCCCTGCTGCCGTGGCTTCCGGGCGTCGGCCCGCAGGACCTGCCTGCCACCCTGATCGTCGAGCCTGAGCCCGGCGAGCCAGTGGAAGTGTCGGGCACCAATGCGAGGGGGTGGGTCCCTCGTCCGGAGGTAGACGTGGCGTCGTCGTGGCTGCGTCAGATCACCGTGATGCGATTCGGCCAGGCGCAGCTGCGCCTTCAGGCCAGGCTCGAGGAACCCGCCTTCGCGGGCGTCCAAGGCGATCAATACGGACAGCGACCCGAGATGCGGTGGCCCCTGTCCGGCGAGCTCCTCATCATCGGGGCGGTACGCGGACCGACCGCGACCTTCGACCAAGAGGCCGCCTGGAGCCGGGACGAACTGACCCGACAGCTCGTGACGTACCGGATGCAGGCACTCCCCGCGACCACATTGGACAGGCGCCACCAGTGGACCGAACCGTCGGTGATCGCACTGCCCGGCGCGCTGCAGGAGCAACCCCATCCGGACTGGCAGGTGATGGCTCTGGACATCAGCAGGCGGCTCGGCATCCGCACCGTAGTGCGGGTCACGGACGGCAGGTGGGAGGTGCTGACCCTCAGCGATGCACCATCACGACGATTCGACATCGTCGCCTCCGCCGCGTGTTCCCTCACTCGAGACGTCGAACGTCGCTGCCCCATGCAGTTGACCCCCGGGAACGGCGAGTACTGCAGCATGCGCGGGGGCCCCTGGACCTCGGCATCAATCCACGCAGCAGCGGGATGGTGCGACCAACGGAACCGACTCGTCGCCGCCGTCGGCTGCGACACCTGCGAAGGAACCCGCCACCAGTTCCAAGGCAAGATCCACAGCAGCGGCGGACCGATCACCATCGTCAACAGCCCCACACCCACCCGGTGGCTCGCCCCCGACGGGCGCCGGATGGACACCGAGGAAGGACATTAGCGAGATGCCGGAACGCCTTGTGAGTACGCCCTCGGCCCGCATGGGTCAGAACTCTGCAGGCCCATCCGCGACTATCGGCAAGCTGGAGTAGGTGACGCGCGAGGCCTGTCGTGGGCTTGCACGTCACTGGGCTTGAGCGTGCGCCGCACTCCATCTCCGTCCCTGCCCAAATTTGCCCTCCTCGACAGGTTTGTCGCTCTGACTCAAGGATCTTTAGGCCGCCCGACTTGTCCGGTTTCGACGTGCGATAGGCGTGCGATAACGAGAGGTATCGAGCGGACATTAAAGGGCTTGAACAGCTAGTCCACCAAAACGAAAACCCGTTGTAATTCAACGGGTTTCCTCGGTGGGGCGGGCGGGGCTCGAACCCGCGACGACCAGATTATGAGTCTTCTCGCGCCCGCTGGCGCCCGTCCGCCCCCTGCGACCCCAGCTCTTGCGCCCATTCGTGGAAGTAAGCCCGCAGCTCTGGGAGCTCGGCGGAGCCAATCGGGATGTCGTCATTGCGGTAACGGTCAAGTTGGCGCGTCGCGATCGCGAGGACCGTGGCGTCGAGACCCTGATCATTGGCTCGCGCGAGGCTCATCAATTCGTCCCGGTCCCAGCGTTAGACAAGGCGGAACACATCGACGAAGTCGCGCGGCATCGCCCGATCGAACAGTGCCAGCAACTTTCGTCAGGCGAGTTCCCGAGGGGCGAACGTAGGGCCGAGGATCGACATCGTAGGCGGCAGATCCGGAGGAGAGTCGAGGCCGATGTCAACGATGAGGTCATCTTGACCGACAACGGAGAGGCGAACGAAGTTCTGAGACCCCTGCACCGTTTCAACCATCCACTGCCGGTCGGTAGCGGCGCGAGTGATTGCCTCGACAGCCACCGCCACATCCCCGGCCTTGGACGTGAAGACGTCGAGATCCGCGGTCGGGCGCTCGGTGAGTCCGTGCGCCGCGAGCGCGAGACCTCCGGCCAGCAGGAAGGAGCCCGCCTCAGGCATGGCGAAGAAGACGCGCGCCACCTCGACTTGAAAGTCGGTGATCGAACTGCCGCTCATCGGGATCCGCTCGAGAGGACGCGATCCACGAGCGGCTGCCACGCGTGTCTAATCGCGGCAGGCAGGTAGAGATCGGCCCAGGCATCGACAAGGAGCGCTCCATCGATGAACTGCATGATGTCTGCGGGTCTGCCCTCCGCCAGCACCACCTGGTAGGCCAGCAGTCGCTCGCTGCGATCGGCGAGCTTCCTCGCGTGGCCCGACGCAGACCAGTCAGCGTGCGGTGGTAAGACGACCGTCGCGAGCGCGGCCTCGACCGGCAGGCGCGGCAGCTGGTCAGGCACGAAGAACGGCTTGCCCCGCCGGTCGGCGTGATGCGTGAACACTGGGTCGGGCACCGAAACCAGGTGCTGCCTGTTCGCAGCCAGGACACGCTCGAGGGTGTCGAGCGTGGGATTGCGCGACCCGCCCTCGTAGGCCGACAGTGTGGGGCGGGAGGTTCCCGCGCGCCTGGCTACCTCGGCCTGCGACATGCCCGAGGCACGTCGGGCCATCGCCATCAATGTCGCCACATCCACCTCCTAGGTATCGGAAACGATACCTCACGCTAGGCGCTTCCCGGGAATTGCTCTCGCACACAGGGGGGTACTCCCTTGGGCCATGCCGATTAAGCCCGTCGACATCCGGCGCAGTGACGCCAAACCGCTCGCAAAGGGCGGAAGGGTCGGTAACGGACTGAACAAGCGGTCCGCCGAATCGGAGACCGCCCCGGCCGACGAAGACCAACACGGCCACCCGGACTGCGAAGGAGGTGGGCGTGCTCATTGAGCGGCAGCGGTCGTCCCGCCTGCGCCAGCGGATCGTCAGCCCGTCACCAACAGTGCACGCGGCCTTGTGGCTCGACCAGACGCACGCGACGCCACCACCGTCTCACGCGCGACCGCATCGCCTACCGAAAGCACGCCGCACGACACATGACCCCTGGCAGGCAATCTTCGACGCGATGCTCGGACCACCAGCAGTCGCGACCACCTGACCCACCGCCGAACCCCCGGCCCGACCCGACACCACGTGGAACATCCCGGAAGAATCGTCATCCGGGGATCAACCACGCCTCAGAGCAACCGACCCCGAAACGAGAATCAGAGCCGCAACGCGTCGCGATCCCTAGTCGTTCGCCCCGATCCGGGCCGCGAGCGAGTCGATGAGGTCCGGAAGACCAGGGACTGCCCGCACGTGAGGTGACTCCTGCTGCACCGTGGACCGGATGACCGTCACGGTCTGATCGACGATTTGCTCCGCTCGGGCTGCGCCCATGCCCCAGCTGACTGCTTCTGCGATCAGGGCGCTTCGGCGGATCCGTGAATGCTCGTAGACGTCGTTGACCGCCATGGCCATGCGTCCGTCAACACCCTGGTAGTGAGTCAACGGGACCACGTCGTAGGCAGGTGCCAGCCGCGCGGAGCCCTCCGGTGGGTGGAGCAGTGAGATGTTCTTGGCGTGCATGTCAAGGTTGCCGACCGCGACGGTGAGGGTGACAAGGGTCAGCAGTTGGTCCAGCCCTTCCCGACCCTGGGCGCCGCAGATGACCGCTGCGATCCGCCCGAGGCTGACCTTACCTCCGTGCTCCTGGTACTTCTCGGCACCGGATGCGCCGAGGACCTGATTGAAATCCTCCTGGTGGAGGCGACGGCTGGGGATCGCGTCGTCTCGGTCGTATCGTGCGATCACGAACGCGTCCGTGCCCTCGAAGGTCTCGATCCAAGTGGCGTACGGCGCCAGCCCAAGCGCCCGTGCGATCCGCGAGGCGTACTCTTCGTTGTAGATCATGTCGGGGTGAGCCCGAGACACGGGCTTGAGGATGTGGGTCGACGGATATCCGTAGAGGCACTGTCCCCAGCGCCCGCCAACCCTCGCCAGCAGAACCTTTTCCTGGACACCCGCCAGGGATGCCTTGCCCGACATCGGCGCATTTCCGAGCGGGAAGGCGGCCACGTCGTCGAGCAGATCCACGATGTCGGCCGTCGACACCGGGCGGGCTCGTGCTGGCTCACCGACGTCGGCGGTGGTCGGGTCAATGAGCTGGACCGCGCCTGCGACGTCTCGCCCGTAGGCGGACAACAGTCCGAGCGTGTCCGTCAGTGCGACCCGAGCCCGATCGGCCAGTCGCTGTCGGGCAGCACCCTCAGGCAGTAGCTCGTCGAAGAACACGCGTCGCCGAGCCGCCTTGCCTCGAGGCCGGCGTGGCACGAGCGGAACGGACTCGGACAGGACCGTGCTGCCCACTCCGAACCGCTCAACACCCTCGTCGGTCGCGACAAAGTCGAAGTCGCGCCACGACTCGCCGATGAGGTCCCCGATGTGAGTCTCGTACAGGCGGACCTCGAGGCTAGGCATCAGTCGAGCCCTCGGGGATCTCGGCCCGAAGTGTCATCCCCGTCAGCCGCATGATGTCGAAGATGCGCGTGAGTGCCAGGGACGACTTGCCGCTCTCAAGTTCAGAGACGTACCCCTGGCTGATTCCGAGCTCATCAGCCACCTGCTGCTGGGAGAGTTCCCGCGACAGGCGCGCCTGCTGCAACAGCCGGCCGAGGGCCTGCGGGCTGGTGACGGTGCCGATGAGTCCCATGAAACAAGGGTACTATAGGCATATTCAGATAGTCAGAGTTCATCCGGATATTCCGATGGATTCACCGCATCAGAATATCCCGATAAACGCGCTGTGACCGCGCTTGTCGGTGTCCTCGTCAGAAAGGGGCTACTGCAGGTCGATCCGGACATTCTGGACGACTGCCCGCAGTGACCCGTCGACCACTGAACCCCAGAGGTAGACGATGGTGTTGGTCCCCATGTCAGAGGTGCCGGGCTTGTTGGTGATGGTGATGGGGGTCGGTCTCAGGACGACATCACGCGTGCCTGCGACGGTCGCGTAGGGAGCAAACCGGCTAGCGTTCAGCCCCGCGTCGGCCTGCCGAGGATTTCGCAGGCCGGTGAAGAGAACCCTCCCCGCGTTCCGTATGTCGAGCGCTGGCCTCCCCTCAGCATCGAGGTTTGCGGTGATGGTCACGTTGGCGCCTGAGGGGACGTTGGTCTGTGCCACGCGGAGCAGCGGGGCGCCGCCGCCTGGCGTCTGGCCGTCCGGAAGGACGGTGAGCGCATAGGTGCCGCCCGGCAGCTTGACGGTCTTGAGCGTGCCCTGGGTCAGGTCATCGATGATGAGTGCTCGTCCTGCGTAGACATCGACGACATCAGCGCCGAGACCAGTTGGGATGGCATGCAATACCGAAACCGTGGCGTCTTCGCCGGGGGGTATGCGAGCAGCACCTCATCGGC
The DNA here is from genome assembly GCA_945861925.1 of Bifidobacterium breve. Taxonomy (GTDB): domain Bacteria; phylum Actinomycetota; class Actinomycetes; order S36-B12; family S36-B12; genus WLND01. The sequence goes on along the minus strand of CAMAWO010000045.1, from coordinate 4,247 downwards.
CTTCTCGTGGAACAGGGTGGCCAGCCCGGCTCGCGGTACATCACGCCGGAGCCACCGGCTCCCGGTGAGACGTTCGCTGATCCGCTCGCTGCAATGGTCGAGGAGGCCACTGCCATCGTCGCGGCGATGCCTCTACGTCAGGGCGTACGGGGGCAGGGCCGTCGTGCCGAGCAGACTGTCGGCTTGCTCACGCGTCAGCCCGACCTCGTCCGCTACGTCACGCCATGCCGGAGTGACGGTGATCCATGTTGTACCGCTGAGGGCGCATCGCACCTCGACGGAGGTCATCACCGATCGGGCTGCGGCCCTGGCGAACCTGATCGACGAGTTGATCCCAGCGGCGTTCCTTAACACCGGTCAGTACGAGTTGGGAGTCGACGTGTCGTCGGTGTTCCGGCTGGCCACCGCATTCGACGAACTCCAACTCGCGATCTGAATAGTTCCTCCTCCGCCCGCGATCCAGCGCACCCTACGATCGCGCAACGCAACAGTGCCGTTTGACCCTAGTTGCAGGCGATTTGGTGGCTGAGTCGTCGGTTGCCCCACCAGGGGACGATGACGTGTCTCCTTGGTTGAGGATTTCGCCGCTGGTTCCATGCCCGACAATGCTCACCGTTACGCGGGCATTCCTGAGTGAGGCACGGGGAGCCTTTCGGGGGCACTTTTCATGAGTCTCGTCGACTACTTGACGGGGTTCATATCCACTCCTAGCATCCAATGATGCAGATCAAGGGAACTTTGAACAGCGGGCCGAACCGGTTTGGCGGAGTGCGCCTGTTCACCTATTTCTGTTCGGTGCTACTCGCGGCGACAAGTGTGCTGGCTTTTGCCCCGGCGGCCGAGGGCGGCCCGAGGGCGAAGGCACCGGTGACATGGTCCTGGAATGGTAAGGATGCCTGGCTACCGAGTGCGAAGGCTCCGAGCTGCGGGAATTTTCGCCTGCAACCTCCTGCACAGGTCGCTGCCCTAAATGGCTGGCTACCACCAGGGCGGCTCAATGAGACGGCCAAGTACTACAAATCGCACGGCGCTCTTAGTTTTACGGACCCAAGTGCGAAGGGAACAGTGTCCGCAGCCATCGATGGCTACTTCGTCCGTGGGGCTGCATACCGGGAGAACCGTGAGGGGCAACCGAACGGGCCGGGGTCGTCCGTTCAATACATAGTTGACATTCAGCACCCCTGCGGATTCCTGGTGCGCTACGACCATCTGCGAACCCTCAGCCCAGCACTCCAACGGATCTTCGATCGCAGCATTCCGGTGGGCGAGGACTCGAGGACCACCAACGTAAAGCCCGTGAAGATTTCTAAGGGGCAGGTGCTTGCGACCGCGGTAAGTGTCCCTGACCAGCCGTCACCGCGACAGTTTGACTTCGGGGTGTATGACCTGCGCCGTCAGCAGCAGTCGTTGCACAGCGGCGCATGGCTCGCGGATCATTGGAGCAGCGCCGAGTTGGCAGACTTCGCGGTCTGCTGGCCGCGGTTGATGGGATCGACAGGTGTCCAGATTGAAGCGTTGCCAAACATTGCTCCGCAGGACGGAACCGACATCTGCTGAAGGCAGCGCGAGTGAGCAGGTGACCAAACGCCGCGGGGCAGCGAATCAGGATGGACACCGAGGAAGGACGTTAGCGAGATGCCCGAACACCCCGGCATCACGCGGGACGCTCGCATCGTCCGGACCTGGATTGGCGCCTCAAACAACCAGCCCCATCTCCCACGAGCCATCAACAAAATAGCGTGAGGAAGCCGTCGAATCCCCAGCGTCTGGCTGGAGACTCTCGCAGCCTTCCCTGAGTACGCCCTCGGCCCGCATGGGTCAGAACTCTGCAGGCCCATGCGTGATCGGCCAGCCACACAAGGTGACGCGCAAGGCCAGGCGTGGGCTGACACTCACTGAGCTTGAGCATGCGCCGCACTCCATCTCCGTCCCTGCCCAAATCTGACCTCCTCCACAGGTCCGTCGCTCTCGTCCGATGAACTTCAGGCCGCCGGATTTGTCCGGTTTCGGCGTGCAATAGGCGTGCAATATTAAGAGGGCATCAGAGGGCTTGAATACCTCGTTCACCAAAGCGATAACCCGTTGGCATTCAACGGATTTCCTCAGTGGGGCGGGCGGGGCTCGAACCCGCGACGACCAGATTATGAGTCTTCTCGTGCCCGCTGGCGCCCGTCCGCCCCCTCTGACCCAGCTCATCCGCCCACCCGTGGCAGTGGGCCCACAGTTCCGGGAGTTCGGCGCCGCCGATGGGGATGTCGTCATTGCGGTAACGGTCGAGTTGGCGCATCGCGGTCGCGAGGACCGTGGCGTCAAAACCCGGATCAATGGCACCCGCGAGGCTCATCAGTGCGTCCCGGTCCCAGCGTCGTGCGAGGTGAAAAACATCGACGAAGTCGCGTGGCATCGCCCGATCGAACAGTGCCAGCAACTTTCGTGCGGCGAGTTCCCGGGGAGCGAACGTGCGGCCGAGGAGCGACATCGTAGGCGGCAGATCCGGTGGAGAGTCGAGGCCGATGTCGACCATGAGGTCATCTTGGCCGACAACGGAGAGGCGAACCAAGGTGTGAGACTCCTGCACCGTTTCAACCATCCACTGCCGGTCGGTAGCGGCGCGAGTGAATGCCTCGACAGCCACCGCCACATCGCCGGCCTGGGACGTGAAGACGTCGAGATCCTCGGTCGGGCGATCGGTGATTCCGTGGGCCGCGAGCGCGAGACGCCGGCCAGCAGGAAGGAGCCCGCCTCAGGCATGGCGAAGAAGACCGTGGCCACCTCGACTTGAAACTCGCTGATCGAACTACCGCTCATCAGGACCCACCCGCCAGGGCGCGATCCATGAGCGGCTGCCACGCGTGCCAGATCGAGGCAGGCAGGTGCAGATCGGCCCATGCGTCGACAAGGAGCGACGCATGCGCATGACGATGACCACAACGAGGGCGACGACGACTAGTCGACGGTTGGCTCGCTGAGCGCCGGGGTGTACTGGCCGGGCTGCGAAGTCAGGCGATGAACAGTTTTGCCAGCTCCGAGTCAGCGTCCAGGAAGGCATCATCCGGGTCAAGCTGGGCTCGAGCGGCATCCATGGCCTTCGCTCGGTCCTTGAGCTTCCGGTTCACGCTTCCATGGCCGCCGTGGCACAGCTTTCCCCAGTGGCACGAGAACGGAATCTCGGCCTCAGCGAGGCAGTCCTCGATGCGCTTCAAGATGGCATCGATTTCAGAGCGAGACCCGTAGAGCGAAAGCTGGAGGGCTAGATAGAGCTCGACGTCGTCGACGTTGGACGTCGCGGACATCCATTGATCGTCACTGGACACGAATCGGCATTTCAAGCCGGTAGGGAGTGCCGTGATGAAGCGGTCATCCTTGTCGGCTTCGCGTAGGAAGGCATGGACGGCTTGGCTCGCCCGCCGGTTGTCAACGAAGTACTCCGCCTGGTGATACGTCCCCGGCGCCGGAACCTGCAAACGACTGGCCGTCGTGTGGTCGGGGAGCACGTCGTAGTAGGGGCCTGTGAAGGCGGAGGGCTCCTCCCCCTCGATGTTGTCGACCAGAGGAGCGCCCAGAAACGTCGGCTGGAATGCTCGATCGTCCTCGTCCGTGGTGACGGTGCGGATATAGCACCTGACCGGATGGTGCGTCTTGTCGACAAGGTCGATTCGGATCATCGTGGAGTAGAAGTCGTCAGTCTCCTCCAATTCGCGAAACGCGCCGATGCGAAGGCTATCGAATGCATCAAGATCCGCGAATTCGTAGCACGCCTGCTTGAGAAAGAACATCGGGATGCAGCGCAGTGTTACCTCTGTGACGACACCGAGAACACCCAGATGGGTGAACAGCCGAGGGTCAACGATTCGTTGGATCTCGCCCCGCGCATTGACGACCTCCAGTGCGATGAATTGATCGGCCTGATTCTTGCCATGAAAGGAATGGCCGGACCCGTGCGTGCCCGTACCCGACGCGCCACCGACGGTGACCTCTGGGTACGCGCTGAGGTTCTCGACCGCGAGACCTTTCTCGCGCAACTGATTGGCGAGATCCCAATAGGTGATCCCCGCCTCGACGGTGACCGTAAGGCTCTGCTTGTCGACATGGAGGATCTTGTTCATCCTGCTGACGTCGACGACCAGGTGGGGGGACGTCGGTCCCCTGAGTGAGACCGTCTCGTCCGAATCCTCATCCGCAAGACTCAATTGCGGGAATTCGAATGATGAGTAGCCGCCCACAACGACTATCTTCTTCGGACGAAT
>CAMAWO010000044.1 GCA_945861925.1 Bifidobacterium breve | reverse complement strand
AAACATTCTGGCGTGGCCGGGCTACGTCGAAGACGGCTCAACCGACCCGGCCATCGACTGGGTCACCGATTTCGAGACGGAGACCGGATGCCAGGTCAACGTCAAGACGTTTGGCACCTCGGATGAGGCGGTCAAGCTCATGCAGGGCGGCGGCTACGACGTCGTGTCGGCATCCGGTGACGCCACGCTGCGTCTCATCTACGGCGGGAACCTCCAGCCCCTCAACCCGGATCTCGTTCCGAGCTATGCGGATATCTTTTCGGACCTGAAGCTGCAGTCCCACAACAGCGTCGGCGGAGTTCCCTACGGCGTTCCGCACGGCCGCGGTGCCAATCTCCTCATGTGGAATACCGACAAGGTGACTACCCCGATCGACTCGTGGGCATCAACCTTTGAAGCCGATTCACCATATGCTGGGTCTGTCACCGCGTACGACTCCCCCATCTTCATCGCCGATGCCGCTGTGTATCTCATGGCAACGAAGCCTGAACTTGGAATCACGGATCCGTACGCACTCGACAAGACCCAGTTCGACGCCGCGATCGCACTGCTCGAGCAGCAGGAGCCCCTCGTCGGCGAGTACTGGAGTGACTACACGAAGGCCATCCAGGCGTTCAACTCCGGCACGACGGCGGTCGGCACCTCATGGCAGGTCATTGCCAACCTCGCCAAGGCAGAGGGCGGCAAGATCGAGTCCGTCAAGGCCAAGGAGGGTGCAACCGGCTGGTCCGACACGTGGATGATCGCGAAGGACACCAAGAACATCAACTGCGCCTACAAGTGGGTCGAGCACATCGCATCACCGGAGACAAATGCCGTCGCTACTGAGTATTTCGGTGAGGCACCGTCGAACGAGAAGTCCTGTGCGCTCACGGCGGATAAGGGTCATTGCGCGACGTTCCATGCAGGCGACACCGCCTACTGGGAGGACGTCTACTACTGGAACACCCCGACCGCAGCCTGCCTCGATGGCCGTACTGACGTTCAGTGCGTGCCCTACAGCGACTGGGTCACCGCCTGGAGTGCGCTGCGCAGCTAGCGCAGTCAGATCAGGGAATTGGCATAGATGACGACCACGACCGCCACCCATCGAGGCTTCTGGTACCGGCACCCCAATCTTCGGCTTGCCGGCCTCCTGTCCGCCCCGATGGCGTGGTTGGTCGTGGTCTATCTGGGCTCACTCGCCGCCCTGTTCATCACCGCGTTCTGGCAGGTTGACGACTTCACCGGCCAGATCGTACGAACGTTCACCCTTGAGAACTTCCAACTGGTCTTCACCACCCCCGCGTACCTGTCGACCGTCGCCCGCACCCTCGGGATCGCGCTGCTGGTCACGCTGCTGTGCCTCGTCATCGCGCTGCCGCTTTCGTTCTTTATGGCCCGTGTCGCGTCACGCCGGTGGCAGCCACTGCTCATCGCCATGGTGCTCACCCCACTGTGGGCCTCGTATCTCGTGAAGGTCTATGCCTGGCGCGCAATGCTGCAGCCCGAGAGCGGCGTGCTCGCCTGGATGATCGGCCCGCTTGGCCTCGATAGCCCCGGATACGGTTTCATCGGCATCGTCATCACCCTTACCTACCTGTGGCTGCCATACATGGTCCTGCCGGTCTATGCCGGCTTCACCCGGTTGCCCAATTCGATGCTCGACGCCTCATCAGACCTCGGCGCCAAGGGCTGGCGCACCTTCCAGAGCGTCATCGTGCCAATGATCTTCCCCTCGGTCGTCGCCGGCTCGATCTTCACCTTCTCGCTCAGCCTCGGCGACTACATCACCGCCCAGATCGTCGGCGGCAAGCTGCAAATGCTCGGCAACGTCGTCCAGCAGACCTACGTCAGCAACCTGCCCTTCGCGGCAGCCGTGTCGACCATCCCAGTCGTGATCGTGCTGCTCTACCTCGCCGCAGTGCGTCGCTCCGGCGCGCTCGAGAACCTGTAGGGGCAGACGTGTCAATCTCGCGCACAACCAAGGCGATCCTGACGTTCCTCGCGCTGCTCGCGTTCGTATTCATCTACGTCCCGCTCATCGTCATCGTCATTAACTCGTTCAGCACGAACAAGTCCCTCACCTGGCCGCCATCGGGCTTCACCACGGAATGGTGGGGCCGTGCTGTCGACAGCGAGGGCGTGCGCGATGCGCTTCTCACGTCGGTGATCGTGGCGAGCGCCGCAACGGCCGTGGCCCTCATCCTCGGGATCCTTGTCTCACTCGTCATCGCGCGGTACCGCTTCTTCGGCCGCGAGTCGATCTCCCTCCTCATCGTCCTGCCGATCTCCCTGCCGGGCATCGTCACCGGGATCGCCCTCAACAACGTCTTCACCTCGTATCTCGGCGGCCTCACCTTCCTCACCCTCGTGGTGGCGCACGCGACCTTCTGCATCGTCGTTATCTACAACAACGCACTCGCCCGTCTGCGCCGGCTCGGGGGCAATGTCGAGGAGGCGTCGGCTGATCTCGGTGCCGGAGGCTGGACCACCTTCCGGCTCGTGACCTTCCCGCTTATGAAGTCCGCAATCATCGCTGGTGGGCTGCTCGCCTTCGGTCTGTCCTTCGACGAGATCATCGTCACGACCTTCACCGCTGGGCCGGGGATCACGACCCTGCCCATCTGGATCTACCAGAATCTTTTCCGGCCAAATCAGGCGCCGATCGTCAACGTCGTCGCGGCGGCCCTGATCCTCGTGAGCATCATCCCGATCTACGTAGCGCAGCGCTTCTCAAGCGACACAAACAAGGGCGGCGGCATCCTCTAGCCCTCCCCACCCCGGGTTTGGGCGGGTTAATGTCGCGCTGCACCCCAAAACCGCGTTCTGCAGCAACATCTACCCGCCCAAATGGGGGGCGGCGGGTTCTCTGGCTGCTTGCTGCCTCTTCTTGGGGCATATTGGAGCCATGGCAGATGAGATTGTGGTGCGCGGATCGGTGACGATCCCCCGCTCCGAGCTGTCATGGCGGTTCTCCCGCTCATCCGGGCCCGGAGGCCAGGGGGTGAACACCACCGATTCACGGGTGGAACTCATCTTCGACCTGGCCAGGTCGCCGAGCATCCCCGAGCGTCTGCGCGAGCGCGCAATGCAACGGCTCGGCCCCCGGCTCACCGGTGGATGCCTCGTCATCACGGCCTCCGAGTCCCGGGCGCAACTGCAGAACCGTCGGCTTGCAGAGTTGCGATTTGCGCAAGTTCTCGACGGCGCATTCGCTCCGGCACCTCGTGCGCGACGGCCCACGAAGCCGACGAAGGGCGCCACCGATCGGCGAATCAAAGAGAAGAAGGGCCGAGGAGCCACGAAGCGCCTGCGCGGAGCTGCAGGCGCGGCCCATGACTCGTGAGCCGGTCCCATGCCGGTCTGAGAGGGTGCCTGCGTCCCGTAGGCTTCAGACGTGACACGAGGCGATGGCCTGTTATCGCACGACATCATGCCCGGCGAACGCGGTCCGCAGGACGCATGCGGGGTGTTCGGCGTGTGGGCCCCCGGCGACGACGTCTCCAAACTCACCTACTTCGGCCTGTACGCGCTCCAGCATCGTGGCCAGGAGTCGGCCGGGATCGCGGTGAGCGATGGCAGCCACATCGTGGTCTTCAAGGACATGGGGTTGGTGTCGCAGGTGTTCACCGAGGCCAGCCTCGAATCACTTCGCGGCCACGTCGCGATCGGCCATACCCGCTACTCGACCACCGGGGCGAGTATCTGGGAGAACGCCCAGCCGACCTTCCGTTCCACAGCCACCGGCCATCTCGCCCTCGGGCACAACGGCAACATCACGAACGCCCCGGAGTTGGCCCGGCGCCTCGCTGCCCTCTCGGTCGACTCCGGCGAGCTGCCCCTCGGTACGAGCGTGAACATGACGAGCGATACCGATGTCCTCACCGCACTCATCGCCGCGCATCCCGACATGAGCATTGAGGCAGCGGCCATGCATGAGCTGCCCCACCTCAAGGGCGCCTTCTCCCTCGTCTTCATGGACGACGACGCCCTCTACGGCGCCCGTGACCCGCAGGGCATCCGACCCCTCGTACTTGGGCGCCTCGAGCGCGGCTGGGTCCTTGCGAGTGAGACAGCCGCCCTCGACATCGTTGGCGCCTCATTCGTTCGCGAGGTGGAGCCCGGCGAGCTCATCGTGATCGACGAGCAGGGTCTGCGTTCGCAGCGCTTCGCTGAGGCCGATCCCAAGGGCTGCCTCTTCGAATATGTGTACCTCGCCCGCCCCGATACCGCGATCGCCGGGCGTGGCGTTCAGGCAACCCGCGTCGAGACCGGGCGCATCCTCGCACGCGAGCATGCCGTCGAGGCCGACCTCGTGATTCCGGTGCCGGAGTCTGGTCGTTACGCGGCCATCGGCTACGCCCAAGAGTCCGGGATCCCCTTTGCTGAGGGGCTCGTGAAGAACGCATATGTCGGACGCACATTCATTCAGCCGTCGCAGACCATCAGGCAGCTCGGCATCAGGCTCAAGCTGAACCCCCTGCGCGATGTCATCGCCGGACAGCGCCTCATAGTCGTCGATGACTCGATCGTTCGGGGCAACACCCAGCGGGCTCTCGTCCGCATGCTCCGCGAGGCTGGGGCTCGTGAGGTTCACGTCCGGATCTCGAGTCCCCCCGTCACATGGCCCTGCTTCTACGGCATCGACTTCGCGAGCCGCGCTGAGCTCATTGCGAACGGACTCACGGTCGAGCAGGTATGCCGCTCAATTGGAGCTGATTCCCTCGGCTACGTGTCACTCGACTCCCTCATCGAGGCCACGACCATCCCGAAGGAGCGCCTGTGCCGCGCCTGCTTCGACGGCGTGTACCCGGTGCAGATCCCCGAGCCGCAGGGCATCGGAAAGCATGTACTCGAGGGCATTGAGCGCCGGGTTGCCGCGGATACGCTCGTCGACATCGAGGGAGTGTCCGCCACTGTCGGCACCGGTGCCCACGACGCCCTAGGACGTCCGTGAAATGTCCGCCGCATCAGGCGGCCACCTACGCATCGGCCGGCGTCGACGTCGAGGCCGGCGAGCGAGCCGTGTTGCTCATGCGTGCGGCCGTTCAGTCTGCTCAGCGCCCCGAGACCGTGGGCGGTTTCGGCGGATTCGCGGGCCTCTTCGATGCTAGTGCCCTCACCCGGTTTCGCCGGCCACTGCTCGCGACCTCAACCGACGGAGTTGGGACGAAAATTGCGGTGGCACGAGCACTCGGAATCCACGACACGATCGGAATCGACCTCGTCGCGATGGTTGTCGACGATCTCGTCGTCTGCGGTGCGGAGCCGTTGTTCATGACCGACTACATCGCAACTGGCTCTGTTGACCCGGTGCGGATCGCGTCGATCGTCTCGGGGATCGCGAACGGCTGCCGACAGGCCGGCTGCGCCCTCCTCGGCGGCGAGACGGCCGAGCACCCAGGCCTCATGGCGCCCGATGAGTATGACCTTGCGGGAGCCGGCACCGGTGTGGTCGAGGCCGACCGCCTACTCGGAGCTGACCGAGTGCGACCCGGCGACGTCGTGATCGCGATGGCCTCGTCAGGGCTCCATTCGAATGGCTACTCGCTGGCCAGATTCGTGCTTCTTGGCGAGGGCCGCCTCGGCCTCGACGCTCACGTCGCGGACCTCGGCCGCACCATCGGCGAGGAAATGCTCGAGCCGACCCGAATCTACGCCAAGGACGTCCTCGCACTCATCGACGCAGTCGAGGTACATGCGTTGAGCCATGTCACGGGCGGTGGCCTCGCCGCCAACATCGCCCGGGTGCTGCCGCCTGAGCTCGCAACTGACATCGCGAGGTCAGCCTGGCCTCCAATGCCTATCTTCGACCTCATCGGCCGTGAGGGCGCGGTTCCACAGGCCGAGCTCGAACGCACCTTCAATATGGGAATCGGCATGGTTGCCGTGCTTCCACCCCCATCGGTCGACCCCGCGATCGAACTACTGCGGGGTCTGGGAGTCCAATCATGGACATGCGGCGAGGTGCGGGGCAGGCGCGAGGGCGAGGAGGGTGACGCTGCCGCGAAGGGGGTCGATGGCGGCGCAGTACGACTCGTGGGCGAGCATCCCTCTCGCTAGCAAAAACGGCGACAGCTACTTGTCGTCGTCCTCGTCGTCTTCGTAGTACTTGGCATACGGGTCAGCCGCATACGGATCATCAGCGCTCTCGTCGCCGCTTTCTACCTCAGGAGCGACATACTGCTGATCGCCTGTGGTCAACTCAGCCTGCAGACGATCGAAGTCAGTCTGTGGTCCGCCGTACTTCAGCGCACGAGCAACCTTCGTCTGCTTGGCCTTGGCTCGGCCGCGCCCCATGGCTCGACCTCCTTCGGGGCAACTCCCCGGTAATGTGAACGGAACGTGGGTTGGCCTTGGGAGGCCCCCCTGCAACATGAACACTCTACCCGCTCCCGGTGATGTTCGTTGTCAGCGTCCGAGAAACCGGGGACGACGTGTCACGATGTCCTGGCTTCAAGCCGTGTCAGCCGAGGAGTTCACGGATATCCGAGGCCGTCAGGCCGGTGCCGCTCCCGGCCGCGCCCTCCATCACGCTGTCGAATAATTGCGCCTTCGCAGCCTTGAGCGCCATGACCTTCTCCTCGATTGTGTCCTTCGACACCATGCGATAGACCATGACCTTTCGCGTCTGGCCGATCCGGTGGATCCGATCCACGGCCTGAGCCTCGGTTGCCGGATTCCACCAGGGGTCCAGGAGAATGCAGAAGTCCGCTTCGGTGAGGTTGAGGCCGAAGCCCCCCGCTTTGAGGCTGATGAGGAAGACCGGGTTATTGCCCTCCTTGAAGTCAGCGATCGCCTTGGCGCGGTTCTTCGTGCTCCCGTCAAGGTACGACGATGAGATCCCAACCTCGTCGAGTCGGCTGCGAGCCTTTTTGAGGTAGGTCGTGAACTGGCTGAAGATCAGGGTTCGGTGACCCTCCGCGACGATGTCGGCCAGCAGTTCGGTCAGGGCATCGAGTTTCGTCGACGGGATGTGGGAGTAGCAGTCGTCGTAGAGACTGGCGTCGAGGCTCAATTGGCGCAGCATCGTGAGGGACCGGAAGATTTCGAACCGGTTGGTATTCATGTCGTCGATGAGTTTCAGCACCTTCTTGCGCTCACGCTGCAGGTGGGTGTCGTAGACCTTGCGGTGCTTGGGGTGGAGTTCAAGTTCGAGGACCTGTTCCTGCTTCTCGGGGAGGTCTGCGGCCACCTGCTCCTTGGTCCGGCGGAGCATGAATGGCCGAATGCGGCGCCGCAGTTGGGCAAGTCGTTCCTCATTGCCCTCACGCTCGATCGGCTTTTGGTAGTACTCGCCGAATCGCGTCGGGCTCGAAAACAGGCCGGGGGCGGTGATCGACAGCAGCGACCACAGTTCCATGAGGTTGTTCTCCAGCGGGGTTCCAGTGATCGCGACCTTGAACGGTGCTCGAAGACGGCGGGCGCACTGATGCGCGGCAGATCGATGATTCTTCACGAACTGCGCCTCGTCGAGGAACAGGCCAGCCCAGTCAATGGCGTCGACCTCATCGAAGTCGAGCCGGAACAGGGTGTAGGAGGTGATGACGATGTCAGCCGAGCCTGCAGCCGCCACCAGGCTTGATGTTCGCTTCCTCGAGGTCTCGTTTATGGTGACGACCGAGAGTCCCGGGGCGAACCGCGCGCACTCGGTGGCCCAGTTCGACACCACACTCGTCGGAGCAACGACGAGGAAGGGTCCGCTCCCCGCCTCGCGGGCTCGAGCGATAAAGGCGATCGCCTGGAGCGTCTTCCCCAGGCCCATGTCATCAGCGAGAATGCCGCCAAGTTGGTGGTCGTGGAGGAACGACAGCCAGTCAAATCCTGACTGCTGATAGCTCCTCAAGGTCGCGTTGATCCCGGCCGGCAGGGTCTGGACAGTGACCTCGGCGCCGTCCGCAAGACCGGCCACGACCTCTCGCCAGGCTGCAGTCTGCTCATCGACGACCCCGAGTTCCTCGAGTTCGTCCCACAGGTCAGTCTGGAACCTACTGAGCCCAAGAGACTTCGAGGAAGCATCCTGCAACCCGCGCGCCTCCTCAATGAGATGGCGGAGCCGTTGGAGTTCTGGGCGATCTAGGGCGAAGTAGGTGCCGGACGGCAGGACGAGGATGTCCTCGCCGAGGACGAGTGCCCGGAATAGGGCGTCGAAGGGGACACCTTCGTCATCGATCGTGACCGTCACCGACAGGTCGAACCAGTCGCGATCATCCGGGCGCTCAAGGGCTGACAACGAGATGCTCGGTTCGGCGGTCGCACGTCGATAATCGAGGCTGACGCCTTGGGTCCGCACCATGACACAGTCCAGAGCCTCCAATTCCGGGATTCCGGTGACGATGAGGTCGACGGCCGATCCTCCGGTGAGGCTCGCACCCGCGCCCAGCCTGCGCCTTCCCATCGCCTCATGCGTGAGAACGGGGAAACGTGCGAGGAAGGGCTCGAGGGAGCCGAGGATCTCGGCCTCTCGGAGCACGTCGCGATAGGCGCCGCCCGGAGACACCGAGAGCGGGCGCTCCGTGCCAAGTCCCGGCCCGTCGAGGGGCGGGACGCTGCCGGTGCTGCAGTACTCCCACCCCCACTCCAGCGCGGCAATCGCACCCCGGTGGTGGGTGACCGTCAGGACCAGATGAGGGGTCGGGTTCTGCGGGAATTCAAAGGAACCATCACTGCTTGTGAGCGAGGTGGAGCGTGAGATCTGTGGGAGGAACTCACTGGTGAAGGCCACCTCGTCTGCGGGAGGGACGAGGATCACCTGATGGGATAGGGCGAACTCGCGTACCTCGGAACTGACACCACGGGGGAGCGGGGCCAAGACGAGTCGGACATCCTGCGGACCAGTTCCAGGGTCCTCCCAACCGAATACCCCGTGGACCGGATCACCGGTGAACCCGAACTGCCCCTGGCCGACTCGTTCGCCGGCCACCGTGAGCACAGGGGCGATGACGAGGCCATCAGCAGTCGTGCGGATATCGAGGTCGAGTGTCGCCGGACTCGTCTCAACCGTGACGAGTTGCTGGCGCTTGCCGTCGTAGATGAGCCCCATGCCGCAGGACTGTGCCTCGGCGAGGACCTCCCAGAGTGAGCGGCTGGCAAAGGAATCAAGGTGCAGCCACTGGGAATCGTATCGATGGTACTGGCCTCGGGCGGCGCTCAAGGCAATGAGGGAGGTGAGGATGCGCAGGTGCTCGGGCTCGTACTCGCCACGCGAATAAGGAAGGCTGTTCCACGAGAGTTGGCCTCGTACCCACCTGTTTTGCTTTCCCATGGTCACCGGCCGAATCCCGAGCCGCTGCGACGAACTAGCCGCCTGCGCAGAGTAATGAGTCTCGCGCACGGGGGCGAGCAGGGAGAACTGCATTCCAAGGGGTCCGTACTCCCGTGCGTCGCGGGCCGGTTGTGCCAGCGGTGCGAGGGCGCGGCGCCACGGGGTGGTCGGGGCGGCCGCTCCGTTGGGCTGGCGACTTTCGCTCTGGCTCACGATAAGGAGTGCTGCAACATGCTTGCAGTTCCAGGCCATCGGGCAGGTGCAGGTTCCCGACACGAGTTGGGTTCCCGCCTTGCCAGCAGCAGTAAACGACACGGTGACGGTGTAGGGCGTTGCCCGATTCCCGATAACGGTGCCGAAGAGTTGCGTGTCCGCGCCGAACCAGCGGAATTCCTGGACGTGGCCCGCCTCGGCATAGCGCAGGCCGCGCTCGAACGACTGGAGCCCGACGAGTCGGACGATGTCCTCATAATCCATGTGAGGTAACACGCTACTCATCGCCGAGCCTTCACGTGATCGCAGCGCGGATTCGGTCCTCTGCCTCAGCCTCGGCCGCACGAAGGGGCGTGACGCCCTCGATTACCGCTCGACGCAGCACCCGCTCAGTCGTGTCATACACCCGATCAACCCGCTCCCTTGCTCGCGTGAGATCGCAGCCCGCGAGTTCCTCGGCTACCTGGATGACACCACCACAGTTCACCATAAAGTCCGGTACGAACAGGATGCCCGCGGCTGCCAATTCATCGGCAACCTTCGGGGCGGCGAGCTGGTTGTTGGCTCCCCCGCAAATGATCCCCACTCGCAGCCGAGACGCAAGACCCCTCGTGAGTATCGCCCCGGTGGCATTGGGCGAAAGGATGTCTATGTCTCCGGCGATGAGTTCATCCAGCGAGTTGGCGACTCGAACACCCGGGCAGTCGCCCATGAGAGCGTCAAGCGCCACCTTCGACGGCTCAACGACACTCACGCGTGCCCCCTCATCGATGAGGTGGCCGATGAGGCGCCCGCCAACCTTCCCGGCTCCAACAACGCCAACGTGACGCCCGGCGAGATCTGGGCTGCCCCAGAGGTGGTGAGCGCTCGCCCGCATGCCCTGCCAGACGCCCACGGCGGTGAGGATGCCGCTGTCGCCGACCCCACCCCGCTCGGGGGAGCGGCCGGTCGCCCATCGGCAGGTCTCGCCGATGACGTCCATATCGGCCACGGTGATGCCAAGATCCCCTGCCGTGACGTATCTGCCGCCGAGCGACTCGACAACGCGCCCGTAGGCGTGAAGAAGGTCGATCGACTTCGCGAGCGGATCCCCGAGGATCACCGCTTTGCCGCCCCCGTGGTCGAGCCCAGCCAGGGCGTTCTTGTAAGTCATCGCACGCGACAGGCGCAGAGCGTCCTGCTGCGCGGCCCAGCCGGGTGAGGCGCTGCCCTCGTAGTCCGAAATCCTCGTTCCGCCGAGAGCCGGGCCCAAGACGGTGGAGTGGATCGCGATGACGACGCGGAGCCCACTCGGGGCATCCTCCGCAGTGACGACCTGCTCATGGCCCTCGAACCCCGACCATGGGCCCTCGAGTGCGGTCGTCAATTGGCGGCCCATACTCGTCAAATCCCTTCCAATGACTGGGGCTACCAGCCATAACACGACTTCAGGAGACGCATAGTGCGATAGTTTCATCAGTACCCGGCATGAGGTTACCCGAAGCACTTACCGGTGCAACGGTAAGGATATCCCGCGCATGAGCGACGGGCAGGGTTGGAGGATCGGTGACAGCACGTGTTCCGGAGCCTGATTATTTGCTCACCCCCGCGGAGGTGGCTGCCCTGTTTCGTGTCGATCCAAAGACAATTTCCCGCTGGGCCAAAGCCGGCAAGATCCCAAGCATGCGAACCCCCGGTGGCCATCGTCGCTACCAGTCAAGCGATGTCCATTCACTCCTCGACACCCTGGGTATCTCACTGGCTTGTGAAAGCGACTGAGGACACATCCTCCTGCTGCTGCAACTACTTCGCTCGCCCTGTTCGGGTGAGGAGGCGGTCGATGCCAAGGAATACCAACCCGATGATGACGCCGAATACCGCAACCCCGGCGATATTCACGAGCACAGATCCATAGCCGTAACGAGCGACGTCGATGAAGCCGTAGGGGTAGGCGGTGATGACGGCCCCCCGAACGAGGGTTACGAGCGCCCAGGAAATTGGGAGGATGAGCGCCGCAAAGACGGTTGACACCCGGAACTTGCCCCGCGGTCCGAAGACAAGAAACACCAGGATCGCAGCGATGGGAACGAGGGTGTGCTCGATGGTGTTCGTGACATATTCAAGGCCTTGGAGTTCCACGCCACCGGCGAGCACCCCCCAATAGATGAGCCCGGTCACGGTGATCATGAGGAGGGCGTCCATCCGCAGCACCCGGAACACCACTCCATTGCGCTGCGGGTCGCGCCAGAGCATGGCCATGACCACTGCCACAAGAATGTTGCTCAGCACGGTGAAGTAGCTGAGGAAGTCAAACACCCTTCCGGGCATGCCAGCCATGCCCGGTTCATTGAACCCCAGGAGGGTCGGGACAGTCTGGGTCGATGGGTATGTGCCAAGCGCGGTGAGCACGAGGTTGAGCACCATGCCAAACGCAGCGAGGATCGCGGTCGCGCCAAACGCGACCCTTCCACGAGCGGGCGACTGCACTGCGGTTTCATTTGACATGCGCGCAGTCTAGAAGTTCCTGCCAGGACTCGGCTATCGCGCAAGGCGCCGGCTCACCGGAGCCCAAGTCGTCTAGGCGGACGTCGAAGGCGGCCCTCGCGGGCGGTACAGCCGTCGCCCTCCTCCCCGCCTGAGTTGCCCTCACTTCCGGCGCCACCGAGTTATTAGCGATCCTGGCTCGTCGGGGTACCATCTTCTCGTCGACTCAATCGCCTGAAGGGGCGACCGTTGTTCGGAGGGGACCCTGGGTGATGGCGCTGTTTCCCCGTTCGTCGCACCGGCGCATTGCGGCAGGGCTGATGTCACCCTTCGTCATCGCCCTCCTCCTCGCACCGTCAGCACATTCATCGGCCTTGACGCCCAGGGTGATCAATGGACTCGACTCACCCCCTTACGCCGCCGCCTCCGTCGCCCTCGAAACCTCGGATAGCTACTGCACGGCAGGGCTTTGGAAGCCGCGAATCCTCATCACGGCAGCCCACTGCGTGACCGATGAAGGGAATCATGCACTGGTTACCGCTCCGTCCGACCTCATCGTCTATTCGCCTGGAGCTGACCGCAATGCAGGTCCGTCTCCCGTCACGGTGACCGAAGTCATCGTGGATCCGGGGTGGCGTGACGCTGAGGCTGACATTGCCTTTCTGGTGTTGAGCGCGCCACTCGGAACGCCGCTTATCACCCGAATGGCCACGCAGGATGAGGTAATTTCCCTGACGAAGGCGGGCGCCACCATCAACTACATCGGCTACGGGCTCACCGGGCCTTCAGCCGATGAGAACTCCACGGTGAGTGATGTTCCACTCGGGGTGTCGCAGCGTCTGGACCCCGACTCGGATTCCGGCGGCATCGGAACCTTCGAGACTCTTGGTGACGGCAGGAAGGGCACCTGTCAGGGTGACAGCGGCGGCCCCTGGGTCATCCAGGTCGGTCCTGAACTGCTCTACCTTGGCCCGCTTTCCGGCGGCGGTGGACCGCCATGCGATGACCCTGAAGACTTGTCCTGGGAGTACGGCGCTGTCGCCTCACTGCACGTGTCTCTCATCAACCGGGCGCTCGCAGCTGGGGGAGAGCCGGCAGCCGTTCAATCCCCTGCTTCACTGCGAACCTGCGTGAGGGTATCCGGCTGGAAAACCGCCGACTGCGTACGCGGTACTTCATGGCTATACGACCGGTGCTGGGAGGCACCGAAAGCCTCCCTGCAGAAGTTCGTTGAAGGCGCCTGGCAGCCGGTGTCAGTCACCACCGCCAAGCGCAACGGGGAATGCCAGAAGCAGTACCCCTACAACGTGGTGTTTCGCGGCGACGAGGCGACCGGCACCGTGCGATTCCGGGTGGTGCTACCAAAGCAGAAAGGCCTTCGCGGAGGCGGCGCAGAGCAATTCGTCGTCACTCATCCCACCCTTACCGGCGGATAGCAGGTTTACCTGTAGCCCGGTTGTCCGAGATCCACCTGAGCCCAGCCCTGCGGGAATCACCTGTTTGCGCCTGGATCTGGAGGAACATTGCCTCGCGAACACGGCGCTCAGCCGAGGTTCCGGAAAGCACGCCAGCCCCCGCGCGTGCGATCACCACCGCGGTCGTAGCCCGGACCACGAGGTCGAGTGATGCCGCCCGTAGTTCGAGACGCTCCGCGCTATTCGACTCCGACGGACGGTCTGCAAGCGAATAGGCGGCCCGCCGGATCTCCCGGCACTGCAGAGCGAGCAGCCTGACCGATCGCTCGGTGTCGGCATCACCACGTGCGGCCGCGAGTTCGTTCAGTTCGCGCAGCGCGCCTCGCGTCACCCCGAAGGCCGCTGGGCTCGCGTCGACGGTCTTCACCGAATCAGCTGCGAGCCAGTCGCCTAGATCGTCAACCGCAGCAACCGACGCCTCCGGGACAAACACGTCACGCAAGGAGAGCGACCTCGTATGGGTGCCGCCCATTGCGAGAAGGGATAGGGGCTCGCCGACCTCGAGGCCCAGGGTTGACACATCCGCACGACCCGCCGGGAGGAAGCAACTGACTACTGTCGGCGCATTGGCTTGATCGGTTCGCGCCATGATCATCACCACATCCGCGATGTCCCAGGAGGTCACCCAGTCAAGGGTGCCGTTGAGCATCCAGCCGTCAGCAGTGCGGGTCGCCACCGGATTCGGAGGCCAACCCCGACGCAGGTGGGCAAAAGCAACTGCCGACTGGAGCCTGCCTGCCTTCATGCAGGCGAGGAGGCGGTCCCGCAGGTTTTCGACGTCTGGGGTGGCGTCTGACGGGGATGCAAGGGCGAGCGTACGAAGGGGCGTCTGGTGTTGAACCCAGCAGAACCAGGTGGATGCATCAGCGGCCGCGAGCAGTTCGGCGAGCTCCCGCTGGGGCGCCGGCGCTAAGGGGCTGCCAAAGAGCCCTGCCGCGGCCAGTGCGTCAATAGCGGAGCGCTGAACACCCACCACGTCCACCCGCTCGGCGGCAGGAGCGATGACCGTCGCAATCAGGGCAGCGGCGTCCGGCAATTCCTCCGTGTCGGCGCCCACTGGATCCATGCCTTGATTATCGCGTGCGGATAGCGTTCTGGCATGAGCCGCAGAGAACCCCCACTCGTCCCTCGGATGGCCGAGCACGCGACATCGATCTTTGCCGAGATGTCGAAGCTCTCCTACGACGTCGGAGCGATCAACCTCGGGCAGGGTTTTCCGGACGTCGACGGGCCTGCGGTGCTCAAGGACGAGGCCATCGCGGCAATCCTGGACGGACGGGGCAATCAGTACCCGCCTGCCAATGGCATCATGCCCCTGCGCAACGCAATCGCGTCACACCAGCAGCGGCTGTACGGCATCACCCTTGATCCCCTCACCGACGTGGTGGTCACCACCGGGGCGTCAGAGGCTCTCGTCTCGGCGATCATGGCCCTCGTCGATGACGGGGATGAGGTCGTCGTGTTCGAGCCCTGGTTCGACATCTACACCGCTGCCATCTCGATGGCTCGGGGAGTCAGGGTGTCCGTGCCAATGGCTGGGCCCGATCTCCGCCCCGACATCGCTGCACTGCGTGCGGCGATGACCTCGCGCACGAGGCTCATCCTCCTCAACAGCCCGCACAATCCCACCGGTGTCGTCTTCACCCGGGAGGAACTCACCGCCATCGCGGCGATCGCCATCGAGCATGACTGCCTCGTCCTCTCCGATGAGGCCTACGAGCACCTATGGTTCGACGACCACCGCCATATTCCCATCTCCACCCTGCCAGGCATGTTCGAGCGAACCATCACTATTGGCTCCGGCGGCAAGTCCTTCTCGTTTACCGGCTGGAAGGTGGGGTGGGCCACCGGGCCCGCGGACCTCATCGGGGCCGTTCGCGTTGTTCGCCAGCATTTGTCCTTCGTGTCGGGTGGGCCGTTCCAGTGGGCAATGGCCCTAGGCCTCGGGCTGCCGGATGAGCACTTTGCGCGATTCCGCCAGGATTTGACCGAGCAGCGCGATCTCCTCGCCACCGGATTGCGGTCCATCGGTCTTCGGGTCCTCGACACCGAGGGCACCTACTTCATCACCACTGACGTGCGGCCCCTCGGATACCCGGACGGCTTGGCCTTCTGCCGCGACATCCCCACGCGCGCCCGCGTCGTCGCCATTCCCCATCAGGGTCTGTGCGATGACCCATCCATCGGCGGACCGTATGTTCGCTGGGCGTTCTGCAAGAAGCCTGAGGTCCTCTCCGAGGCAATCACCCGGCTTCAGGCTGGCTTTCCCTGTTGACGTGGGCAAGTGTCGTAACCAGCTACGTAGGTTGGACGCCGCTATCTCCCTGAGCTGCAGGGGGGCGTACCGAACTTCGGCGCAGTGGCGATGAGAGCACGAGCGTGCTCGAGGGCGTCCCGTACTTCGACAATCGGTCGATGAGATGCTCGAAATCCTGCATCGACTGGGCGACCACGCGTATGAGTGAACAGTCATCGCCCGTGACCCGGTGGAGCTCCAGAATCTCCGGCCATTCGACAACTGCCGGATCGCGCAGGATGCAGGTCGGGCCGTAGCAGGAAAGTCGGACGTACGCATGAACCGCCCAGCCAGCAGCAACCGGGTCGATGTCGGCGCGGTAGCCGCGGATGAGCCCCGATCGCTCGAGCCGCCGGACCCGCTCTGCCACGGCCGGGGTTGATAGGTGGACCCGGCGCGAGAGTTCGCTGAACGACAGCCGGGCATCGCCCTGTAGCTCTTCAATAATTTGCCAGTCGACGTTATCCACGCTGCGACGAGCTCACAGTGAGTTCGGCAGCACCCGCCGGGGCATCAACCGTGACCATCTGACCCTCGCGGATGTCTCCCGAGAGGATCCCCTTCGCCAGCGAGTCGCCGACAGCCGTCTGGATGAGTCGCCGCAGCGGCCGGGCACCGTAGATCGGGTCAAACCCGCGCTCGACAAGCCACCTCGTCGCATGATCCGTGACAACCAGAGTGATGCGGCGATCGGCGAGACGACCCTGTAATTGCTCGAGTTGGATCGCGGCAACCTTCGCGAGCTCGGCCCGGTCCAGCGGCTCGAAGGTCACCATTGCATCGAGGCGATTGAGGAACTCCGGCCGGAAATGCTGCCGGACAACCGCAAGTACCTGCTCCTTGCGCTCCTCGAAGGAGGCCGTGAGGTCGACGAGGTACTGCGACCCCATATTCGAGGTGAGAATGAGGATGACGTTCCTGAAGTCGACCGTGCGACCCTGACCGTCTGTGAGACGGCCATCATCGAGCACCTGCAGCAGGATGTCGAATACCTCATGGTGGGCCTTCTCGATCTCGTCGAGGAGGATCACCGCGTACGGCCTGCGGCGTACCGCCTCCGTGAGCTGCCCACCCTCCTCGTAGCCGACATACCCGGGCGGAGCGCCGACCAGCCGCGCCACTGAGTGCTTCTCGGAGTACTCACTCATGTCGATGCGCACCATGGCCCGCTCGTCGTCGAAGAGGAACTCGGCGAGCGCCTTCGCAAGCTCGGTCTTGCCCACGCCTGTCGGACCAAGGAACAGGAAGGACCCGGTCGGACGATTCGGGTCCGAGATACCGGCGCGTGCCCGGCGCACCGCATCGCTCACCTCACGCACAGCCTCTGCCTGTCCCACCACCCGGCGCCCGAGCTCCTCCTCCATGCGCAGCAGCTTTTGGGTCTCGCCCTCGAGGAGCCGGCCAGCCGGGATACCCGTCCAGCTCGCCACGACCTGAGCGATGTCGTCGGCCGTGACCTCCTCCTTGACCATCGTGCTCCTCGCATTCGCTTCTGCGGAAACCCGCGCCAGCTCCTGCTCGAAGGTGGGAATTTCGGCATACAGGATGCGTGACGCCTGCTCGAAGTCGCCCTCGCGCTGGGCGCGGTCGGCTGTCGCACGGAGGTCGTCGATAAGCACTTTGATCTCGCCGACCCGATCGAGCACGGACTTCTCGGCATCCCACCGGGCCCGCAGGCCACGTAGCTCCTCGTCCTTGTCAGCGATCTCATCGCGCAACTTTTGCAGTCGCTCCTTCGAGGCCTCGTCAGTCTCCTTGGCTACGGCGAGCTCCTCCATCCGGAGTCGGTCGACCTGACGCTGCAGGACATCGATCTCGACCGGCGACGAGTCGATCTCCATCCGAAGGCGGCTCGCCGACTCATCCATGAGGTCGATTGCCTTGTCAGGGAGGAATCGCGCCGTGATGTAACGGTCCGAGAGAGTCGCCGCAGCGACAAGGGCGGCGTCCGAGATCACCACCTTGTGATGCGCCTCGTACTTCTCCTTGATGCCGCGCAGGATCGCAATAGTGTCCTCAACCGAGGGCTGGCTGACGAAGACCTGCTGGAACCTGCGCTCGAGCGCGGCGTCCTTCTCAATGTACTTTCGGTACTCGTCAAGGGTCGTGGCACCAATCATCCGCAACTCACCGCGGGCGAGCATCGGCTTGAGCATATTTCCGGCGTCCATGGCGCCCTCGCCACCGGCTCCCGCCCCCACAACCGTGTGGAGCTCATCGATGAACGTGACGATCTGGCCGTCAGACCCCTTGATCTCATCGAGGACTGCCTTCAGCCGCTCCTCAAACTCCCCGCGGTACTTGGCGCCTGCGACCATCGCGGCGAGGTCGAGTGAGATGAGGGACTTGCCCATGAGGCTCGTCGGAACGTCGCCCTCAACGATTCGCCTCGCGAGGCCCTCGACCACCGCAGTCTTGCCGACGCCGGGCTCACCGATGAGCACCGGGTTGTTCTTCGTGCGACGGGAGAGCACCTGAATCGTGCGACGAACCTCCTCGTCACGGCCGATGACCGGATCGATCTTGCCCTCGCGCGCTCGCGCTGTGAGGTCGATGCCGTACTTCTCGAGTGCCTGGAATGTGTGCTCTGGATTCGCGGTGGTCACGCGTGCCGATCCCTTCACTTGCTGGAGTGCTTCAAGGAGTGCTGACGCGGTTGCCCCCTGTCCGGCCAACCGGTCGGTTACGCCCGGCCCGCCGCTTTGCGACAGAGCCATGAGTAGGTGCTCGGTACTCACGTATGCGTCGCCACGCTCGGTTGCGAGTTCCTGCGCAGCGTTGATGACCTTGTAGGTCGCGGTGCTCAAGTGAGGTGATGCGACGGACGAGCCACTCGCGGACGGCAGCGCCTCGATCGCACCCCTCACCTCCCCAGTGAAAGCCGCCACGTCGGCTCCCACGCTCACGAGGAGCGCCGATGCGATCCCCTCGCCCTGCTGCAGCAACGAGTCGAGCACGTGCAGGGGTTCGACCTGTGGGTTTCCCTTCGCCCCTGCGATTCGCACTGCGGCGCCAAGGGCGTCCTGGCTCTTCGTTGTAAGTTGGAGGTCCATGTCTGCCCTGCCCATTTCCTGCGATGTCCCTCATGGGAATTCGGTGGTCTTGCGGGCGCCTATCGGGTGCGCTTGGGGCGCCAGACGACGAGCGCTGTCGAGGCCTTCTCTCGGTGGTATTCGGCGAGTCGGCCGCGCAGTCGCCTGACCTCGCCCTCGAGTTCGAGCACCCGGCGGATGCCCTCGAGTGACAGGCCCTCAGCGGACAGTTCGGCAATCTCGCGTAGCCGGCTGATGTCATCGGCCGAGTAGAGACGGTTCCTACCCCCGATCCGGGTTGGTGACACGAGACCGAGCCGGTCGTACTGGCGCAGGGTCTGTGGATGCAGGCCGGCGAACTGGGCGGCAATCGAGATCGCGTACACCGGGGTGTGGGGCGCGACGTTGAAAGCCGGGCGCTCGCTCATCACGCGGACCCTGCTGCGTCTCCACCCGATGCCCCCGCCAGTGCACGCAGGTCCTTGCGCGGATCGTGATCCGTTGTCGCGAGGCTGTAGGCGGCGAGGGCTTCCTTTGCCGCTCCGCTGAGGTTCTGCGGGACAGCGATGTCGACCGTCGCCAGCAGATCGCCGAAGGTTCCGTCCTTCTTCACGATCCCCTTTCCTCGGATCCGAAAGGTGCGCCCGCCCGTCGTTCCCCCGGGAATCTTCAGGGTGACATTGCCACCACGGGGGGTTGGGACGACGACCTCGCCGCCGAGCGCTGCCTCCGTGAAGGTCACCGGAACCGTGATGGCGATGGAGTCGCCCTTGCGGGTGAAGACTAGGTGCGCGGTCACGTGCACTAGGACGAACAGGTCGCCGGCAGGCCCGCCTCGCTCGCCGGGCGTGCCCTTCGCCCTGAGCTTGATGCGGGCGCCGTCGCGGACACCTGCGGGTATCCGGGCCTGAACTGTACGCGTGCTCATGCCCCGGCCCGAGCCTCGGCAGACGGTGCACGGATCATCGACAATGAGCCCGCGGCCCCTGCAGGTGCTGCAGGTCTCGGAGAAGGCAAACCCACCTGCGTTCCGGGCGATCTGCCCTGAGCCTTGGCATGCCGCACACACTTGCGGCACGGTGCCTGCCTGCGCCCCAGTTCCGTGACAACTGCCGCAGGCCGCCTCGCTGCTGAGGCGCAGGGGCACCGTGACGCCGTCGAGGGCGTCGTCGAACGAGATGGTGAGCTCGCTCTCGATGTCTTGGCCGCGCCGCGGCGCGGGGGCGCGACCTCCCCTGCCCCGGTTGAAGATTCCGCCAAGGAAATCCCCGAACCCTCCGGCGTCGGCACCGAAGAGGTCCTCGATGTTGACGTTGGAGGGGGTCGTGCGCCCGCCGCCGAAGCCCTGCGAACCGTAGCCACCCGCGGCAAACATTGATCGCGCCTCGTCGTACTCGCTACGCTTGGCGGGGTCTGAGAGCACGTCATACGCCTCTGACACTTGCTTGAACCGTTCCTCCGCTTTGGCGTCCCCGGGGCTCTTGTCCGGGTGCAGCTTGCGGGCGAGGGCCCGGTACTCCTTCTTGATCGACTCCGCGGTCGCGCCCTTGTTCACGCCGAGAATCGCGTAGAAGTCCTTTTCGAGCCAGTCCTTGTTCACGTTCGATACGCCCCCGGGTCAGTCAGTACCGGCAACCGCGACGCGCGCGGGTCGGAGCACTCGTCCAGCAAAGCGATAGCCCGACTGGTAGACGGAGATGACGGTTGGCTCGGTAATCTCAGCGCGCGACTCAGTGGTGAGAGCCTCGTGGACCATGGGGTCGAACGCCTCGTTTGTGTCGCCGAACGGTTCGAGGCCCAGTTTCGTCACCGTTGCCTCGAGTGACTCGCCGACAGTCTTGAAGGCTCCCTCGAGCTCCCCGTGCTGACGTGCTCGGTCGATGTCGTCGAGCAAGGACAGCAGTTGGGTGAGGACCCCGCCAACCGCGTTCTCGCGGATCAGTTCGCGATCGCGATCAACCCGACGCCGGTAGTTCGCGTACTCGGCTTGGACACGCTGCAGGTCATTAGTGAGCTCAGCGAGCGCGAGTTGGGTCAGTGAGACGTCGCCATCGACGGCTGCCGCAGCCAACTCTTCCTCTGCGATCACCGAGGCGATCGCCTCATCCAACATCTCGTCGATTCCGGGGGCGTCAGCCG
>CAMAWO010000043.1 GCA_945861925.1 Bifidobacterium breve | reverse complement strand
TGCCGCTCTCGAGCTCTGAGACGTAGCCCTGACTGATCCCGAGCTGGGCGGCCACCTGCTGCTGGGAGAGCCCCCGGGACAGGCGTGCCTGCTGCAGCAGTCGACCCAGGGCCTGCGGGCTGGAGACGGTGCCGGTGAGTGCCATGGCTCAACGGCTATACATGAGTATTCAGATAGCGAAGGTCAATGGGGATAATCTGATGGCGCTGTTCTATCGGCAATTCCTGATAGGCGCTGGATTCGCCATCTCGCCGACGATCCACCGGAACCACACAGGCGTCCAGGTCTGGGCCCCCTCCCGCGTGACATGGCGTGCGTCAGCGGAGTCCTCAGCTTGCTACTGCAATGCTGGCCACCCTCGGGTACGTCTCGCGCGTGAACAACCGGTCCCCGACGACGTGCCGACACGGGCTGGCCGCGTAGGTGACCATCGTGCCCGAGCCAAGGATGTTATCCGCGTCAGCCACTGAGATGAGATAACTCGCTCTTCGCGCGTGAGCGAGGTCGTGTGCGCTGCACCGGCCCTGTGCGCGCCACCACATGACCGAACCGGTGTCTGCGGCCCGATCGGCTAGGGGAGCATCCCCTCATTCCTCGCAACGGTGTTGAGTTCCATCTTGGTGCGCGACGCAATGCCCGCAGCTGTGTATTTCGCCCGAACCCGGTCGATGTAGTGCTTGGCCGTGTTCGGACTCACGCCCATTCTTCGGGCGACCATATCGAGGGTGAGCCCAGAGGCATACAGGGTCAGGGCTCGCCTCTCCTGCCCCGACAGCTCGACGCTGCCGGCTCCCTGAAGAAGCACACCCGCCATGTCGGCCGGGAACCAGGTACCGCCCCTGAGTACTTCCTTAATCGCTGCCGTGAGGTACTTCGTACTCGATCTCTTCGTGACGAAGGCACTCACGTCGGCCGCCAGAGCGGCCTTGATGACCTCCGGGCGACCGAGGGCACTGACGACAACGACAGGGATCCCGCCCACGGTGAAGGCGGTCACGAGTTCTGCCACCGATGCGCCATCACCAAGGTCGAGGTCGACGATGGCACAATCGCAATGCGCCGTGCGGGTCGCATCCACCGCCTCCTTAATCGAGCCGCCTGAGTAGATGATCGTGCACCGAGGAAAGTCGGCTCGTAACCGATGGCCGATGGCCTCGAGCACCAGCTCGTGATCATCAAGGACCAGGAAAGCCAGTTCCGCACTCGTCGTCATCAGCGCTCCTCCGTGTCAGCAGCAGGTTAGCGTGAGGAGAACTGTTCGGGAGCGTGTCTTGCTTGGATCGGACTTCGTCGCACTCGTCACGGTGAGGAACAGGTGGGCCGGGAGATACGTGCTGTTCGCGGTGGTACGAGCAGTAAAGGTGTCTCCCGATCGGGAGATCGTGCCGAGATTGAGGTCCGTGGGCCTCGGAGTCGAGGAGGCGCAGAGGAGATTGAACACCGCATCCGACCAGCACTCGTCATTGATCACCACATCGCTGATGACCTCCCCGAGCGCATGCTCGAAGAGCACCTCGGAATTGGGGTCAACATAGATCCCTTGATCCTCGTGTGAGGAGTCGACCGTCTCAAATCCGGCTGGAACAATCACCTGAGCATGAGGAGCCGAAGCCGCCCTCTCCGCACTGTCCGATGAGCAGGCCGCAACCAGAAGCAGCACAATCAGTGAAGTGCAGATGACCGTGAGTGCCTGCCGGGTTCGCGCGCCCATCATCAGTCACCTCACTTCAAGAGCTTCAAGCAATCGTCTATTCACGTCATGGGGCGAGCGTTACGGGGTATTCGAACGTCATGACCAGATCTCCTTGACAATTGATTCGGGCCTGAATCGGGGTGCCTCCGTAGAGGAAGAGCCGGGTGTTCTGTCGCGAACAGTCATACTCGCTCCTATCTGCCAGTTGGATGTACTGTCGGCCGGCTCCGTCGACGACGTCAACGGCGTACTTGAAGGAGGTGACCTTCCTCCCCTCACTTGAGATATCGAGGGAGAATGCGCCCGGTCGCTCGATTGCCCCAACTGACGGCCTTGGGTCCCTCGTGAGGGTGAACTGCTGGGTCTGCCCTGGTTGGAGTTCAGCGTCATCCCACAGACGTGGACTCTCACCGCAGAGCCAATCATCAGCAGCGAAAGAACCCGTCGGCGCATGGAAGGTGAGCGGCACGTTCAGATTGTTGCGCACCGACACCGCAACCTGCGTTGCTCCGGTGGCCAGCTGGCACGAACCTGCTGCCAACCTGGAAGAGTCGCTGCACCCCGCAATCATCATGCCCAGTAACGCAGCCGCCGCCACCAAGGACATGGCAGAGCGGCGTTCATTGAACATCCCAGCCATCGCTCAACCTCCGCGCAATGGTGCGAGAGGCCGAGCGCTGCTCCTTCGCGAAGCCGGCCGAAGCCGTCGTCGCTGATGCAATTGACGTAGCGAGGATCGACTTCCTGGAATCACTGAACGCGTTCAATCGAACGCCAGGCACCCGAATGCGAACCGACGCCCCCGCTTCGACATCGCCATGGATGTCCCGAGGGTCTGCACGTGCGGTCATTCCAGGAACGTGGCCGGTTGCGACCGTCGGGGTCACGTCGCCGACTTCGGCCGGTGATGTTATCGCTGTCCAATCGCAAGCGTCACCCGACGATCGCATCAGGGCCCCTGCCTGTTGAGCGCCGGTATCGGAAGGCTAGGTGTGTGCACGACCGCTGACAGCCGGAGTGCCTGGACCACCAGTGGGAATGCGCTGCAAAGAGCCCTGCCGGACCAGCGTCCTGCGCCTGCCATGAAAAGAGCGTCGCATGGTGCGATGGCGATCATCTTCATTCAGCAACCGTAGCCAACGCATAACGGTTCACCGATGAAGTCGCCCCCTCTATTCAGGGGTCTGCTCGCCGACGAATCGCGCCGATCCACTCACGCAATGGCTCAGTCGCAATCCGGAATCGTCGTTGTCGTCACCCATCTCAGCGCAAAGTCCTTGGCACCCGAACGGTCGGGCCGCCGTTCTGCCTCGAAGATTTGCCCCTGAGTCTTGAATGCGCACGTCTCGCCCGTCGAAAAACTGTGGGAGAGCCCATCAATTGCAATCCACGGAGAGCCGACCGTAGGGTTGCCTGCACCAAATGTTACCCACCGGTTGTTCGGATAAAACGGCCATGCTCCTGTGCCAAAGTCGCCGCCGACGTCGGCGGAGCCCATCAAGGCGCACCTCCCTACGGATACGATTGGGACTGCGTTTACTTCCTTCGCAAAGATGCTTTCGAGGTCAACACAACCGCTCCAAAGCTTGAGCATTTTCAACAGCCCGGTCTTGTTCGTAATCTCCAGCCTCGTATCCAAAACGCTGCCCGCGTTGCGCTCCACGGACGTGGTAGTTGACGGTGCAGGGGCAGGGCCATTGGCGGTTGTGGATCCGCACCCCGCGAGAGCCCCCGATAGGAGCAGACCCAAGGTGAGTGCTGAAGCCATGACGCTGCGTGAAGGTTCCATCAGCCGCACCTCTGCCAAGGCGGTGAAAGTGGCGGTATTCCGCGGTGAACGCATCAGCTGGTTTCCTCACATTGGGTGTGGGTTTGGAGTACGGTCCTGAGAGCTCAATCATCCATATTCAGCCGCCGTGTCGCTGCTCTTGAAGGTGCAGAGGTTGGTGCTGACCGCGGACCTGGTGGCTGTGAAGGTGACCCGAAACTGCTTCCAGTCATCGTCAGGGAGTCGTGTGATGTTGACGCCATGGTCTTGGACGAAGTAATCGTTCGCAGCACCATCAATGAAAGGGATGTCGCCGCAGTCATCGCCCGCGTTTACATCAGGTGGCACCCCCGCCCTATTGGTGGCGCTCAACGTAAATCGTTGTTTATCCGAGAAGATCACATCCACCCTGACGTCGTAGCCCAACATCTTGGTCCCTTCAGCGCTTGCTGTTCCGTCGTTATCAATTCCACCGAGTCCGTGACTGGAGTCTGACACCAGGTTCACAACAGTGATGCTGCTACCGCTGTTATTCACCAATTGGAGATTCGTCCCGTCTAGCCCCCACGCCGCATCCCTGGTAACGCCCGTCGATGGTATCGGTGCTGGTGAACTTGTTGCCGTGGAGGCGCATCCTGCGATGGAACCCACCATCAGCAAACCCAACGTGAGGGTGATGGTGCGCGGTGACAGTTTCAACAGGTTTCCTCAGCTAGATGTTGGGTGCATGTGAATAGTCAATTGGTTCATCTTGGGTGTATGACAACAGTGAATTGCTTCATTTCGTTTGTGTCTTCTTTGCGGAGGACGGTGTAGGACCAATCCCAACGTTTGTCTACGAAAGTTAGGGTCTCGTTCTCCTTATATTGGTGACTGTTCGGTTCCAATTCACCGAAGAACTTTATCGACAGCCATGGCTTTCCAATGTATGGGTTGCTTGCCTGGAAAGTGGCGAAGAAGTCATCCCTTTGTTCGCTCCAGTAAAACTTCGTTTCTGTATCCCGATCATCGGTTACAAAACAGGCGGTCTTCCCATACGGCACCTCCTGGTCTCCGATGTAGATGAGGCTGTCTTCCTCGCCGACGGTCCCCCCGTTGGTGTAACAAGTATTAACCGGCAACGTGAAGGGGCCGTCTTCCTCGGTTGCCTGCCGGGCAACACTCGCCGAGGGTGCTGGTGTGGATGTCGGTGTCGATGTGGATGTCGGAGTGGTTGCGCATCCGGCGAGGAGCCCCAACGTCAGTAGAGCCAACATGAGGGTGGTGGTGGTGTGGGGTGAAATTCTCAACAGGTTTCCTTACCTAGATGGTGGGTTCGACGCTGTTTGCCTAGATCGTCCGCACCGGGCGGACGCATTCTTCCTCGTCACGGGGCAATGAACTCCTGCTCCCATTTTGGAAACTCAACGAAAATGGCCAAAAACGGGTGCCCATCGAGGAACTCCAGTAGTAACAAGACCCGTCTATCCCAAGCTTCTCCCGTTGATTCCAAAGTTCCTCCAGTTCTGCAATTGAGGGTAGGAACCAATCGGTCTTGCCTCCACCCGCGTACGTCTGAGCCTTGTTCGCAGCGCCCGACGAGCAGGCCGCGACCATCGCGCTTGTATTGTTGAATCCGGAGCCAATGCTTTCGCTCACGGCAATAGTGGTTTCTATGTTTTGGTCACACCACACTTCCTTCCTCGTGTCTGTACCTTCCGCATTCCAACCGGCGGGGGCAGCCTCCATGTACCTACCCCACGACTGTTCGGCACCCGCGTCGTAGAACACCGTCCCGCCACCAGGGCCCATCTCACCAATGGCACAGGCGCCGCCGTCAGCACACGTTCCACCAGCTGCCTGCCTGTCAAGAGAAACGGAAGGTGACGGCGTCGGCGTGCTGCGAGCATTGGTCGCCGCTGCTCCCCCACAACCAGCTGAGACCCCAACGAACAGCAGGCCACAAGTCAATGAAGTCCAGGCCTTCCACGCTAACTGCTTCAACTTGTATTCCTTAGCCAGGATTTCGGCACTTGGTCGGCGAGTGAGCAAGATCAACGTAAGGGTCAGGCTCTTGGCAGTGCGTGGTTGATGATTCACCAGGTTTCCTTAGCTAGGCTCGAGACACGGGCGAGTGGAGTTGCGTTGAAGTGAGTTGCATTTAGCCGAGCCATTTAGCGGCCAGGTCGACCGCTACCTGGTTCACCATGGATTTCTTCCGTTGTGAGAGGCCCTTCGCGTCAATGAAGTCATACTCGACGCTTTGGATGGTGTCCCCGACAAGGAATAGCGCGTAGTAGTAGCCGTCTTCGGTATCTGGGTTTAGGCCGAACGCAGGTGCCTTGACGTAGATCCAGATACCTTGCCGGCCTTCAACGCTTTGTTCAGTGATGCCATTGGATAGGTATTGGACACTGGGTCCAGAGACCGAGCGGCCCGTACATTGCTTTGCGCGCCGCTGAATGATCGTCCAGTCTTTGCGAGCGAGCAACGTGGAGTCGTACTGCCACACCTTCTGCTCCATCGCGATGGGGTCGAGGGACGAGGCTGTCTCACCGAGTTCCACCTGATACAGCAGATGGGTCAGTGGGCCGGAGATTTCCACGCCATTCTTGTCGCAGAGCCCCTGCCAGAGGCCGCTCTTGTCAGCCTTGACCGTGTATTCCCAGCCCGGGGCAACGTTTAGGTTGCTTGGCACGTCCGCTTCAGTCAACATTCTCTTTACAGCAGTTGCCCGTTGGCTTGGGGTAGGGATTGGCGAACCACTTGCTGGTGCAGTCGATAGCGCGACCGTCACGATGGCGGTCGCGCTTAGGGCAACGCCCATGCGCACAAGGCGCATCAGCGAATCCCTCCGGTTGGAACTTGGATCGGGTTGGTGTTGATGGTCAGTGTGCTCGAACTAAATTCGTCGCCACCGAAAACGGTATTGAATGCCTTGACGGTGACCTCGTAGTCCGCCCCGAACACCAGATTGGTGATTAAGCAGGTGGTCGCAGAAATCAGGACACAGCCAGGTACCGGCCGAGTCGTCGCTCCTTCAAAGGTCACGGTGTATGACACCGGACCGACGTCCGGGCCGCCGCTGGTGACTGAAGGACTCCAACTGAGAGAGATCGACGTTGGCGAGGTCACCATGGCCGTTGTTATCGAAGGTGGCGGTGGCGAGCCTTCGGGTGTTGCGATGGCTGGATAGGTTGACGTAGCACCCCAACCGAACTTATTCTTCGCCGCCACGGTGAAGGAATACGTAACCCCGTTGACGAGGTGCATCCACAGGTATGACTCAGCGCATTCAAAATTGGGCGCTTCGGTCGTCGCGGCAACCGGGCACAGAATTTCCTCAGTCAAGACACCGGCCGGAACCGGGGCCTGCGGGGTTGCGATGACACGGTAATCCGAGGGCGCAACCCCACCATCGGGATCTGGCGCTTCCCAGATGAGGCTGACGGTGGTGCTACCGACACCGGCAATGTCCACGACCGCCGGCGCAGCGGGCAAGCCCAACGGGTTGTGCAGCGCATTGAGCGTCATCCCGCCCGAGTTCTTGTCGGTGTACGCCTGAACACCGAAGGAGTATTCAAGCCCTGACGTGAGTCCAACTAGCCGGTATTGGCGGACATCCGGGCCGACGTTGATCTGCGGAAACTCCGGGCGCAAGAAGCCCGCGGCGTTGAACATGGAGATTGTGTAGCCCACGATTGGGTTACTGCCCACGTTTTCAGGGACGGTCCAAGAAAGGGTCACCGACGTGGATCCGCCCGAGACCACGCGTAGTTTTCGCGGTCCGCTTGGTCGGGCATTGGGGATCCCGATTGCTGCGATGGATTCGGGTCCTCGCAGGGTGGGCCAGCCACCATTCTTCGCTTCAACCGTGACGTCGTAATGCTGGCCGTTGATGAGGTTCGCGATCGTGCACGAAGTCGGCCCGGTTGATTCGCATACCGCCGGCTTCCCGGGAATACCCGCTGTCGGCAGGACTCGGTATCCGCTGACGGCGGTGCCGCCGTTCCTTTGTGGTGGCTCCCACGACACGTGCAAACTCTCGTTATCCGGGACCACCTGAACATTCAATGGTTCGGTGGGGGCCAAGGTGGCGATGCGCTCGACCGTCGCCACCGTGCTGTCCCCGACAGCGTCGACAGCGGAAACCGTGAAGGTGTAGTTCTGACCGACATTCAGCGCAGTGACATTGGACTGCCTGAGAGCGGTCGTTTCGAACAGCACACCGTCGACATACACCTTGAAGGCAGTCGGAGTGGCACCAACCGTTGACGCCCTCCAAAACAGGCGCACCAACGGCTTGGTGGGATCGATGGGGTTCTCTAGTGGCACGGCGATCAGCCGGGTCGGCGCTTCTGGGACCGCGGCGAGTCGGGCAAGAGCCTGTGCTGGGCTGGCAAGGCCGGCAGTGAGAAGACAACAGGCGGAAACTGCCGCGACTCCCCAATGAATGCTACGGGCTGAGCGACCCAACGTAAATCCCCGAGACGAGGACTGGGAATGCATGACATTTCACTGAGGCTACGTGTGAAATGACGGTTCCCATTGCACTTCTCCCCCCCTAAACGGTGACACCACCTCACGCGATTCGCAAGGAAGCTGCCAACGTCATCACCCTTTGCACGACTCCCGGGTTTCGATGGACGTCGCCGTGGCGAGCAGCATCAATCCTCTTCGCGCTCGTCGTCTCCGGATGCTCCAGCGTCGGAGGAGCCACCTCTCACAGCCTCGACCCGCAGGCTTCCGGAGTTGAACTCACCGTGCCGGCGCTTTCGATGCTTCCGTCTACTCGATACAGACATCACCGGCACCACGGTTGAGTTTCCACTATTTCTCGCACCACTCCCAATCGGTGGCACTCTCAGCGGGGGTTGGGGTGAACGTGATGCGGAACTGTTTCCAATCATCATCGGGGAGGCGTTTGATGGTGATCCCGTGCTCGCCGAAGGACCGGAATCGGGTCTCATCTGCGTGATAGCTGACCTCGCCACAGGTGTCTCCCATGAGCACCGGGTATCCCATGCCATACGGTGGATTATGGGCACGAAACTTCATTGTGACGCCGTTAACAAACGTCACATTGAACTCAACGTCAGAGCCAAAATTACTGCCCTCAGCACTCGCGGTGCCCCCCGGCTCGACGACGCCCATTCCCTGATTGGTGTCTGACACTACGTTGACGACGGTGATCGCTTCCCCCGTTGAGTTCAAGAGATGCTGGTTGGTTCCTAACGACAGGAGTCCGGCCTCCCTCGAAACACTCTCTGTGGGTGTGGGTGTCCGTGTTGAAACGGAGGCGCATCCGGTGAGGACAGCAGATGTGAGCAAACCCAACGTGAGGGTCGTGGTGAGCCACAGTGAACATCTCAATTCGTCTCCTTGGGTGGGTTCTTGGTGGCGCCTTGTGCATTCCACTCATTGGTCTGTGGACGGTTCGCTTGCGTGACCAGAATCTGGTGTTCGGGCGGTTGGGGCTCACTCAGCCGGTGCCTGGTGACCCTTCGCTGTCGGCCTTGCCGGTGCAGAGGTCGATGCTGCCAGCGACTCTTGTGGCAGTGAAAGTGGCCCTGATCTGGAGCCAGTTGTCGTCGGGGAGGCGTTCAATGGTGACGCCGTGATCTTGGATGAAATAGTTGTTCCGATAGCCCTCGGGGAACTTGATGGGGTGGCATTCAAATCCTGTGCCCGCGTATACCCAAAGAGGCTGCAACCATTGATTGGTGACACTGAGTTCGAACTGCTGTTTATCGTCAAAGCTCACCTTCACTTCGACGTCGTAAGCGTTCCGTGTGCTTCCTTCAGCGCTCGCTGTTTCCCCGTTCGAGATAACTCCGAGTCCGCGACTGCTGTCTGACACCAGACTCACAACAGTGATATCCCTACCGCTGTTGTTCACCAGTTGGAGGTTCGTACTACTCATCCCCCAGACAGCCTCCCGGGAAACGCTCACCGACGGTGACGGCGCGGGTTCACGAGCTCCGGGAGTTACGCACCCTGCGAGGAGCCCAAGAGTGAGCAGGCCCAAGGCGAAGGTAGTCGTGCAGCGTTGAAGTTTCACGGAGGTGTCCTTCATTATCAGCACAATTCGACCACGCCTTGTGCGCGGGTTGAAGTGAAGGTGAGACGAAATTGCTTCCGGTCATCGTCGGCAAGTCGCTCGACGGTGATGCCATGATCTGGGGGGAAATAGCGATCGACGCTTGTTCCCTCTTTCAAGCGGATGCTTTGATGACACCCAGCCTGCTTCACCATAGGAGTTCCGAGGGCCTGGTTCTCCACAACGAGGTCGAGGGACGTGCCGTCTGAGAAGTTGGCTGTGACGTATACGTCTGCCGAGTCCCTATTCCCCGCAACGCTGGTGGTCGCACCGGACGGCAGGTCACTCAGACCGAAGTTGATGCTCGTCCCTGAGTTGTTCACCAACACGACATTGACGCCGAGGATTCCAGCAGCCGCATTTCGGGATACGGCCGCTGAGGGTGAGCCTGTTGAGTCGGTCAGGTTCGGCCCCCCGCATGCTGCGAGTAGCCCAGCAAGCGGTAGCCCAAGGGTGAGGGTGATGATGCGCGGATTCATCTTCAACATGTTTCCTATCTCCTCACAAAAGACGTCGCTGGAGCCGAACGATGGGACGGCAGAGGTGAGCGCTGCCCGAGATTCCTGCAGCGGTGAAAAGCGCTTTGACCTGTGGCCGGTGGTCGTTGGGACGGCGTTCGATCGGGAGGCCGTGATCTTGGATAAATGAGGTGTTCTGAGGCTTCAACCGGATTCCATAGTATGGGTGTGCCGGGTGCAGATGGGCATTGGGAGCGCGCAACATTCATTCAGGCTATGCGTGAGCCGCTCACTCCGGTTGCTTTCACGCCCCCCTAAACGGTGACACCACCTCACACGCTTCGCAAGTAGGCTGCCAACGTGATCACCATTTGCACGACTTCCGGGTTTCGATGGACGTCACGGTGGCGAGCAGCACCAATAGTTTTCGCGCTCATCCTCTCCGGCTGCTCCGGCGACGGAGGAACCACCTCCCACAGCGTGCAGCCGCAGGGTTCCGGAGTACAACTCACCGTGCCGGCCCTATGGGCCGGACGCAACCCGGACGGAACCATGGTCGGGGGAATCGAGCTCGCACAGGTTCGAGTCGGCACCGAGGGCGAGCCTGGATTCAGCATGGATCTCACCGATGTGGAGGCCCGCGGGGCTGGACCGAGTTGGCTGGCGGCTAGCACGTCGGCCGCTGCCGTCGCCACCCTCTATAGCGGCGCCGACCCAAGGGCTGTTGATATTCACTTCACCATCACCGGCCCGATCGATGGCCCCTCCGCGGGCGGCATCCTGGCAGTCGGAGTGCTTGCTGCACTGCGGAATGTGCCACTGCTCGTCGGCGTCACCATGACCGGCACGATCTCCCCCGACGGTTCAATCGGCCCGATCAGTGGAACCGCGACGAAGATCGAAGCGGCTGCCGCCGCCGGCTACACGACCGTTCTCCTCCCCGCACTCAACATGATGTCGACGACGACGCCCAATGGACCCGAGAAGGACATGGCCACCTTTGGCGCCACCATGGGGGTCATCGTCCGGCCGGTCCTCAACCTCGCCGAGGCCTTCGAGTCCTTCACCGGAACCCCCTTCGTCCCCGCGGCAACCACCCCCTACTCAATCGCACCAGAAGTGGCCACCGAAGGTGCCGGCACCGCAGGCGCACTCATCGCAAGGATCAATGACGGGATCAACGGGGCCCCGCTGCCCGCCACCCAACGCTCGTCCATCGCCAGCGAAGCCGATCTTGCTCGCACTGCGCTCCTTCAGGGGGAT
This sequence comes from Bifidobacterium breve, assembly GCA_945861925.1. Taxonomy (GTDB): domain Bacteria; phylum Actinomycetota; class Actinomycetes; order S36-B12; family S36-B12; genus WLND01. The sequence goes on along the minus strand of CAMAWO010000043.1, from coordinate 9,695 downwards.
GCTGCGACCGCGTACGGACTCGCTGCAGATGCCTACCAACGGTTGGCAAATGACTTGGCTGAAGCGCAGGCGCGCACCAACCTCCGCGAGGGCGGCCTTGAATCAGCAAAAGCCCTCCTGCTCGCCAGCATCGACCGAACACTTGCCCAGGCCGAAGCCCTCATCATCACCTCGTCAGATGTATCCGGCCTCGGGCTTGATCAGCAGTTGAGCATGCCAGCTGCCCTGGGTTGGGCCACCTACGCCGAGGCCGTGCTCAAGTCGCTCAAGAATTCCGTAGGCGGCGGATTCGACGAGGGCGAGTTGATCTCAGCAGCCCGAGTGGTCGCAGAACAACAGGCTGCCCTTGACGTGTTCTTTCCCGATGCCGTGGCGGTCGTGCGCGCCATGCCTAGCCGGTCCGGCTCAGGAGATCAAGACGCCGTGGCATTCATCTCCGGCTACACCAACTTCCTGGTGCGTGCCGGTGCTGCGAACGAGGCGTACCTCGCAACCGTCATCGGTCAGCCAGGGGCAGCATCGGATCCGCAGAACGCCCTTCCCGGCGACCTCTCGCTCATCACCCACCAGTTGTCCCTCGAGACAGGACTCATCCCCGAGGATCAGCAGACAGCCGACCTCGAAATCGCTCAATCGGCACACGCCATCACCTACTTCGTTGTCAGCTCAACAGCGGTTTCTTCCCTGCAGTCACTCGGCCTTTTTGGGCGCATCGGCATTGGCGTCGACACCATCGAGGCTGGCGATGGGGTCGCCCTCGCCGCGTCGATCAACTCCGGAAAGCTCACTGTTGACGAATTCGCCGCCCACCTGCAGGAAGTTGGCCTCGACGCAGGCTATGCCGTCTGGTCAGCAGCATGGGGGGCCGCCGGTGCCAAGGCTCTCGCCAACGGCGAGCGCAGCACGAAAGCCGCGGTCCAGGCACTCAATGAAATCTGGTACGACACCATTAATGTCTTCATGCTCAATGCAGCTCACACCCGCGAATGAATCGCGACGCAGCCGAGCCTGCGCCCCCACGGCAGTCGAATGTTCTGCAAGTCGGTGCGAACACTGCGCTGAATGTCGCGGCAATTGCCACGTTCGTGCCCTGCCTCTACCTGCTATGCGTGGGCCGAGGCACCCGCGACTGGCGGGAATGGGCGATTTACGCCCTGGCGCTTGGCCTTTGGTGCATCGCCCTACTGCCGGTCGTGCGCCGGTTTCGCGCGGAAGTATCGACATTCGCGGCCATGCTCATCCTCGCCTCGCCACTGCTCCTCACGCCAATCGGCGGCCCGGGCTGGGTCGCGGTCGGCACAGTCTCCTTCGCTATCAGCGTTGGAGCCATCTTCAGCTTCCCCTCCCGGATAGCCCTCGCCATTGTGCTCTCCGTCGCAGCACTGGATGCGTACGTCCGGTATCGCGAGCCTCCCGCCGCAGCCTTCGTCAACTCAGATCTCATGCATGGGCTCATCGGCCCGCTCCTGCTCGTCTTCAGCGGAATCGGACTGATTCTTGCCCAGGGCGTGTGGGTTCGGTACATCCAAGCGGGAGACAGGCTCATCGCGAAGTTGAGAGAAGAGGAGGGTTTCGAACGCCGTGAACTCCGCATATTCTCCGCACGGACGGCAATCGAGCGACGAATCCACGAGACCGTCCTCAATACCCTCGCCGGGATCTCCATGGGCATTCCTGCTACCAGCGCATCGGTCGCGCGGCGGATCTGTCAACGTGATCTCGATGGGATTGGTACTGGGGCGACCTACGTCCATGAGGCCAGCGCCGGTGACATCATCACGTCAGCCTTGGCTTCCCAGGATGCCCCTCGGGTCTCCTGCTCCATAACGATCCATGCGGACGCCATCCTGCCCGCTCACATCGCAAATACCGTTCGAGACGCAGTCGTTGAGGCGCTTCGCAACGTCGAACGTCACTCGGGTCAGACCTCCGCCAGCATTCACGTCAACCTCCTGGACTCGCTCACGATTCGAATCCACGACTCTGGGTCTGGGATTGCACGGGATGCTCCCGAGGGATTCGGAATACGCGAAGGCATGACGTCTGGATTAACCCTCGTCGGAGGCTCGACATCAGTGGAGTCCAGCGCGACGTACGGCACGTCAGTCACGCTCACCGTGCCAATATCGGCGCTGAGCTCGGTGAGCACCCGTTCCAACGAACTCCCTCTTCGTAGCGGGCTCATCGATGATTCGCTCACTGCCAGACTTGGCATGCTCGGCACGATCTTGTTCCTGCTCGTCGCAAGCTGGACGATCGCTGAACCGCTCCCCGCCGGTCTGGGGGTCTTCCTCGGCCTGGTGACGTACGCCCTCATCAACATCGCGCTGTGCTTCGCATGGAACACCCGCGTCAGGATGCCATTGACCATCGCAGGCACCTGCCTCGGTTTAGGCGTGTTTGCATACATGGCCACGTCGGCACCTGGTTGCTCCAATGTCTCAAGCATCTCGTGGCTCATGTATGGCGTGAGTGGTGGTGGGACGCTTCTCATCCTCAACGCCAGCCGGCGTCACACGATTCAACTCGGCATCGTCGCAGCATTTGCCCTCGCGGGCTTCGCCCTTGCCCTCGCCATGCCTCCTAGCTGCCAGGTAGAGCTGCTCGTGGCAGCCTTCATCGTGAGCTGCTACATGGCCAGTTTCGCCTCCGTCATCCTGTGGATTGATCGCAACGTCGCGGTGCAACAACATCGGGCTGCGGCGATCTGGGAGCGAATTCTCAATGAAAGGGTTGAGTTTGATCTGCAAATCGCCACTCGAAAGAGCTGGGATCTCTTGACGACATCAACCCGAAGCCTCCTCCAGGGGATCGCCGACGGGACTTATGCCGTCGACGACCCGTGGGTCCGCGCAACGGCAGCCGCTGAGGCAACGGTGATTCGCAATCGGCTGGGCTTGATCTCACCTCCGCACAAGGGTCATGACAAGCCGTTCACGACCCTCCTGAGCCAGCTCACTCCTGTGGCTGCCAGATTCGGAACGACGATCGACGGCGATGAGGTGGAGCCGCTCACACGCCTCGACCCTTACCCAGGTGCGCTCGTCGACTTTATTGAGGAAGTGATCCTTCAATGCGCCGCCTCGGCAGAGTCACCGCTAGAACCCATTGGCATTCGGGCACTTGTGGACACGAATGTGGACGAATTGATCCTCAATCTCCCCATAACCGGCCTCGTCCTGAATGCATCGTTGATCGGGGATTGCCAGATCGAATTGCTGGCCCCCGGCCAGGGTGACGCAAGCACGCTCGTGAGTATTCGCCGACCCATGGCCTAGGGCGGCAGCCCCTCGCCGCGCGACACCAACGTTTTCGGCCGGCTCCCAAATTGGTGTCGGCTGCTCAAGCTGGCGGCGCCAGAGGCTGCTGCGTACCTCCAACGGCACTGTCGCGTTGGCGGAATGAAGCGTGGGCGATCCGTCAATGCACCAGTGCTCCATGCAGGACGTCAGGGTGCCGCCCGGTGTCGCGGCAGCCGCGGTGACCTTGGCCTTATTGCGATTTCAGGGTCAGGCCGGCCCCGTGCATCAACCCCTAGGAGCGTGGGTACGAAACACGCGCGTTGGGGTGCTTCGTCGCTGCGGTGATGCTTGGGATACTTGGGTGTGCCTGCGAATGACGGTGGTGACGGCTTGTTTGAGATGGTGCCGGTGGAGTCTGCGGTGGTCGAGTTGGGGCCGGTGGACAAGACGTTCCGCCGGTTCGATCCGGGCCAGGCGTGGCTGGTTCCGCCGTCGCTGGATGACTGGGTTCCGCAGGAGCACATCGTCCGGTTCATCGCTGATCTGGTTGATGAGCATCTGGATCTTTCGGCGTTCTACGCCGGCTACAGCGAGGGTCGGGGGGCGCCGCCGTTCGACCCTCGATTGATGGTGCGGGTGCTGCTGCTGGGCTACACGAGCGGGATCCGGTCTTCCCGCAAGCTTGAGGCGGCGTGCAGCGACATCGTGGCGTTCCGGTGGCTGGCGGGCGGTCAGGTGCCGGCGTATCGGGCGATCGCGAAGTTCCGTCAGCGGCACCTGTCGGCGTTGGGGCATGTGTTCGTGCAGGCATTGGAGTTGTGCCAGGCCGCGGGGATGGTCAAGCTCGGCCGGGTCGCGCTGGATGGCACGAAGGTGCGGGCGAATGCCTCGCGCCGCAAGGCGATGAGCTACGCCCGGATGACCGACAAGCAGAAGGTGTTGGCTGCGGAGGTGTCGGCGCTGCTGGCGGAGGCGGAGCGGATCGACAAGGGCGAGGACGCCCAGTACGGCGTGAACAACAGCGGCCTGGGTCTGCCCGCCGAGCTGGCCCGTCGCGAGACCCGACTTGTCAAGATCGCCGAGGCGAGGGCGGCGCTGGAAGCGGAGGCGCGCCAGCGGGCCGCGGCGGCGCACGCTCGGGCGGTCCCGAAACCGACGGCGCAACGGAACTTCACCGATCCGGAGTCGAGGATCATGAAGACCGCGGACGGGTCGTTCGCGCAGTGCTTCAACGCCCAGGCGGTGGTCGATGACGCCCATCAGGTGATCGTCGCGACCGACCTGAACAACGGCGCTGCCGACAGCCCGATGCTGGTCGCGATGACCGAGCAGACCATCGCCAACACCGGCAGCGCACCCAAGCAGTTCCTCGCTGACGCGGGCTACTGCTCGGAGTCCAACCTGAAGGCCGTCACGGACATCACCGAGCAGACCGGCACGGACTTCCTGATCGCGACCGGCCGCCTCAGCCACGACGAGACCGTCCCGGCCGCACCCCGCGGCCGGATCCCGAAGGACCTCACCCCCAAGCAGCGGATGGCCCGCAAGCTCCGCACCAAACCCGGGCGAGCCGCCTACGCCAGGCGCAAGGTGATCGTGGAGCCGGTCTTCGGCCAGATCGCCACCCTGCAAGGCAAACACGTCTTGCTGCGAGGGTTGGACAACGCGCGCGGTGAGTGGAAACTGCTCGCGGCGTGTCACAACCTGCGCAAACTCCACGGTCACATCGGCACCGCCGGACTGGGCAGCCTCCGACCGGCCACCTGAGGCCCGCCCAGGCGGTGCTCACCGTCCGCAGCGGCCTCTGGACCGCCCTGCCAACCCCAAGACCCCACGTCCAACGACCCGTGATCGCAGACGCTCAGCGATCACTCCACAGTCCCACGACGATTCAATCAGCTGCCATCAGCCTCATAGCCCTTTCGTACCCACGCTCCTAGCCGTCGGTGATCCGGCCAGCCGAAGGCCGGCTCGTGATCCTTTCCTCGAAGTGCCCATACCTCGCCCTGGCGAAGTCCGCAGAAGGCGTCCACGAGGAACATCAGGGCGTAGTAGCCGGGAGCGGTGTATTCCTTGCGCGCATGCGTGGACGAGTACGTGCGTGGCTGGGCGATTGCGCCGATGAGGCGCAGGACATCGACGGTTCCGGGCGCGCTGTCCAGCTTGATGAACGACAGCCGGCGCTCGTCGTCGAAATCATCGAGCAGCTCCAGTGCAGCGGTCGTCTCCACCGAGTCCGGATCCGTCGCGTCGACCGTGACTTCCGCCGACCGCCGGCGGTAGGCCCCCAGCGTCGGCAGGATCTTGCGGATGGCGCCATCGACGATGCCGGCCTCCACCCCGAAGTGGAGCATTCCCGAGAGCACGCTCCACACCAAACGGTGCCCTGACGCCGATGGCTGGCCCTTGACCAGTGCAACCGTGTCGTCCCAGGTGAGGTCCGCGACCCTCTTCGAGCCGATGGCCGGCAGAACGATTTTGTTGATCCGGTCGCAGGTCTCATCTCGGCAACGCAGCGACCAGGCATCCCCTCTGGCGCTCACCCACTTCTCGGCCAGCTTCCCGACGGTCAGCGCGATCGGTTCGCCGTCGGCGGCCGCCAGCTCGGCGGCGATCTCGTCGTCGATTCCCGGCGCACTCGACCACGCCTCCTGCCAGTTTTCGGCCCTGCCGGGCGGAGTGACCCAGATGGCACCTCGCTCGGGCGCCACGCCGCTCATGCTGCACGCCGAACGATCACGGGCGCCAGCTCGGTCTTCCTCGGCGCCGGCCGCGGACTCCGCCTCGGCCTGCGCTTCTGGCGTTCCTCGATCTCCCACGCGTCGACTTCGTCGATCGGCCAGCGGCGAGTGCGGCCGCTGAACGCTAGCGGAGCGGGGAAGCCGTGCCGGCGGACGTATTCATTGGCGGAGCGCCGGGTTACTCCCCAGCGCTCGGACAAATCATCAATTGCGTAGTAGGTGGTCATGCACGAAAACCGTTCGCAGGTCCCTGCTCCGCGCATTCAACCCGCGAAGCCTGCGTCACGTGTGGCCGGCGGCACCCGGCCATCTCAACGGATTACGACACATCACCTCTCTGCCCCGGAATCCCCGTTGCGCACACGGCTCGCGAGCGTGCCGCCAGGGCCCGCTCGGCTGGCCCCGCGGCGCCCACGCCATCGGATGCCGAACGTGGCGCGCAGGCAACTTCGCGTGCGCCGACCCCCGCCCGGCCCCGGGTTGCGTACTCGTCGCGACGCGACGTCCCCCGAGAGGACGTCACGCTCGGGGGAAAACGGGGGAAAACCGGGCCTCGGAAGAACGCCGAAAAACGGAAAAACCGTTGGTATCTATGGTGGGGCGGGTCGGGATCGAACCGACGACGACCAGATTTTGAGTTCAGCCGGCGACCGCTGATGACAACTTGAGCTATCCTGCGCCCACTCGGGTGTCAATTTTGGCGACGGCGAGTACCGTCTTGACATCAACAACGACTAACGTAACGATTATAGTAACGTTAGCCACTAGTGAGGTTCTATGGATAAAGCGGACGATCTGGCGGACGGGCTTCTGGCGCATGGCCGCAGTGCCGTGACCACGACAGAGGCGGCCGAGATCCTTGGCGTGCCCAAGGATCAGGTCCGGGTCCGCATGAACGCCGGCGTTCACGCCGGGCGTCTGTTCAGCCCAAGCAGGGGGCTGTGGGTGGCGATCCCGCCCAAGTACCGGACCTGGGGCGCACCCCCGGCGGTGGAGTTCCTCGATCAATTGATGACCCACCTGGGACGCGAGTACTACGTGGGGTGGCTGTCCGCTGCCGAGATCCACGGCGCCGCCCATCAACGTCCACAGACATTGCAGGTCGCCGTCGACAGACCGGTTCAGGGTCGATCCTTCGGCCGGTCACGTCTGCGGTTCACCCGGCAGTCGCGCGTGAGTGAGCTACCGCGGCAGCGTCACAACGTGGAGTCCGGTCATGTGTGGGTGTCCACGCCCGACCTGACTGCGGTGGACCTCGTCGACCGACCCGAGCTCGGCGGCGGCCTGAGCAATGTCGCGACCGTGTTGTTCGAACTGGCAGAGACTGCCGCTCTTGACCCGCAGAGGCTTGCACAGTTGGCTGGCGGCTTCTCCGCGACGGCGGTGCGCCGCGTCGGATACCTGCTCGATTTCGTTCGGGCACCCGTCGAGACGACTGCCCTGGCGTACCTCGTGCAAGCCATGCCGTTGCCCAGGCCCGCGCTGCTCGACCCGCGGCTCCCCCGCCGCGGGATCATCGACACCCGCTGGGACCTCGTCATCAACACCGATGTGGAACCGGACCTGTGATCCCGGCCGGGTTCGTGACCGCGTGGAGCGCTCAGGCACCCTGGCCGAGCCCGGCCCAGGTCGAACAGGACCTGCTTCTCAGCCGAGTTCTGATCGAGATCTACCAGGATGACTACCTTCGCGACGAACTCGTCTTCCGCGGGGGCACCTGTCTTCATAAGTTGCACCTCCCGATCCCTCGCCGATACAGCGAGGATCTCGACTTCGTGCGCACGACCTCGTCTGGGATCGCCCCCCTCACCAAGGCCGTGACAGCGCTCGGTGAACGCCTCGGATTCGAGGTGTCCACTCGCATCAGCCAGCACCCCAAGATCTACCTGCGCACCAACGCGGCCGACGGCACCACACTGCGGATCAAGGTGGAGATCAACACCCACGAGCGCTCACCAGCCCGGCCACTGATCTCAATCCCGCATGCCGTCGACTCGCCCTGGTGGTCAGGCCAGGCAGACATCCGCACGTTCACAGCGGCCGAACTCGTCTCGACCAAGATCCGGGCCCTCTTCCAGCGCAAGAAGGGGCGGGACCTGTTCGACCTCTGGCTCGCCCTCACCGAGCTGAACCTCAATCCCGGCGACATCCTCGACGCATATCCCACCTACGCACCACCCGGTCTCACAGCGAAACGAGCCGTCGCAGATCTCCAGGCGAAGGTCCTCGATCCGGCTTTCCGGACTGACATGACGCCCCTGATCGGCCCCTGGCCATCCGACTACGACATCGACACCGCCGGACACCTCGTGAACGATCTCTTGCTTAGCAAGATCCCCCGCGGATGACCCACGAAGCATCGGCCGGCCTCGCCGAAAGGGTCCTGCCGCTCATACGCAAGCCTGCTGAGCTGCACCGCTGGCAAGTAGCGGAGGCCCTTGCGTCGTATGAGGACGACCATGCGTCACTCTCCGTCTGCATCCCAGCCCCAATCTGACCTCCTCCACGCATCCTTCGACCGGGCCCACCCCTCATGCTCGCGCCCGATTCGTCCGGTCGCCGGCGTGCAATAGGCGTGCAAGAGCGATCTCCGGAAGCCCTCCCCGATCGACACACCACGAGAGGCCCAATCGCATTGCCACACAGGGGGAAACCCCGTGGAATCCACGAGGTTTCCCCGGTGGGGCGGGTCGGGCTCGAACCGACGACGACCAGATTATGAGTAAGGCCATCATTCGTTCCCGCGTTCCCATTTGACGCCAGAACCCCCCCCCCCGTGTTTGCAACGTGTTTTCTCCCCATCTGGCTCAACTTGGATCGTGGATCGTGCCCCCTGTCATTGGGGGAAACGGGGGAAAGTCGATCAACCTGCCGACCGCTCGAAGGGCTGCACGCACGATCGATGTCCCGCGAACTCGCATCGAGAGCCATCTCAGGCAACAAGTGCGCGAGCCTCGGGTTCGCTCTGCGCCAGTTATTGAATGCACTCCCAACGCCGGTGCGCCGGAGCATGTGGGCCATACCTCAGTAGTGGTAGTGCGCCTGGATGATGACGAGGCTGTCCCCGTCGACCGTGTAGACCAGCCGATGCTCGTCAGTGATCCGCCGCGACCAGTAACCCGACAGGTTCTGACCGAGGGGCTCCGGCTTGCCGATGCCGGCTCCGGGTTCGCGGAGCGACTCGCCGATCAGCCGGTTGATACGGGCGAGCATCTTGCGATCATCGCTGCACGAGCAGTAGTCGGCCCACGCGTAATCGGTGAACGTGACCCTCATTCGGCGATGAGCGCCCGCGCGGATGCCTTGCCCTCGGACGCCTGGGCGACGCCCCTGAGGAGCCGCTCGGCATTCACGGGCGACCTCATCAGGTAGGCCGTCTCGGCCATTGAGCGGTACTGCGCCTCAGACACCAGGAAGGCCGTGCCCTTCTTCGAGACGATCTCCACCGGCTCCTGATCGGCGTTCACCTGCTCGATGAGCGGGAACAGCCGTGCTCGTGCCTCACTCGCCGTGACAGCCATGGCCCCTCCCTGATAGTACGAGAAACCGTACCACCACTAGCCCAGGTCATGCTCCTCACACGCGCCAAGGACAAGACCGAGCAGCTCTACCTCGCCTCGTTCCCCAGCGCCCTGCCCGATATCCGCAAAGGTATCGGATTCAAAGCCAGCTGAACCGACCCCGTTTTCGCGGGCAATTTGACGTGAGGGAC
>CAMAWO010000042.1 GCA_945861925.1 Bifidobacterium breve | reverse complement strand
CGGCCTTGCCTCGTCCCCCGACCTTCACCTGTGCCTTCACGACGACGGCAGAGCCGATTTTGCGGGCTGCCTCGTGCGCGGCCGCACTAGTCGTGCAGACCTCACCCGGGGTGACCGGAACCTGATGCTTGCCGAAGAGGTGCTTGGCTTGGTACTCGTACAAGTCCACGCTTGATCGACTCCTTATCGAAAGGCCTCCCGAATGACTGCGGGTTGAGCCTAGTTACCTACAGGGGTGTCCTTAGTCCTTCTTGACGTGATCTTCGACCCAGTCGACGATCGCCTGAGTCGGGGTGCCGGGCGTAAAGATCCTCGCGACGCCCATTGCCTCAAGGGTCGGAATGTCATCGTCGGGGATGATTCCGCCCCCGAACACCATGATGTCGTCGGCGCCCGCAGCCTTCAGTAGGTCCATCACCTCGGCGAACAATGTCAGGTGGGCCCCGGAGAGCACGGACAAACCGATGATGTCGGCGTCCTCTTGGACTGCAGCATCGACGATCTGAGCCGGCGTCTGGTGCAGGCCCGTATAGATGACTTCGATGCCGGCGTCGCGCATCGCGCGGGCGACAACTTTGGCGCCGCGATCATGGCCGTCGAGGCCCGGTTTGGCCATAACGACGCGGATTGGTGCTGTCACGATGCTGCCCTTCACCAGTTCTGGACCTGCGGCACATTGTGGACCTGTCGCACGAAGAGTTCGAATTCATCGTCTTCGGTTGACGACCGCCAAAACCGCAGCATAGGTGGTAGCGGTGCCCTTCATGACGAAGGGGTCAGTCGCTCTGCCAGCTGCGCGGCGGCAGCAGCGAGCCATCGGGCCGGCTCCCTACGGGCTACCTGCGAGGACCCGGCAAGGTCGCTGCAGGTGATGACCCCCGCGACACCGCGCGGCCGCCATTCCCCTTCGGCGAGCCCAGACACGCCGGCCACGACGTAGACGGGACGACCGATCTCGCGGGCGATATCGATGACGAGCCCGGGGGCTTTCCCCCCGAAGGTCTGGTGGTCGAAGGCACCCTCGCCCGTCACGACCACCTCGGCCGCGTGCACCCGTTCGCGAAGGCGAGTGAGACCGGCGACGTATTCAGCTCCGCTTTCAATGCTCGCGCCGAGCGCGGCTCGGGCAGCGGCGGCAACCCCTCCGGCCGCCCCGCCACCGCTGGTGCTCACGATCTCGATGGCGAATACTCGCTCCAGCAGGCTCGCCCACCGGCACATTGCCGCGCTCACCCGGGGGAGGTCGCGGGGCGGCAGGCCCTTTTGGGGACCGAAGACCCGCACAGCCCCCTGCACGCCGACGAGTGGGTTGCTCACATCGACGAGCACCCGCCAGACTCCGCCGACATCACGTAACTCGATCGCGTGCGCCTTCACCAGCCCGGCAAGGTCGGGGGTGACCTGCCCGCCCCTCCTGTCCAAGACAGTGAAGCCCAGGCCCTCGAGCAGGCCAACGCCCCCGTCGATCGATGCGCTGCCGCCCAGCGCCAACGTCACAGATGACGCCCCGGCATCGAGCGCGGCACGAGCCGCGAGGCCCAGACCGAGGGACGAGGCACGCCACGGGTCCGGTGCGAGATCGATGACCGTTGCCAACCCGCACACTTGCGCCATTTCAACGATCGCCTCGTCACCACGCCAGGCAATCACCCCGGTGCGCGGGCGGCCCTGTCCATCAACTGTCGGCGTCTCGCGGCCTTCGAATCCATGGTCGAGGACGACATCGATCGTGCCATCGCCTCCATCGGCCAATGGGAGCCCGTCGACCAGGTGCCCGGCAGCCTGCAACTCACGTGCAATCGTCGTGACGACCTCACCCGCGGAAAGCGTCGCCTTGAACTTGTCAGGGGCGACGAGCACCCGGCTCATAGCTTCTCGACGGGCGCATACCTCAGGAGCAGCCGCTTGACACCTGCCGCACCGAAGTCGACGGTGGCGTCGGACTTTTCACCAACCCCGGCAGTCGAGACGACGGTGCCGAGGCCGAACTTCTCGTGGGTCACGCGATCGCCGGCCGTGAGCGATACGACCGGACCGCCACCGACGACGCGATCACCAAGGCGCAGGGCGGCACTGCTACTCGACGGCGAGGAGCCGAATCCCCCGGCTGAGATCGGTGTGTCACTCGGCTCCTCTCTGCGCCAGTCGAGGATTTCCGCGGGAATCTCGTCAAGGAAGCGGGATGGCGGGTTGAACGCGGGAGAGCCCCACGCTGAGCGTATCATCGAGCGGCTGAGATAAAGGCGCTCCCGAGCCCTGGTGATCCCGACATAGGCGAGGCGCCGCTCCTCCTCGAGCTCCTTCGGATCGCCGAGGGAACGCATGTGGGGGAAGACACCGTCCTCCAGCCCCGTGAGGAACACGACCGGGAACTCAAGGCCCTTCGCTGTATGGAGGGTCATGAGGGTCACAACTCCCCCCGACGCATCGGCGTCGGGGATATCGTCCGAGTCGGCCACGAGCGAGACGCGCTCGAGGAAATCAACAAGCGTCCCATCGGGATTCTCATTCGAGAACTCCTGCGCCACCGTCTCAAGTTCGGCGAGGTTCTCCACCCGGGTCTCGTCCTGAGGGTCGGCCGAGGCCTGCAATTCCGCGAGGTAACCGCTCTGCTCGAGGATCGCCTGGAGCACAACGGCGGCATCAGCGCCCGACTCGACGAGGGTGCGCAGACCGGTCATGAGCTGGACGAAGCCGGTGATGCTCGTGAGGGATCTTGTCGCGATGCCCGGTGCCTCTGCCGCCCGCTCGAGGGCCTCGGCGAAGCTGATGCGCTCGCGCTGGCCGAACGCATCGACCATGGCCTCGGCTCGCTCGCCGATGCCGCGCTTCGGTACGTTCAGTACCCGGCGCAGCGACACCTCATCGGTCGGGTTCGCGAGGGCACGCAGGTAGGCGAGCGCATCGCGGACCTCACGCCGCTCATAGAACTTGGTACCACCCACCACTCGGTAGGGCATGCCAACGCGGATGAACACCTCTTCGACTGATCGAGACTGCGCATTCGTGCGATAGAAGATGGCGACATCACCGTGCTTGACCCCCTCCACGTCGGTCAGCCGATCGATTTCATTCGAGATAAAAGACGCCTCGTCACGCTCGTCATCGGCGACATACGCGACGATCGGCGCACCCTCACCAGAGTCGGTCCCGAGGTTCTTCGCGCGCCTGCTCGAGTTGCGCGCGATCACCGAGTTTGCAGCCGTGAGGATCGTCTGGGTTGACCGGTAGTTCTGCTCGAGCATGACGGTCCGGGCATTCGGGTAGTCGCGCTCGAACTCCTCGATGTTGCGGATGGTCGCGCCGCGGAAGGCGTAAATCGACTGGTCTGCATCGCCGACCACGCAGAGCTGGCCGGCCGGCAACTGCGGTGTGCCAGGGCCGACAAGCTCCTTGATGAGCGTGTACTGCGCGTGGTTCGTGTCCTGATACTCATCGACGAGGATGTGGCGGAACCGGCGGCGGTAGTGCTCGGCGACGTCAGGGTAGAGCTGCAGAACAGCAACGGCGCTGAAGATGAGGTCGTCGAAGTCGAAGGCATTCGCCCGCTGGAGTCGGGCCTGATATTGGCCGTAGGCCTCGGCGAGGGTCCGCTCCATGTGGTTCACGGCCTGCGCCGCGGAGGTCTCGTAGTCGATGAGCTCGTTCTTGAGGTTCGAGACCTGCGCGAGGAAGGAGCGAGGTGTATAGCGCTTCGGGTCGAGATCAAGATCGCGAAGCACCATGCCCATGAGGCGCAGGGAGTCAGCCTGGTCGTAGATGGTGAAGCCGCTCGTGACCCCGAGTCGCGAGGATTCGCTACGCAGGATGCGAACACACGCGCTGTGAAAGGTCGAGACCCACATGACCCGGGCGCGCGCGCCAATGAGCTCGGCCACCCGCTCCTTCATCTCTCCGGCGGCCTTGTTCGTGAAGGTGATGGCGAGGATCTCGCCCGGCTGAGCATCGCCGCTCGCGAGCAGGTGGGCGATCCGGCGGGTCAGGACCCGAGTCTTGCCAGACCCAGCACCCGCGACGATGAGGAGGGGCCCGCCCCGATGCTCGACGGCGGTACGCTGCGACTCGTTGAGGTCCTCTACGAGCCGGTTCTCACGATCGGAGGCGACGGTCACACGACCATCGTAGGAGGAGGCACCCACAACGCGGATTCGCCGACGTTCCCCCGGTGAACATCACACCTCCGCCGCAGCGGTTCACGACAAGTCGACCGACGCCTGAACGTCGCTGATCCGCTGGACGAGCATCATGCGCCCGGGAAGACGGCGGAACCCGAGGGTCTCGTACAGCCTTGCGACAGGTTCAGCGATCGCGTCCACGACAACGAGTCGCGCCCCAACGATCCGTGACGCTTCGACGACCCGCTCAAGTGCATCAGCGACGAGGACTAGTCCCAGACCCTGTCCACGCAAGTGCTGAGCAAGGGCGAGCCGTGCCAGCAGAACGGCAGGGATCTCCGCCGGTCCACCACGTCCGATGCCGGTCGGGACTTGGTCGCGCACAATCTTGTGAGCGGCGAGCGCGTAGTAGGCCACGACCGCTCCGGCGTCGTCGGTCCACACCCAGGTTCGAGCGGTCCCTCGCTTGGTTGCCGAGACCGCCTGCTCGCGCAGCCAGCGATCGAGCACCTCCTCGCCGCAAGCGAACGTGAATGGATCGTGGTGTTCGGCATCGAGGTGCTCGGAGCGGAATTGCTCAGTCACGTGTCACAGTTGCGCGCAATCGCCTTGCCGCATTGCGAAGTCCGGGATTCGCCTGCGCCCGAGCGTCGAACGCAGCGATGAGTTCGTCGAAAAACTCGGCCGGAACAATCGTCGTTGCCTCATACTCGCGAAGGATGCGATCGGCCTTCTCCTCGGCGGCAGTCCGTGCGAACGTCGACACCGGCTCCCCAGACAGCTCTGCGGCACGTTCGATTTTCGACTTTTCCTGCGGGCTGACCCGGAACTCCAGCCGAGCGGTCGCTGTAGACATTACGCATCCTTCCCTCGTGTACGGACAAATGTACGGACAACATTCCGATCATGTCAATGAGGGCTCCCGTCCATGCGGGTCGAAGAATTCGAAGAGGCGGCCAATACAGCGTCCGGCTACGTCACATATCCGACGACGGACACCCTCACCTTCGCCGCCACCGTCGAAGACACGGCGATCCTTCCGTCAGCTCCGACAGGCGCAAGCACAACCGCGGCGTATCGGGTGTTGGCGACCACGGGGGCCGATCGCGTACCAGGCGACACCCCATCGGAGGCGAACACCGAGACCGTGCCGTCCTGCGCGCCCTTGCGGGTCTGCACGCGAAGGAGCACCGCCTTCAACCGCTTCTTCTTCGGCAGGCCGAACTGGCCGGCGGCACTGAACATCTTCGTCTCGCCGGCCGCGAAGGTGGACGAGAACATCGGGCGGGGCGTGATGCCGGTGGCAGTTCTCATCGTTTCAGCGGTGCCGTAGCCGAGTACTTCGACGCGCAGGCTCACCGCCGGGCGCTTTGACGCGGTCAGCCGCACCTGGCCGCCTGAAACGGGCACCAGCATGATCTCCTTGTGCATCTTGGACTTTGGGAAGGCGAAGCGGGCGGCCGCCTTCTTATCGTCGATTCGGCCGATCCGGACGGAGCCCTTGCGAGTCGCATCCTTGCTCGTCACGAAGATGAGGGCCGATCGCGCTTCCGCCGGTACGCCCGCCAACGTGACGTTGCGCTCCTCCCCCGGCTTCAAGGGTCCATCGGTGGCCGACTCGTAGCCGACGACGGACCCCAGCGGGAAGAAGTCGGTGGGCTCGGGTGCCAGTGGCGGCGCCGGGGTTCCCCCGGGCGGCGCTACCGGTTGCGCAGCCGGGCCACTAGCCCCGCTCAGGTAGTAGCCGAGCACATCGACCGCGAGATCGGTCGCCCCCGCCGAGGTCGCCAGCGCAATCGTTCCATCCGACGCAACAGGAACGACTACCTCGGCCGCCGCGTCAGCGCTCATGCCGACCTTCACCGCGGGCTGGCTCTGCACCTGGCCGGGTGACCACACCCGAACTGTCGACGGCGCATTGGACTGGACCGCGGTCAGGCGGATCCTGACCCCGGAAACCCCGGTGGCAGGGACGGCTCCCTGGCCGATCACCCGTGCGAAGATTCGGTGGCTATCCCCCGACCACCGGTCCTGCTGCAGCCTGCAGCGTTGCTCAATCCCGATGCCGTCCGCAGTGCTGAGCACGCGCACCGGCTCGACCGCGATCATGTCGCCCTTGACCGTCTCATCTGGGGTCGTGGCGCCCGTGCTCTTGCGCGGGCAGTACGGTGCGGTCGCCGCTGAGCCGTCCCAGAAGGAGTTCGTCCCGGTCGCGCCGTCCCAGGTGAGCGAGATGTGGATGTGATTTCGATGGCAGGTCGTGTCGGATGATTTCTCCGGCTTCGAGAAGCAGCCCTTGAGCTCCGTCCAACCGCGGTCAATCTCATAGCCGCGCCAGATCCGGTCATTCCAGCCGACATACATGACCCCGAGGCGGATCGCGTTGCCGTAGGGCCGCCCAGTTGCATCAGGGCCGAGCAGCCAGGTGAGGAAGGCCTCCGCATTTGCGCGCTCCTGCGCTTTGCGCACATCGGTCATCCAGTCGAGGGCTCTCCCCTCCTTATGCTCGCTTTGGCCACCGACCTCGCAGCCTCGCGGGATCCACACGGTCTGCTCGGCACCGTAGGTCGCCTTGACGAGGTCAGCGAGCTTTTGAGCCCCCGGCTTGACGGACGGATCGCACTGCGACTGGCCCTGGTACGTCGGATCGACGTCGTACTCAGCAGGCAGCGGGGTGGTTCCCAGCGGGACGACAGCGGCCGGAAGCCCGGTGCCGGGTGCCGGGGGTCCAGCAACGACCCCGGTCCAGTTCGAGGACTGCCATCCTGATGGTGCATCCGCGGCGTTGGCCAAGGGGAGGAGGAGCGCTGCGCCGAGGAGGGAGACCACGGCGATCACCGGACCCCGCTTCAGCCCCCTGCGCAGTGGCCCCCGTCTGAGTCCCGCAACGACCTGACCCGGGGTGCCGGGCAGGAGGCGGCGCAGGGCAGAATGCCCTAATCGGCGGGGAAGCACCTAGTCATGGTGTCACGGAAGTGGCGAAAGTTTCTACTGTGGCGCGGTGAGACTCGGGGTTTCCTTGCCCACACCACCCTTATGTCCCGTGAACCGCCCGGAATTCTCGCGGGCCTGTGAGGAAACACATGCTTGACGACACCGAGATCGAACGAATCCTCGTCGTGACGGCCCACCCCGACGACGTCGACTTCGGCGCTGGCGGAACCGTTGCCGCAGCGACCGCAGCCGGTATCACCGTCACCTACTGCATCATCACCGATGGCGATGCTGGCGGATCCGACCACGAGGTCCCCCGCTCCGAGATCCCCGCCATCAGGCGTTCAGAGCAGCGGGCAGCCGGTGAGATCCTCGGCGTCCACGACGTCCGCTTCCTCGGCTACACCGATGGTGAGCTCACCGTCACCCATGCACTGCGCCGCGACATCAGCCGGGTCATCCGACAGGTGCGCCCGCAACGCATGCTCATCCAGTCCCCCGACCGCAACTGGGACCGCATCTATGGCTCGCACCCCGATCACCTCGCGGCAGGCGAGGCCGCGATCTGCGCCGTCTACCCGGATGCACGGAACCCATTCGCCCACCCGGTGCTGTTTCAGGACGAGGGCCTAGCCGACTGGGCCGTTCCCGAGGTCTGGGTATTCGGCAGTCCCACCCCGGACCACTACGTTGACGCAACCGAGCACTTCGACCGCAAGATCGAAGCACTCAGGGCCCATGCCAGCCAGACCGCCCACATGGACGACCTCTCCGATCGAGTCCGCGGATGGATGACGATGCAGGCAGTTGAAGCAGGCCTGCCCGAGGGGCGCCTCGCGGAGGCGTTCATGGTCGTCAACACCGCCTGACCGAACAGCGCAGGCGACTACCAGAAGGCTGCGCCCTACCAGAAGACAGCGATGATGACGTTCACGAGGGTGAGCGCGCCAATGATGCCCCAAAGCGGAACCTGCGGCGGCTGCTTCCTTCGGCCGACGAAGGCGAGCACCGTGATGACGAGCACGATGAGCAGCTTGACCGAGATCTTCGTCATGTCCAGCGGGTCGCCCTCAAGTGAGCCCGACTCCGCGATGCCGACCAAGAGGACGCCGGTGATGAGTTGGGTGAGCGCGCCGTGCCACATTGCCGGATTCACGCCCTTGTCGGCCGACTTCATCTGCACAATGAACCCCCCGAGCAGGCTCGCGAGGCCGACGAAGTGCAGCACCAGAATCAGGTTGTAGAGGAACTGCATGGCCTTACTCCCACTCGATCGTGCCCGGAGGCTTTGACGTGATGTCCAACGTAACGCGATTCACGTCGCGCACCTCGTTGGTGATGCGTGTCGAAATTCGCGCGAGCAGGTCATAGGGCAAACGCGACCAATCTGCGGTCATCGCATCCTCGCTTGAGACCGGCCTGAGCACGATCGGATGCCCGTAGGTTCGTCCATCCCCTTGAACCCCGACCGAGCGAACGTCGGCAAGGAGGACGACGGGGAACTGCCAGACATCACGATCGAGGCCGGCGTTCGTGAGCTCCTCACGCGCGATCGCATCCGCCGCTCGCAGAATCGTCAGCCGCTCCTCGTCTACCGCCCCGACAATGCGGATCGCAAGGCCAGGACCAGGGAAGGGGTGGCGCCACACGATCTCATCGGGCAGGCCAAGATCAAGGCCCACCTGCCGCACTTCATCCTTGAACAAAGCGCGCAGCGGCTCGACGAGGGCGAACTTCATGTCCTCCGGCAGGCCGCCGACATTGTGGTGACTCTTGATATTCGCAGTGCCTGATCCGCCGCCGGACTCTACGACATCCGGGTAAAGGGTGCCCTGTACCAGGAAATCTACGGTCTGACCATGAGCGCCGGCAGCGGCGATCACCTGTGCCGTGGCGTCCTCGAACACGCGGATGAACTCACGTCCGATGATCTTGCGCTTGGTCTCGGGATCACTGACACCGGCGAGGGCGGTGAGAAATCGCTGCTGCGCATCGACGACGACAAGCTTCACGCCGGTGGCTGCGACGAAGTCGCGTTCGACCTGCTCAGCCTCGCCCTTGCGCAGCAGGCCGTGGTCGACGAAGACGCAGGTGAGCTGATCGCCGACCGCACGCTGCACGAGCGCCGCGGCGACAGCCGAGTCAACGCCGCCCGAGAGACCGCAGATCACCAGCCCACCGCCGACCTGCTCCTTGATTCGCGCGACCTGCTCGTCGATCACATTGGTCATGGTCCAGTTCGGTGCGAGCCCCGCGATGTCGTAGAGGAAGTGCACCAGAACGTCTTGCCCATGCGCACTGTGCCTGACCTCAGGGTGATACTGCACGCCCGCCATGCGGCGCTCGGCATTCTCGAAGGCTGCCACGGGCGCACCGGCAGATGTGGCCGAGATGATGAAGCCGTCGGGCGCCACCGAAACGCAGTCGCCGTGAGACATCCACACGTTCGCAGTGGCGGGCAGGCCGGAAAACAGCGCACCTGGCTCGGCGACCGTGAGTTCAGTGCCGCCGAACTCGCGCAGGCCCGTCTTCTTGACGGTGCCACCGAGGGCCTTGGCCATGGCCTGAAATCCGTAGCAGATGCCGAAGACCGGCACGCCGAGGTCGAGAATTCCGGGGTCGAGTTGCGGTGCACCCAGCTCGTACACGCTGGACGGGCCCCCGCTGAGAATGATAGCAGCCGGTGCGCGGTCACGCATCTCATCGGCCGTGATCGTGTGGGGTACCACCTCGGAGTAGACCCGCGCCTCGCGCACCCGCCGGGCGATAAGTTGCGCGTACTGGGCCCCGAAATCAATGACGAGGACTACCTGCTGCGCGCCTGCCACGTCCACGATCCTATTGAGAGCCAGAAGAAGGGAAGGCTCCGAGCAGTCCGAGCGAAGCCACCATCACGAGATCGGTGAGCACGCCAACAACCACCGCCGCGATGAGCCAACGCCTCGCCGACTTCGAGGATTCCTCCGCCCGAACGAGGTCCCCGCTCACTGTCTCCTGGGCCGAACGCCAGCCGAAGTAAACCGCGACGATCCCGCACGGCAGGAAGCAGCAGGCCGTCACGCCGATGGCCCAGCCCAGATACGTGGGCGGCGCCTCGTGCTGGGGATTCAGAGCCGTTGCCGGCTGCTCATTCGACATCGACAGGAAGACTACCCGCGGCCCACTGGGCAGCAGAACGGGTGTCGCACCGTGGTGCGTCTCATCAGCCGTTCAGGTGCCGTGGACAACGATGCGCAGGGCGCCGACTGCTTCGTCCGGCACGACCGGATTCCTTGGGGCGGTCGCACCCACGCGCCGGTACTGCTCACCAAGTGCTGGCCGCAGGTCGGCCTCACCTTTGTTCGGCCACATCGACATCGCGCGCTCGGCCTGCGCGGTGATCGTCAGGGACGGATTGACGCCGAGATTCGCCGTGATGGCCGAGCCATCGACGACGTGCAGCCCCGGATGTCCGAATGCCCGGTGATACGGGTCGATCACACCGTGCGCCGGATCGGCGGCGATCACGCAGCCCCCGACGAAGTGGGCGGTCATGGCCGCATCGAAACTCTCGAAGACATTGCTCCCCGGGACGCCGTCAATCTTGTCGGCGATTCGGTGCACGACGTCGGCCGCCGCCGGAATATAGGTCGGGGCCGGGCGTGACTCGTCCTTGCTTGTGGTGAGCTTCCAGCGTCCGAGTCGGGATCGTCCTGCCGTGAGCGTGAGCGAGTTATCGACCGCCTGCATCACCAGTGAGATGACCGCTCGCTCGCTCCACCGACGCACATTGAGGAGGGCAACCGCCTGACGGCGCTGCCGCACCATCTCGCGCATCCACACGCGCCAGCGGGCCCGGCCCTCCTGCGGAACGGTGAGCACCGATTGCAGCAGGCCCATTGAGTTCGAGCCCTTGCCATACCTCACTGCTTCGACGTGAGTGCTCTCGTCGGGGAAGAAACTCGATGTGATGGCGACTCCCTGGGTGTAATCGTTGTCCGAGGAGCGGGCGACAGCACCAAGGATCGACTCACTGTTCGTGCGCGAGAGGCGACCAAGAGCCGGTGAGAGGTTCGGCAACCGGCCATCGTCCTTCATCCGGTGGAGGAGTCGCTGGGTGTTGTACGTGCCTGCCGCCATGATGACGTGATCGGCGGTGAAGGTTTGTCGGCGGCGGCGGAACCAAGCACCGGTGCGCTCGGTCGTGATGATGAACCCACCACCTGGCTGCTCGTCTATCGCGACGACGGTCGTGAGGGGGTGAACGACGGCACCCGCACCCTCGGCGAGCCCGAGGTAGTTCTTCGGCAGGGTGTTCTTCGCGCCGATCCGGCACCCGGTCATGCATGATCCGCAGTGGGTGCATCCGGTTCGGGATGGTCCGACTCCGCCGAAGAACGGATCCTCGCGCGTCACACCGGGCCCGTCGCCGAAGTAGACCGCAACCGGCGTCAGCCTGAAGGTATGTCCGACGCCCATGTCGTCGGCGATCGCCTTCATGATCAGGTCGCTGCGGGTCATGAGCGGATTGTCGGTAACGCCGAGCATGCGCGAGGCCTGGTCGTAGTGCGGAGCCAACTCCTGGGCCCAGTCGGTGATGTGGCGCCATTGCACGTCGTCGAAGAATGGCTTGGGCGGGACGTACAGGGTGTTCGCATAGTTCAGTGATCCCCCGCCGACGCCGGCTCCTGCGAGGACGACGACGTCCTTGAGGATGTGAATGCGCTGGATGCCTGTGAGTCCGAGCCGCGGCGCCCACAGAAACGAGCGCAGGCGCCATGAGGTCTTCGGAAGGTCTCCATCAGCGAAGCGGCGGCCAGCCTCGAATACCGATACCCGGTAGCCCTTTTCGGTGAGTCGCAGGGCGGATACGGAGCCGCCGAAACCCGATCCGATGATCGCGACATCAACATCCGACATACTTCCTCCCGCGGTTCGCTGGTCTACTTCAGGCCCAGCCGTTTCAAGGCCCCTACGGCCAAGACAAGTGTCCCGCCCCAGCGCTTATCCGACCACCCGAATGGGGCACCGAATCCAAGAAATCGCTGATGGGCGACCGTCTGCGACTCCGTGTACTTCAAAAGTCCCTCGGCGCCATGCCTTCGGCCCATGCCGGAATCACCCATGCCTCCCATGGGAGCGCGAGTACTCCCCCACGCTGCCGCGTACCCCTCGTTCACGTTGACCGTGCCCGCACGAAGTTGGGCGGCGATCCGGCGACCCTGTCGATGATCGCGGGTCACCACTGACGCATTGAGCCCGTATGACGAGGCATTCGCCGCAGTGATCGCCTCCTCGTCCGACGCCACCTTGTACAGCGCGACGACCGGGCCAAAGGTCTCCTCGTCGCAGAGGGACATATCGGTGGTCACGTTCTCCAAGACCGTAGGCTCGACGTAGTAGGGCCCGATATCAGGGCGGTGACGGCCGCCGGCCAGCACACGCGCGCCACGGGTCGTCGCGTCTGCAAGGTGACCGAGCACCCGTTCGACCTGCGCGGCCGAGATGAGCGAGCCCATGTCAGCTCCCCATCCGACACCCGACTTCATTGTCATCGCCTCGATCCGCCGAACGAATGCCGCCGAAAAATCCTCGTACACGCGCTCGTGCACGTAGATCCGCTCCATCGAGATGCACAGCTGCCCCGAATTGGAGAAGGAGGCACGAACCGCGATCTCTGACGCCCGCTCGATGTCGGCGTCAGCTCGAACGAGCATCGCATTCTTGCCGCCGAGCTCCATCGAGTGGCCGATCAGCCGTTCGCCGCATCGGCGGGCCACCTCACGTCCGACCCGCGTTGACCCCGTGAACATCACGTAGTCGACCTCCTCGATGAGGAGGGGGCCGACGACGGGACCCTCACCGGTCACGACCGGGATGAGGTCCGCCGGGACGCCCGCCTCGATGAGAAGATCGATGGCCCACAATGCGGTGAGGGTGGTCTGAACATCGGGCTTGAGGATCACCGCATTGCCGGCGAGCAGCGCCGAAATGGCGTCACTCACCGCGAGGGTGAGCGGGTAGTTCCAGGGTGCGAGCACGCCGACGAGCCCGCGCGGATGATGCAGTTCCTGCACCCCGACCATGATTGGAAAGACACCACGGTGTCGGGTCGTCCGCAGGAGTCTGCGGGCATCGCGCGCGTAGTGCCGCGCGGTGACAAGCACGTCGAGGAGTTCCTCCAGAGCATCGCGACGCGCCTTGCCCGTCTCGAGTTGCACAATGTCGAGCGCGGTGTTGCGGTGTTTAAGGACGAGATCATGAAAGGTGAGGACGATGTGACAGCGCTCGCGCACCGACCTGGTGGCCCATTCAACCTGCGCCCGACGGGCGCCTTCAGCGGCGCGCAGTACCTCGGGCGCACCGGACAGCGGCAGGATGTAGAGCGGCTCCCCGGTGAACGGGGCGAGGATGACTTTCGTGAGGGGCGCGTCGCTGAGCACCGCGCGGCCGAGCAGTCGCTCAATGACCGCGGGTTCGATCGACGTGGCCTCGTCGCTCACGCAGTGACCACCATCTCAACCCGCTGGAACTCCTTGACATCGCTGTATCCCGTCGTTGCCATGGCCTTGCGCAGCGCCCCAACGATATTGAGCGTGCCCTCCGCGTTGTCCGAGGGACCGTGGAGCACCTGCGCGAAGGCACCGACCTGCGACAGCAGGTTGCGCTGACCGCGGGGCAGGTGCGGATGCCATGCCTCCGCGCCCCAGTGTGCCCCGGCCCCCGGGGCATCGGTTGCCCGGGCGAGCACAGAGCCGAGCATCGCGGCGTCAGCCCCGCAGGCGAACGCCTTCACGATGTCGCCGCTGCGCCCCATCGCACCATCGGCGATGACGTGGACATAGCGGCCACCCGACTCGTCGAGGTAGTCGCGCCGCGCGGCCGCGACATCGCTGACGGCGCTCGCCATCGGCACCCTGACCCCGAGGACATCGGCGGTCGTGTGTGCTGAGCCGCCACCGAAGCCGACGAGCACGCCGGCCGCACCGGTTCGCATGAGATGGAGGGCCGCTTGGTATGTCGCGCACCCGCCGACAATGACAGGCGCATCGAGTTGGTGGATGAACTCCTTGAGGTTGAGCGGGACGCCATCGCCGCTCACATGCTCGGCCGAGACTGTGGTGCCCCGGATGACGATCATGTCGGCGCCAGCGGCGGCGGCGACTGGTGCGAGGGACGCGGTGCCCTGCGGGCTCACCGCTGCCACGACCGTGACGCCGGAGGCCTTAAGGTCTGCTATGCGCTCGCCGACGAGGTCGAGGTCAACTGGCTGCGTCGAGTAGATTTCCTGCATTCGCGAGGTGACCCGAGCACCGTCGAGCGCGGCGATCTCCCGAAGGAGCGGCTCCGGATCCTCATAGCGACCCCAGACTCCCTCGAGGTTGAGGGCGGCCGGCATGCCGAGGGCACCGAGGGCACGAACGCTTGCTGGCGACACGACGGAGTCCATCGGCGCCGCGATGAACGGGAGATCGAAGTGGTAAGCATCGATGGTCCAGGCGGTCGACACCTCCTGTGGATCTCGAGTTCGACGGCTCGGGGCGATGGCGACCTCGTCGAGTGAATAGGCGCGGCGAGCTCGCTTCTGGCCGCCGATTTGGATATCGGTCATCGGATTCCTATCGGCTAGCGTAGTTGGGTGCCTCGATGACCATCTGGACGTCGTGTGGGTGGCTCTCGCGAAGGCCGGCCGCGGTGATGCGAACGAAGGAGCCCTTCTCGTGCAGCTCGGCTATGGTCGCGGCTCCCGAGTAGCCCATGGACGCCCGCAGGCCACCAACGAGTTGATGGGCGACATTGCTGAGCGGCCCCCGGTAGGCGACCACTCCCTCGATGCCCTCGGGGACCAGTTTGTCATCGCTCAGGACATCGTCCTGAAAGTAGCGGTCCTTGCTATAGGAACGGGCCTCGCCGCGGGATTGCATCGCGCCGAGCGAGCCCATGCCGCGGTAGGACTTGAATTGCTTGCCTCCGACGAACACGACATCACCCGGTGCCTCCTCGGTCCCGGCGAGAAGCGATCCGAGCATGACGGTGTCCGCCCCGGCCACGATGGCCTTCGCGATGTCACCTGAGTACTGAAGGCCCCCGTCTCCAATGACCGGGACTCCGGCTGGTCCTGCCGCGAGCGAGGCCTCGTAGATCGCCGAGATCTGCGGGACTCCGACGCCCGCCACGACGCGGGTTGTGCAGATGGAGCCTGGTCCAACTCCCACCTTGATGCCATCGGCCCCGGCATCGACGAGCGCCTGTGCACCCGCCCTCGTCGCGACGTTTCCTCCGACGATGTCGATTGAGGTCTCGAGTTTGAGCAACCGCACCATGTCGATGACGGCCCGGGAGTGTCCGTGCGCCGTATCGACGATGAGGAAGTCAACTCCTGCATCGGCGAGCGCGTGAGCACGCTTGCGGGCATCCTCGCCAACTCCGACGGCAGCGCCAACGACGAGACGGCCGCTGGAATCCTTCGTGGCGTGCGGGTACCTATCAGCCTTGACGAAATCCTTCACTGTGAAGAGCCCGCGGAGGCGGCCTTCCTCGTCGATGAGTGGGAGCTTTTCGACCTTGCGGGTCGCGAGGAGTGCAAGGGCATCATTCGGGTCGATCCCCACGCGGGCCGTGACAAGGGGCATGCGGGTCATGACAGCCGACGCAGGCTTGCCCATGTCGTCCTCGAATCGCATGTCGCGATTGGTAACGATGCCAACGAGGATTCCGTCAGTATCGACCACCGGGACTCCCGAGATTCGGTAGCGGCCACAGAGTCGGTCGACGTGCGCGAGGGTGTCGGTCGGCAGGCAGGTCACCGGGTGTGTCACCATTCCGGCCTCGGAGCGCTTGACGAGATCGACCTGCGCCGCCTGCTCGTCGATCGGCAGGTTGCGATGGAGCACCCCAACCCCGCCCTGGCGAGCCATGGCAATGGCCATTCTCGCTTCGGTCACGGTGTCCATGGCGCTGGACACCAGGGGCATGCGAACGGTGATATTGCGGGTCACCCGGGAGGAGGTATCAACCTCACTCGGGATGACATCGGACTCGGCAGGGAGCAGGAGCACATCGTCGTAGGTGAGTCCGAGATAGCCGAACTTCGAGGGTCCATGACCGCCAGCGGTGGCACCGTCATCGTTGGCGAGGGGATCGTCTTGCCTGCCGATGGCCAACGCGGACTCCGATGTCTTGTGCTAATGGGTCAGCTAAGGCTACTCGCCGGCGGCACGTGCAATTCGCGCGACCGCATCACTAAGGCTCGCGACGCGATCCACCCCGCGAGGCAGGTCACCGCACCACCCGGGGCCGCCAACAAGCACCCGCGGAGCGGGGCGGAAGTGGGGCAAGGTCGCAATCTCCTGAGGATCGCCAGAGACACTGGTCTGCGACCACACGAACACTGCTGCCGGACCGATGCGTTGCACCGCTTGGACGAGGGAGCTGGCTGGCATTGGCTCGTTGAGAAGGCGGACGGAGATCTGTCGCTCCGCAAGCCCCGCTGCCACGGCCCACAGCGGCAACGAATGCTGCTCACGGTCGGCGGCGGCAAGGATCACCGCACGCGCATTGAGGGGGGCCTTGAGCCGGCGCATCACCTCTGAAAGCGACGAGATGACGGCGCCGGTGAGCGTGTGCTCAATCTCGATACCCTTTCCAGTCGAGCTCCAACGCTCGCCCACGCCGGCAAGTACCGGAACGAGGAGGTCATTCCACGTCGGAATGACACCTTGCAGCTCAATAGATGCATCGATGATCGCTGAGCAGGTCGGACCATCAAGTGCCAATGCTGCCCTGGCCAACCCGCGCGAAGTCGCAGACGCGCCCGGCAGCGCAATGACGTGCCCGCCACCCGGCCTGCCGGTGCTCTCGGAAACCGTCATGACCTTTGCGGCTGCGGGGCGCCGGATGAGTTCGGTGACCGAGGCCATGTACACCGCATTTGGCTCAGATGCGTCATCGTCCGACGCGAGGACCTCCGCGTTGAGCGCGTCCCGGGCCGCGTCGACAGGGGGCACTCCTGCGATGACGAGCCTGCGCATGTGCTCGAGGCGGATCATGTCCTGGGCCGAGTAGCGACGATGGGAGCCCGCCTCATGGCTGGAAGGGCCGATCCCGTACCGGCGATCCCAAGTTCGCAGCGTGGCTGGCGCAACCCCTAATCGGCGTGCTACGGCCGAAACCGTGAGGCTTGGGACGACGCGAACCGAGGGCATTTTCCTATTGTGAGTGCCACGGTCCCGAATCGCATCTCGTCGAACCGTCGGTAAGACAGATTCCCGGCGTGGCCCATCTTGACCAACAGATGAAACGCTTTGTATAGTGGGACAGTTACGTAGCAGAAAACAGCAATCACGATCACTCAGGAGGTTCCCCATGGCTGATGTCTCCCGCCTTCCCGGCCCTAACGCAGACTTGTGGGACTGGCAGTTGCAGGGGGCCTGCCGTGGCGAGGACCCAAATGCCTTCTTCCATCCGGAGGGCGAACGTGGGGCAGCACGCGAGGACCGCGCAGAGCAGGCGAAGCGCATCTGCCGGTCCTGCCCAGTGCTCGACGAGTGCGCAACCCATGCACTTGCGGTCAGAGAGCCCTATGGAGTCTGGGGCGGCATGTCAGAGGAGGATCGCGAGGCGATTTACCGGCGCAAGCAGACGGTGGCCAGCGCAAAATCAAACCTAAACGTCATAGCAAGCTAACCCCGCCCGCCCCACCCCCCGTCATTTCAACCAGAATCCGGTCGAAATGGCCGAAATATTGGTCATTTGACTGGTTTATTGGTCATTTGATCCGGGTTGGACCGGTGAGGTTGCATCTGCGGTCCAAGATCGACCTCATATGTCACGACTTTCACATGGTCGCCGACTATCGTGCATTGCCCGTCGCCCCACGAACGTGTACAAGATGCTCGGGGACCAAGGACAGCCGTTGGCGCACCGACCTCGCGGCCACCTTCTCTTATTCGTGCGTCGTCAGCCCAGTTCGCCCTGCGCGCTCGCCATGCGACCCGGGTTCAAATGACCCATAATTCGGACATTTCGCCCAAAAAATGGTCAGTCGAGCCGGATTCTGGATGAAATGACCGGGATGGTTGGGTGGCAATGTTTAAGGCCGCGCCGGGAGGTTGCTCCCGGCGCGGCCTTAAGCTGTTCTTAGTGCGAGTGCCCGTGCCCGCGGCTATTGCCACCGGCAGCCGGCTCCTCTTCCTTCTTCTCGACGATGAGGACCTCGGTGGTGAGGAGCATCGCCGCGATTGACGCCGCGTTCTGAAGCGCTGACCGCGTGACCTTGACCGGGTCGATGACACCGGCCGCGATCATGTCGACGTACTCGCCCGTAGCCGCGTTCAGTCCGTGACCGAGGGGAAGCTCAGCAACCTTCGACACGACGACGTAGCCGCGCTCGCCGGCGTTCTCGGCGATCCAGCGCAGCGGCTCAACTGCCGAGCGCCGAACGATGCCGACGCCCGTCGCCTGATCTCCGGTGAGGCCGAGATCGGAGGTCAGAACCGCAGCAGCCTGGACGAGTGCCGCGCCGCCACCGGCGACAATGCCCTCCTCGATGGCCGCGCGAGTAGCCGAGACAGCATCCTCGATGCGGTGCTTCTTCTCCTTGAGCTCAACCTCGGTGTGAGCGCCGACCTTGATGACGACGACACCGCCACTGAGCTTGGCGAGACGCTCCTGGAGCTTCTCCTTGTCCCAGTCGGAGTCAGTGCGCTCGATCTCGTTCTTGATCTGAGCCACACGATCCGTCACTGCAGAGTGCTCGCCACCGCCATCGACGATGGTCGTGTTGTCCTTCGTCACGACGATGCGGCGGGCTGAGCCGAGCACCTCAAGGCCAACCTGATCGAGCTTGAGGCCTACCTCGGCCGAAACAACCTGAGCGCCCGTGAGGACGGCAATGTCCTCGAGCACGGCCTTGCGGCGATCACCGAATGCCGGGGCCTTGACGGCAACAGAGGAGAAGGTGCCGCGGATGCGGTTCACGACGAGCGTGGAAAGCGCCTCGCCATCGACGTCCTCAGCGATGATGAGGAGCGGCTTGCTCGCCTGCACAACCTTCTCAAGCAGCGGGAGCAACTCCTGGACGGAACTGATCTTGCCCTGCACCAGCAGGACGCGACCATCCTCGAGGACAGCCTCCATACGCTCCTGATCGGTTACGAAGTACGGGGAGATGAAGCCCTTATCGAACTGCATGCCCTCCGTGAACTCGAGTTCCATCGCCGTGGTGCTCGACTCCTCGACGGAGATGACGCCGTCCTTGCCGACCTTGTCGAAGGCATCGGCGATGAGCGAGCCAATCTCAGAATCCTGAGAGGAAATGGTCGCCACCTGGGCGATCTCCTCCTTGCCGGCAACCGGACGTGCCACCCGGTGCAGTTCGTCGATCATGGCAGTAACGGCCTTGTCGATGCCGCGCTTTATGTCCATTGGCGACGCGCCTGCAGCAACCTGCTTAAGGCCCTCGCGAACCATGGCCTGAGCCAGGACGGTAGCGGTGGTGGTGCCGTCGCCTGCGACATCGTTCGTCTTGGTGGCGACCTCCTTGGCGAGCTGGGCCCCGAGGTTCTCGTAGGGATCCTCAAGCTCGATCTCACGGGCGATCGTCACGCCATCATTCGTGATGGTCGGCGCGCCCCACTTCTTGTTGATGACGACGTTGCGGCCCTTCGGGCCCAAGGTCACCTTGACAGCGTCTGCGAGGGCATTGACACCGCGCTCGAGGCTGTGCCGTGCGTCCTCATCGAATTCCAGGATCTTGGACATGAGTTCGTTCTCCCAACAGGTTCGTGAATCGTTCGACGGCCACCGGCACGAAGACTCGCCCGTGACCGGGGTTCAGGACATGAATGGCCCGCCGTGGCCGCCCACCGAGGTGCGCGGCTCTCACGACGGGCCAGTCAACGAGTTGGAACGGTGTGCTACTTCTCGACGATTGCGAGAACGTCGCGAGCGGAGAGCAGGAGGTACTCCTCGCCGTCGTACTTCACCTCGGTGCCGCCGTACTTGCTGTAGATGACGATGTCACCGACCTTGATGTCGAGAGGAATGCGCTTCTCCCCGTCCTCGTCGAAGCGGCCCGGGCCAACGGCCAGAACCTTGCCCTCCTGGGGCTTCTCCTTGGCGGTGTCCGGGATGACCAAGCCGGAAGCAGTGGTCTGCTCGGCTTCGAGGGTCTGAACTAGGATGCGGTCTTCGAGTGGCTTGATGGTGACCGACACGTGTGTCGTCCTTTCGAGTGAGTCTGCGCCCCCTGCGATCGCACAGCCGAGGGCTTCGTCAGTTAGCAGTCCCCGGTAGGGAGTGCCAGAACAAAATGTACGCAGCGGTTAGCACTCCGTCAAGTTGAGTGCCAGCAGGACGTCACTGCGGACGGGGCAGCCGCCCGACGCGAGACAATATGCGTGTGACTGAACTCGGCATCGTTCAATGGCTCACCGGGCCAGCCGCGGTGCCGGTAATCGAGCGAGCCCGAGACTTGGGCTCATTCGCACCGGGCGCACCCGACACCCTCGCCACCTCTGCCGCCCTCCGCCGCGCCTACCCCGATCTCTCCCCCGAGCAATGTGCCGCGGCCCTGACCCAGGCCAGCCTTCGGGCCCTCGCATCAGAGCGGTATGGCATTGACGGGCCAAGTTTCCTCACTCGCGACGGCCTTGAGCAAGCCACCCGCCCGGTCATCGCACGCCGCCGCGCCGAGATCATCGCGGCGTCAGGCTCTGCCCGGGTCGTCGACCTCACCGCCGGATTGGGCTTTGACGCCAGCGCTTTTGTGTCAGCCGGGCTCGACGTGACCGTCGTCGAGCGGTCCCCCCAGATCGCCTGCCTGCTCGCCGCCAACGTTCCGTCGGCCAGACTCGTCCTCGGCGATGCGACAGATGCCGACATCCTCGCCGAGGCGACACACAGTCTCGGCCCAGGTGACGTCATCTTCATCGACCCGGCCAGGCGCGATCCCTCCGGTCGCCGGACATCCGATGGCTCGCGAGCCCAGTCCGAGCGCGATCCAGAGCGATGGTCGCCTCCGTGGTCATTTGTCACCTCCCTCGCCCGTCACCACCGGGTCTGCGTCAAAACCACACCGAGCTTCCCCCCTGGGAACGTCCCCACTGGATGGCATGGTGAATGGACGAGCGTGGCCGGCAATTCGACCGAGGCGTGCCTGTGGTCCTGGCCGGTATTCAACGCGTCGAGGCGCGCCGTGCGGATCGGTAGCACTGCGAGCGACGTCGCCGAGTTCGAGGGCGCCGGCACGGTGGGCGGCACGAA